>JANMCN010000240.1:0-82846 GCA_031361295.1 Acidobacteriota bacterium | reverse complement strand
CGGACGACTTCCTTCTCGGCACGCCGAGCTCGGCCAGCTTCGCCACGACCGCTTCCCCGGCCGACGCCGGCTTCACTTCCTTGTCGATCGCGGCAATCTTCCCTTTCGGGTCGATATAGAACGTCCAGCGTGAGGCGAACTGGCGATCGGGCGGTCGCCCCGGCGGGATCACGCCGTACGCGTTCGCGACGGTCTTCTCGGAATCGCTCAGGATGGGAAAATCCGCGTGTTCCTTTTCGGCAAACGCCTTGCTGTCCTCCGGCGTGTCCACGCTGATCATGAAGTAGGCGGTGTCAAAGGCTCGAATCAGTTCCCCGCTCGCACGGAGCGAGTTGCACTCGGCCGTTCAACCTCCGGTGAACGCTTTCGGGAACCACGCGAGGACGACGAACTTCCCGGCGTAATCCGACAGCTTGTGGATCGTTCCGTCCGAGCCCTTCAGCGCAAACGGAGGGGCGGCATCGCCGACCTTGAGCTCGGTCGGACCCGGCGGAGTCGCGGGGCCTTGCGCCCAGCCGAACGCTGCAGCGGTAGCCAGGACACCCGCGCAGGCAGACAACAGTTTGAACATCGTCACCTCCAGGAGACCTTCTGAGCGTACCACCAGTTCGGTCCGGCCGCGCGGGCGGGATGCGATTTGGAAGACCCCGGCCGCGGGCCGCCGGCGGAGCGGGAGAAACCCGCGCGGGATCCCCGGTATGATCGGGGTCGTGCGCCCTCTTGTGCCGATCCTGATTTTCTGCCTGGCAGCCAGCGCCGCCCCGGCCGCCCGCCAGGGCACGTCCACGCCGCTCGCGCGAGCCGGATGGGACGCGTTGAATGCCGGACGCGTCTCCGACGCCGCCGCCGCCTTCGACGCCGCCCTCAAGATCGCGCCGCAGCAGCCGGCGCTGTTGCTCGGCGCCGGGATCTGCGCGCGCCTGGAAGGACGCGAGGACGACGCTCGCCGGCTGCTGCTCGATGCGCTCGCGATCCAACCGGCGCTCACGGAGGCATCGCTCGTGCTCGGAGCGGTGCTCTATCAGGCCGGCGACATCGATGGCGCGATCGGCGCGTACCAGCAGGCGCTCGCATACGCCCCCCGTCATCCGCGGCTGCTGCACCAGCTCGAGGCCTGGCGCAAGGAGGCGACTCTTCACAGCGGGTTCCGCCGGAAGCTGGCGAATCACTTCACTGTTCTCTTCGAAGGCCCCGCCGAAGCGGAGCTCGCGGACCGCGCGGTGGCGGTTCTCGAGGCCGCCTACCTCCGGATCGGCACCGCGCTCTACACCTACCCGACCGAAGTCATCACCGTGGTCCTCTACACGCGCGAACAGTTCCACGACATCACGCAGTCGCCCGAATGGGCGGGGGGTGCGTACGACGGACGCATCCGCGTGCCCGTCCAAGGCGCGCTCGCGGATGCCGTGGAATTCGAGCGCGTCCTCACCCACGAGTTCACGCACGCCCTCGTGCACAGCATCGCCCCCCGGGGCGTGCCGTTCTGGCTCGACGAGGGGCTTGCCGTGCGGTTCGAAGGGAGTGCGCCCGAGGGCCGGCGCACCCGTGTGCGCGCGGCGCCGGCGTTGATTCCGCTGCCGCGCCTCGAGGGCTCGTTTGCCACGCTGTCCGCCGCCGACGCCACGCTCGCGTACGCGCAGAGTGCCGTGGCGGTGCAGGAAATGTTCGATCAGGCGGGCGGCGCCGCGATCGTCAGCCTCCTCGAAGCCATCGGCAGCGGCGTGGCCTTTCCCGACGCCTTCGAACGGAGCATGCTCGTCTCCTACGCGGAATTTCAGACCAGGCTCCGTTCCTGAGTGGCCGTTGCCACCAGCGTCCACTCTCCACCGGGCAGGTCCGCCGTCCGGGTGACATAGTGGGTTATCATCCCGGAACAACCCGCCCGGACCTGCATCCAGCCGGAGTGTGCCAGGAGACACCACCGCAATGGGACTGAACCCGATTGTCGCGCTGCAGACGGCGCTCGGCGTGCTGACCGCGGTGTTCGTCACGGGCTGGTCGTCCGCCGTCATGGCAATCCGCCGCGCGCCGCGTGTGGACGCGTCTCCGGCGACAGACGCGGGCGCGCCCACCGCCGTTCAAGTGGGAATCGGCGCCGTCACGAATTTCTTCGACACTCTCGGGATCGGCTCGTTCGCGACGACCACGGCGATCTTCCGCGCGCTTCGCGTCGTGCCGGATCGCGTCATCCCCGGCACATTGAACGTCGGCCACACGCTGCCCACGGTCGTGCAGGCGTTCATCTATACGACCATCGTGCAGGTGGACGTGATGACGCTGTTTGCGTTGATCGCGGCGGCGGTGCTCGGGGCATGGCTCGGGGCCGGGGTGGTCGCGTCGTGGCCGCGGCAGAAGGTCCAGGTCGGGATGGGCGTGGCCCTGCTCGGGGCCGCCCTGCTGATGTTCATGACCCAGATGAGCCTGTTCCCCGGCGGCGGAGAGGCCCTCGGCGTGCGCGGCGCAAAGCTGCTGATCGGCATTGCGGTGAACTTCGTGTTGGGGGCCTTGATGTCCCTGGGCATCGGTCTCTATGCGCCCTGCATGATCCTGGTCAGCCTGCTCGGGATGAATCCCACCGCGGCGTTCCCAATCATGATGGGCTCGTGCGCGTTCCTCATGCCCGTCGGCAGCCTCCGGTTCATCCGGGAGCGATGCTACGGAATGCGGGCGGCACTGGGTCTCGCCATCGGCGGCGTCCCAGGCGTGCTCCTGGCGGCGTTCATCGTCAAGTCGATGCCCATCTACGCCGTCCGCTGGCTCGTCATCGTCGTCGTCGTCTATACCGCCGTCACGATGTTGAAAGCGGGTCTCACCCGCGAGAGTCCGGGAAGCCAGACAACGGCGGACGCCGACAGTTAGCGACAGATCGCGAAGGCACGGACTCAACACACGAACACGGCGAGAGCCGCGCCCGAACGTGTCTCTCTTCCAGTCCGCTGCCCGCAACCACTTCGCCTGCGGTCTCCGCTGTCCTCCGCAGTCCACCGGAAATGTCCCGCGTAGTTCGTGACGCGGAGCATCCTCCAGCGGCTGCGCCGCGGGATGCGGTCCGGCTTAGAATGGCCCCCCATGGCGGCCCGACTTCTGCTCTCCGTCCTCGTGGCGTGCGGCCTCGTTGTCGCCCGGGCGACGCCCAAGTGCAAGTGGGAACCCCAGACCAGCGGCGTCACGGTCCGGCTCCGAGGGCTGAGTGCCGTCTCGACGCGGGTGGCGTGGGCCGGTGGCGCGGGTGGAACGGTGCTGCGGACGATCGATGGAGGCGCCACCTGGCAAATCCGGGCGATTCCAGGAACGGCGGCGCTCGATTTTCGCGATGTGGACGCGATGGCCGACCAGGTCGCGTACGCGCTCAGCATCGGCCCCGGTGAGGCGTCGCGCATCTACAAGACGACCGACGGCGGCGAACATTGGGGGCTTCAGTTCGCCAATTCGGATCCGCAGGTATTCCTCGATGCGATGGCATTCTGGGATGCGGAGCGCGGCGTGGCCGTCGGTGACTCGATTGCCGGCGCTTTCGTCATCCTGGCCACGACGAACGGCGGCCGCACCTGGACGCGCGTGCCCGCGGACCGGCTTCCGGCCGCGCTCCCGGGGGAAGGGGCATTCGCGGCGAGCGGCACCAACGTCGCCGTCAGCGGCCGGAATGATGTCTGGATCGCGACCGGGGCCAGCCGTGTTCTCCATTCGATTGACGGTGGACGCGCATGGACGGTTGCCGCAACGCGGGTGCCCTCGAGTGAGTCCTCCGGGATTTTCTCCATAGCCTTCCGCGATCGGATCCACGGCGTCGTCGGCGGCGGAAATTACCGGCGCGAAGCGGACGCCGTCAACAACGCCGCGACGACGGCCGACGGCGGCGCCACGTGGATCGCGTCGGCGCGCGGCGTGAACGGCTACCGGTCGGTGGTCGCGTGGGTGCCGGGCACGGCAGCCTCCTTTGTCGCCGCCGGGCCCTCCGGCATGGACTGGTCGTCGGACGACGGCAGGACGTGGGCGCCCGCGTGTGGCGCCGGCGTCGATACGGTGAGCTTCGTGCCCGGTGCCGGCAACGGCTGGGGCGCCGGCGACCACGGCCGCATCGGAAAGCTCGTCATCCGGAATTGACGGCGCCGGAGATTAGCGGACGATGCGGAGGTTGGTCGGCGCCGCCGGCACGATGGGGAGACTCAGCACCTTCACGATGCTGCCACCGGTGTGGTTGACGATGTACAGTTCGCCGTCCGCGTCGACGCCAAACGCACTGATCTTGCCGACGACGGTCGAACCCCCGAGGTCCGCGGTATGGTCGAGACGCGCCGTTGCCTTTGCGTTGCCGGTTGCGGAGTCGATCGTCAGGCCGATCGTCCACACACGTCCCTGGACGTAGTCGGCGAAAAAATAACGCCCGCGGAACCCGGCGCCAAGGGCGGTGCCACGATAGACGACGCCACCGGTAATCGACTGGCCCACGGAGTGATCGTACTCGTGGATCGGATCGGTCAATGGCAGGAACGCGGCCGGAGGAGAGGTGAGATGGTCGTGCGCGCCTTCCCGGACGCGCCAGCCGTAGTTGCCGCCGCCGCGGCCAGCGGGCTGATAGTCGATTTCCTCCCACGCACCCTGGCCAACATCGGCGATGACGAGCGCCCCTGTCCCGCCCCGTGCCGGCAGGTCGAACGAGAACCGCCAGGGGTTCCTCACTCCGAAGCTCCAGATTTCCGGCAGCGTTCCCGCGGGCCCGCCGGTGAGGAACGGATTCGACGACGGCACCACATACCCCGCCGGATCGGTGTCCGCGACGTTCACGTCGACCCGAAGGATCTTGCCGAGGAACTCCGCGGGGTTCTGCGCACGGTTGCCGGGGTCGTCCCCCGAGCCGCCATCGCCCATGCCGATATACAAGTACCCGTCCGGACCGAACGCAAGGTTGCCACCGTTGTGGTTGGCGTAGGGCTGCGCGATGTATTTCACGCCCGTCGTACCCCAGCGCAGATCGAACCGTGTCGCCGGATCGGCCACCAGCGGATCCGCCGAGCGCTTGAACCGGGCCACGACCGTGTTGCCGGCCGGGTCCGTGAAGTTCACATAGAAGCGCCGGCTCGTGCCGTAGTCGGGCGCAAACGCGAGACCGAGGAGGCCTCGTTCGCCCCCGGAACTGATCGCCGGGCGCAAGTCGAGAAAGTCTGTCGCGACCAGCGCGCCGCCGTTGACGACGCGGATGCGACCCCCCTGCTCCACGACGAACTGCACGGCGGCATTCGACGGATCCTGCACGAACGCGACGGGCGACGAGAGTCCCGAGACGAATACGCGGGCCCGGACGACCGGCTGGGCCCCGGCACGCGCCCCGATCACCGCGAAGAGCGCAACGACCGCGGCGCATCGTCGGATTGGCATGGCGTGGATCTTACCCCGGCCCGAACCGGCGGGCGCTTATGATGAGGGGCGTGTCGCGCCTCTTGCAGTTGTCGCTCGCGATCACCATGCTGGCGCTCGCCGCGTGCAGTAAAGATCCGTCTCCCGCGCCGACATCGGGGTCAGGGCCGGCCGACACCATCACCGGCCGCGAGCGCGTCGGATGGGACCAGGCAGCGGACGACGCGGCACAGGCCGGCGCCCTCGGGTACGCCATCTACGTCGACGGCGTCCGGTCCGTGCTCTCCAGCGTGTCGTGCGCGCCTGGCGCCGCGGCTCAGAGTTTCACCTGCACCGGCAAGGGTCCCGATTTACTCCCTGGTCACCACACGCTCGAAATCGCGGCGTTCACGCCGGACGCCGAGAGCCCCCGGTCATCGCCGCTGGCCGTCACCGTGGCCGGCGCCACGTCCACCGCGCCCGCAGACTGGCCCGCGACGATGATTGCGCAGACGGCGGATGGCGTGTCGCTGCGTGTCGACAAGGTCGTCCACGGCCTGATCGATCCGGTGGACGCGGCCTTTCTCCCGGACGGGCGCCTGCTCATCGCGGAGCGACGGGGACGCATGCTGATCGTCGAGGATGGGCACCTCCAGGCTCCCGCTGCGCTCTCGACGACGGTCGGGGACGACGACGCAGACGGTGTGTTGTCGATCGCGATCGACCCCGACTTCGAGCGGACCCATTTCGTCTTCGCCGTGCTCACGGCTCGTACCGGATCCGGCGATGCCTTCCTTGTAACCCGCTACCGCGAGCTTCGAGGCACGCTCGCGGAACGGGCCGTGCTGCTGGAGGCGGAAGGTCCTCCCGTTACCGCCGCCGCGGCGGCACTGCGTATCGGTCCCGACGGCAAGTTATATCTCGCGATCGGCGCGCCTGGCTTCCCTGGCACGCTGCTGCGCCTCAACAGGGACGGCACGATGCCGCGAGATCAATGGGGGAGCCGGCCCGCCATCGCGCAAGGCCTGCAGTCGCCGCGCGGCCTCGCACTGGACCCGCGAAACGGCATCGCGTGGCTGGCGGATGATCAGAACGGCGAGGCCCACCTGAGCGGAGTCGCCATGGAGGGCCGGCCCCTCAGGGCCGCCGTGCGTGCCCGCTATCCGCTGCCGGGAGGCAGCGGCTCACTTGCGTTTTACAGCCGGAGCGCGATACCGGGGTTCGACCACACGCTGCTGGTGGCGTCGGCGTCAGGGCGGCACATCGAGCGAATACGCCTCTCCGAGGTGCGGCCGGATCGCATCGATGGGAGCGACATGCTCCTCCAGGACGCGGTCGGGCCAATCGACCTCGTCGTCGTCGGACCCGACGGCGCGATCTATTTCTGTGCAGGCGCGACGCTCGGTCGGATTACCGCACAGGAGCGATAACGTGCAACGTTGCAACGTGCAACGTGCAACCGTACGACGTACGACGTACGACGTACGACGTGCGACGGACGACGGACGACGTGCGACGTGCTACCTGTTGCACGTCGACGGGCGTCAGTGTGTGAGGGCGTAGATGACGACGTTGATCCCCACGGCGTAGCCGTCGGGGGAAAACTGGTAGAAGTACCGGGGGTCCTCTCCCTCCCGCTCCCACGCATCGGAAATGTCGGTGTCGTGTGTCATCACGACCATCAGCCGTCCGTTGCGGTCGGCGATTCCGCGGATGTCCGGAACCGCGGTTTCCTCCCCGCGCTCCGACGTGGCGCCGTCCATCCGCATCCACGAATTGATCGAGGGAATCTGTGGCAGCTTGTCGATTACGAACATTTGGCGGAACAACTGGTGGCCCGGCCTGATGTCCTTGATCGGATACTCGGCGGGCGGCAGCACGCGCCCGATCTCTTCGGCCCACTGGTCCCAGGCCCATTCGCCCCAGAAGTCGTCCACATACAGGAACCCGCCCTTCAGCAGGTACTCGCGCAGCCGCACGACCTCGACGTCATTCAACCGCATCGTTCCGACATCCTCCATCTGGATCATCGGACAGCTGAAGAGCGCGTCGTCGGTGAGATGGACGACGAGATGATTGGGCTCGCCGCCGGGCTGCCTGCTGATATGCACCTTCGTGAGCTCGGACAGGCGGATGGAAAAGTTGATGTCGGCGTCGGGATAGTCGGTCCACCATCCCATGCCGCCTGCCTCGCGCCGATCGCTCGTGTACATTCCCCTGCAGAACGTGAACGCGCCGTCGAAGCTCTCAGGGCCCGGGAACCGTGGCGGGGCAGTTCGCAGACGGCCCCAGCCCGGGCGGAGCCCCTGCGCCCCCGCGGCCCCTGCCGCCAGCGCGATGATGCACGACGCGACGAGCAGGCGCTTCATCGACGGAACTACCTCTTGTCTGTCGGCTTCGGATCCGGCGCTGGACGGTCCGCGGATCCCTTCGACAGCGACTTGTAGTACTGATCGACCAGCTTGCGATACTGCTCCGGCACGTCGTCCGCGCCGGAGAGGAAAACTTCGCTCCCCTTCGACTCTGCCTGTCGGCGCAGGCTGAACTCGAACCGCTTCATCCCTTCTGCCACCGACGACTGAAGCCGCTCGAGTGTCGCGGCATCCTGGTACACCCGATCGTCGTCGAGCGCTTTGAGGTTCCGGAGCACTTCGTCGAGCACCTTCGGGTCCACTCCCTGCCCCTGCACCATCCGGCGAAGCTGCGCCGCGTCGCTGGCGAACTGGCGCGCCTCGCCGCGGAACTGCCGGATGTCCCCGACCTCGAACTGCCCACCGAGATTTCCCGGCCGTCCGGTTCCCCCGCCATCGTTGTTGAACTGCGCAGAGGCGTCGCCGTTCGGAGACTGTCCCGGAGTGCCGTTACCCCCGGCGCGTTCACCGTGCTGCCCATTCCGACCTTGCCGACCCTGCTGACCCTGCGCGCCTTGGCCACTCTGCTGCGCGCCCTGGCCCTGTCTACCGTTCTGGCCCGGCTGCCCAGGCTGGCCCTCGCGCCCGTCGTTCGACGGCTGTCCCTGACCCGGTTGCCCCTGCTGGCCACTGCGCCCCTGCTGGCGCTCACGCAGCCGCTGATCGAGCGAATCGACTCCGCGCGCGAGCTGGCGCGCCTTGTCGAGCGCCTGGTTCATCGTGTCTGACCGGCTCGGCCTGCCCAATGCTGACGCCGCCTGCCCGAGCGTGTTCTTCAGCGTATCGAGATTCGAGCCGATTGAATTCTCGATGGGCTGCTGATCGCCGGGCGACATGCCTGCCCTGATCATCGAGCTCGAGTACCTGATCTTGTCGCGGACTTTGTTGTCCCGGAGCGATCCGGCGGCTTCGGACAACTTCCGCGCCGCTTCCTTCTCGCCGGCGCGCAGGTCGCCCGCGGTCCGATCGAGCTGCTTCTCGAGCTCGCCCACTTTTTCTTCCAGGGCGCTCTTGCGGTCGATGAGCTGCTGCGCCTTGTCCTGGCGGCGCTCCGCCGCCGCGTCGAGACCCTTGACCGCGTCGGCAATCTGCTGCTGCTCGCGGCCGAGCTCCTCGGCCTGCTGTTGCGCATTCCTGACGTCACGCGCGGCGCGGCCCGACTGAGACTGCTCCAGCCTCCGTTCCGCGTCCTTGAGCCGGTCGAGCGCCGCAGCGGCCTGCCCGGCCGAGGTCCGCTGTCCGTTCGCGGCCGCGCGGCGCATCGCGTCGGCGGCGTCACGCAGCTGCTGCGCCGACTGCGTGAGCTCGGGCCGGTTCTCCTCGCGCGCAAGCTGCTCCAGGCGGCGGGCGGCCTCCGCCGCCTGGTCGGCGATGTCCCGCTGCTGCTGCCCTGAGCCGCCTCCAGCGGCCTGCTGGCCCAGCGCCGCGCGGCGCCACTGGCGTTCGGCTTCCTGCTCCTGCCGCCGGGCAAGCTCTTTCAGCTTCTCCAACAGCTCGTCGAGCTTCTGGTCGGACTGCTGCTGCGATGCCTGCTGGCGTGTTTCGTACTGGTTCGCCATCTTGTCGAGCTCCATCTCGAACAAGTCAGCAAGGTCCTGCGACATGGCGCTGCCACCGCCGCCGCCACCGCCGCCCTGCTGGCGCTGGACCTGCACCTGCATTTCGTACTCTTCTTCCGCCTGCTGGAGGAACTGGAGCGCCTTCTGCTCCGGCGCCAGGGCGCCTTCTGGCTTCACGGCGTGCAGGCGCGATTCGGCAGTCTTCATTTCGGCGACCGCCTGCGGCAGCAGCTCGGCGACCTTCCTGAAGGCCGGGTCCTGCTGAACCAGTCGGCTGTTCATCCGCGTGAGCAGGCCGTCCACCTGCTCACGCAGCCGGGACTGCGACAGCGCAATGACTGTGGAATTTTCGCGCACCTTGTCGGGCGTCAGCTTCCTGCGGTCGCGCTGCACGTTGAACGTCGCCGCGACAATCTGGCGCTGCTGCTCGGAGAGGGCACCCACCTGGCTCTGCCCCCCGCCGCCACCGCCGCCGCCCTGCTGCGCATCGGACGCGGCGCGCTTGAAGTCCTTGCTGAGCGGCCGCACCCGCACGAAGTACATGTCGCTCATGGCCGGCTTGGGGCCGTCGACGGCGTCGTTATCGATCGCCTTCGCATAGTACGACACGAAGTCGCCAGGCTTGACGTCGAGCTCCTCGAGGTAGAACGTGTGCCCCGCCGTGACTTCCGGCATCCGCTTCTTGCCGTCGAACAGCCTGATGGTCTTCTCCGCGGCGCCGTTGACTGAGTACACGAGGTCGAGGTCCTTGACGCCGAAGTCGTCGTCGGCGCGCGCCTCGACGAACACTTCCTCGATCGGAGAGGCCTGCGTATCCCGGCCAGGCTTGGCGATCGACACGACGGGCGGACGGTCGGGCAGCGCGTCGATGGTGTACTGGGGGGAGGCCGGCAGGCGCTCGCCCGACGGCCCGTCCAGCTCGATTCTGTAGAAGCCCTTGACGTCCACCGTGAATGCGCCCGTGAGCGGCGCGGGCGTCCCTCCCTCCGGCACGCGCGACAACGCGCTCCTCGCGGTGTCGGACAGAACGATCTCGCCTCCCTTCGCCTCCATCGTGGGCACGGCACGCAGTCGGACCTCCGTGCCCTTGAGCACCGCGATGTCACCCGCCTCTTCGACCTTCTGCGGCGGGAGCCCGGTGTAGGCGGGGAAGTGATATTCGAGTTCGAGATGCTGAACGTAGGGCAGCTCCACCACTCTGAGCGTGTAGCTGCTCGACCGCACGCCGTTCGCTTCCACCATGTATTCGACCGGGCCCGCGAGATCGAACAGCATCCCCTCGTACTTGCCGTCGTCGCCTTTGAGCAGCGGAACGCGCTCGTACGCCGCCTCGGGCTTTTTCCTGACCATCAGCGAGGCCTGGTCGGCCGCGAATCCCGAGAGGCGGGCGGTGATCGTCTGGTCCGCACCCTTGGGAACCGTCGCGTTGCCCGGCGTGACCTCGATCCGGTACGGCGCGGCGGCCTCGACGTCCCCTGAGACGATCAGCAGGGCCGACAGCGCATGTCGGAGGTAAGCCGGTCCAAGCACGAACAGCGCAATCGCTGCGACACCCATGGCCATGAGTATCGCGCCGTAGCGTCGGACCGCCTGGCGCTCGACACCCCGTCCACCCTCGATCTCGCGACACTTCTCGACGGCTGATTGCACGAGCCGACCGACGAGCGACGCCGAATACGCGAGTCCCCCCTGGAGGCGGCCCGCCTCGACCGCACTGATGATGGCGGCCTGCAGCGACGGTTCGTGCTCTTCGAGGTAGAGCGCGACCTGTTCGTCGGTCGCGGGCCGCATGAGCGGACGCACGAGCAGGTATGCCGTGAGCCCGACAAACGCGAGCGCGAAAATGATGCGGAACGTCACAATGGACGACGGCGTGAAGCGCCACGACTCCAGGCCGTAAGCCGAGAGCAGGAAGACGACGAGACCGAGCCCCATGACCCCCAGCGCCCCGCGCAGCGCAAGCTTCAGCCGCCAGCGGCGCCGCACCTGGCGGATGACGTCGACCAGCTCGAACGAGGACTCGTCGCGGCGGACATCGTCAGTCATGGCGGTGGCTCCCGGGATCCAGCTTAACACCCGGTCCTGTCGGCATCGCGGTCGCTCTCGGCGTTGGCACCGACGGCCTTTGCGCGTGCACAGGACCGGCGAGCGACAGGCGGTTGCCGATGAGCGTCTCGAGCGCGAGGATGATAAGTCCCGCAAACAGCAGGTACCACCAGAGACGCTGGTTCCGCTCCTGGTCCTGATCCGTGGTCGTGATGTTCGCGCCCGCCACGACGGCACCACCGGCCCTCCCCGTCGCTCCGGCGACGACGTCGCGCGGATCCATCGGCGACAGGTCCGATTCCGACAGGTCCAGGTTGCTCGCGACCGTCACCACGGGCGGAGCATTCGGCCCCGGGGTCCTGATCTCGTAGAAGCCCTGTTCCGCGAGCTCCAGTACGTCTGGCCCTTCACCGTCGAGGGTGACGCGGCGACCCGCGGGCGTCAGGACCATGCGGACAGCCGCCGGGCGCGTGGCACCCGGCATGGCTGCCGGCCGTGCCGGCTCCAGCACCTCGCCGACGGTCAGCCACGCCGGCTTGTCGCGGTACGCGGCCAGAGTGGTCGCCATCCGGTGAATGAACGGCAAGTAGACCGATTTGAGCGGCAGGTCGGTCCATTGCAAATCGAGCGACGACGTCCACATCAGCACGCGGCCGTTTCCCACCCGCCGCTCGATCAGCGCGGGCGCGCCGTCGTCGAACCGGGCGACGATCTGCGCCCCCGTGCCGGGCACCACGGTTCGGTAGCTGTAGAACCGGGCGGACGAGAAATTGCCGCTGCGCGCCGCCTTGAACGGCTCGAAGATCGGATTCCCGTACTCGAGCGCGCCGAGCCGCGCGGCAGCGCCCTGGGAACGGTCGACAGCCGCGCCCGGCATCGCGGGAAGGACGTCGGCGACGGCGGCCGCCGCGCCTGGCGCGGGCCATGCCGCGCGCTCGCCGGCCGCCACGAGCAGGCCTCCCCCGCGTGCGACGAACGCACCCAGACGCTCGGCAGCCAGCGGCGGGACCGGCGCATCGTTCAGGATGACGACCGCAGCCCGCTGCAAGTCGTCCTGCGACAGGCCCTCGATGGACTCGAGCGAGACCTGGAAGGCCGGGTCGTCTCCGAGTGAGAGGGCCCGCGACAGGTAGAGGCTTGCATCGCGGGTAGAGGCCGGGCGCTCGACGATGAGGACCCTGACCGGCTGCTTCGGGCCCACGACGAAATGGAAGGCGTTGTCGAGCGGCAGCGCGTCTGGCGCCACGCGCACCGTGCCGCGCGTTCCGGAGGCGGCGGGTGAAAATGGCGTGAAACTGACGGACCCAGCGCCGTACGGCTCGAGGTTCAGATGTTCCGTCTGGACTGGACGCCCGTCGAGCTCGAGCACGACCTCGAGATTGGATATCGGCCTGGCGCCGTGGTTGACGGCCCCGCCGGTGACGGTGACGCGATCCCGCTCAGAGAAGGTGGACCGCTGCAGCGATACCGGGGTCACGCTCACGTTGGACGTTTCCGCCTCGCCGACCGGCACCGCGGTCAGCGCCACACCGTCGGGCAGCCGCACACCCTCGGCCCCCTGCCATCCGCTGCGCTGGAAATCGGAGACGAGGATCACCTCCCGCCGGGGCAGCGACGACTCGCTGACGATGCTGCCGGCCAGCTTCAGCGCCGGGCCGTAGCGCGTAGCCGCGTATCCCGGCTTCTCCGCGAGGAGCGCCGCTTCCAACCGCCCGCGATCGGCGGCGGAGCGGAGCGCGACCCCGGCGCCGGAATCGAAGAACACGAGCGAGGCCCGATCCGCCTGGCCGACCGAGGCAATGGCCCGGCGCGCGGCGGCTGTCGCACGCGCCCACCGATCGCCGTAGGCCATGCTGTAGGACCTGTCCACCAGCACCACGACTTCACGCGCCCCGCCGGACGCCGCGACACCACCCGCATGGCGGCGGAGGAACGGGCGCGCGAACGCCGCCACGACGAGCGCGAGCGCGGCGAGCCGCAGCAGGAGGAGCGGCCAGTTGCGCACCCTCCGCCGGCGGACCGATTGGTAGGGAATCCGCTGCAGGAACATCAGCGACGGGAACTGCACGACATTCTTCCGCTCGCGCTGGATCAGGTGGATGATCACCGGCACCGCCAGGCCGGCAAGCCCGAGGAGGAAGAAGGGCGTCAGGAACGACATGCGGCTGCCATCCGGTGCACCATCACCGCACCCGCGCCAGCCGCTCCCGCGAGCTCAGGTAGCTGAACAAGGCATGGTCCAGGGGTGACGAGGTGTTGACGAGCGTGTAGTCGATCCGGCTGCCCGAGAACCGCTCGGTGAGGCCGTCGACGTGGGCCCGCACGAGACCACGGTACTGGTCCGCCAGCGCATCAGGCACCACGGGCATCTGCTCGCCGGTCTCGAGGTCCTCGAAACTCGACGGGGCGTCGAAGGCGAAGTCGATTTCGGCGGGATCGAGCAGGTGAAACACGACGATGTCGCTTCCGCGGAAGCGCAGCGGGCTCACGGCTTCGAGCACGGCGTCCGGCTCTTCATACAGATCGGAGATGAGCACCAGCAGGCCGCGGCGACCGAAGTGCTCGGCCATCTTGTGCAGCGGGCCCCGCAGGCTCCCCTGCCCCGAAGGCGCCAGCCGATCGAGCGTATGAAGCACGACGTCCATGTGCTTCGCCGAGGGCGGGACGTGCGCGACGATGTCCGAATCGAAGGCGATCAATCCGACGCGGTCGCGCTGCCGGTGCACCAGATAGGTGAGGCACGCGGCAAGCATCTTCGCGTAGTCGAGTTTCGTCACGCCGCGGCTGCCGAACCCCATCGACTTCGACACATCGAGGATCACGGAAAAATTCGCGTTGGTATCGGCCTCGTATTCCTTGATGTAGAAGCGGTCCGTGCGCGCGTACAAGCGCCAGTCCACCCGGCGGATGTCGTCGCCCGCGACGTAGCCGCGGTGCTCGGCGAAGTCCACCGATGCCCCGAAATAGGGCGACCGGTGCATGCCGTTGATGAAGCCGTCGACCACGTGCCGCGCCACGAGCTCGAGATTGCCGATGCGCGCGAGCACCGCGGGATCGATGAACCGCGCGCCTGGACTGCTTTCCGAACCCCTCACCGTTCTCTCCCTTTCTGCCGGACGGCGCGGCCCACGGCCCGACCGTCGCCCGCCAAACGCGTCTTCACATCCCCGAGCGCGGCACGGATACCGCCTCGAGCAGGCGGTCGATGAGCATGTCGGTCGAGATCGCCTCCGACTGCGCGTGAAAGTTCGTGAGCACGCGGTGCCTGAGGACGGGGTGAGCCATGGCGCGGATGTCGTCGAAACTCACGTGATAGCGGCCGCTGGTCAGCGCGCGGGCCTTTGCGCCGAGCACGAGATATTGTGCGGCGCGGACGCTGCCGCCGAACGCCACCCATTTCTTCACCGAGTCCGGGCATGTCGGGGATTTGGGCCGGCTCGCCCGGACGAGGTTCAGCGCGTACCGCATGACGGGCTCCGCCACCGGCACGCGCCGCACCAGGCGCTGGAAGGCGACGAGATCCTCGCCGGTCACGGTGCGCTCGAATTTCGGATCGACGATCGCGGTCGTCGTCCGGATGACTTCGAACTCCTCGTCCTCCGGCGGATGATCGATCACGATGTGGAACATGAATCGATCGAGCTGCGCCTCGGGCAGCGGGTACGTCCCCTCGAGCTCGATCGGATTCTGCGTGGCGAACACGTAGAACGGCTCTTCGAGCTTGTACGTGCGGCCCTGGATCGTGACGCGGTGCTCCTGCATGGCTTCGAGGAGCGCCGATTGCGTCTTCGGCGGCGTCCGGTTGATCTCGTCGGCGAGCACGATGTTGGCGAAGATCGGCCCCGGCGCAAAGACCATCTGCCGGCGGCCGGTTCCCGAGTCCTCCTGGATGATGTCCGTGCCGGTGATGTCGGAGGGCATCAGGTCGGGCGTGAACTGGATGCGGTTGAACTTCAGATCCAGCACGCGCGCGAGCGTGTGGATCAGCAGGGTCTTCGCCAGGCCGGGCACCCCGACGATCAGGCTGTTGCCCCCGACGAACAGCGTCAGCAGCACCTCGTTGACGACGTCGTCCTGGCCGATGATGAGCTTCCGCAGCTCGGAGATGATCCGATCACGGCCGGTCTTCATCCGCTCAGCCAGCGCGACATCGTCCGGCGATTCGAGATCGAGGGTGTCAGTGACGGGAGAATTCAAAACGGCCTCCTCAGGAGATTGGCCCGTGTCGGCACGGGCTCCTTCAGTGCGTCAGTGCGTACATGACGTAATTGACGCCGAACTTGTACGCGTCGTTCGTCAGATCGACCGGCGCGACGCCGGTGTCGGAAAACTCCCAGTACTCGCTGATATCGTTGTTCACGTTCGCCACCGCCATCAGCCGTTTCGCGGGATCGTTGTCCACGAACAGGCCCCAATAGCTCGGGACGAACTGCCCGCCGTAGATCGCCGGAGGGGCCAGCGTCTCCGGGTGCGGAATTTCGAAGAACGCGTGGAACACCCTCGCCGTGCCATCGAGCTGCACCCACCGCGCATCGGGCAGCACCACCCGCATCTGCTCCTGCAGGTTGTCCCAGTCGCTGCCGCGGAAGTCGTCGAAGATCACGAACCCGCCCTTTAGGAGGTAGCTTCGAAAGGAGGACGCCTCGGACGGTGTCACACCCCAGTGCCCCGGTTCCGCCATGTACGCCACCGGGTAATTGAACAGCTCCGGGTCGTCCAGACCCAGGATGTTCGATCCATCGGTCCTGATGTTCAGCAGCGTCAGCTCCTCCAGGATCTTCGAGAAGTGCACCTCACCGTCGGGGTAATCGTGAGACCACGGCACTCCGCCGTCCCCGATCCAGTTCCCCCAGCGGCCGAACGCGGCGCTGTAACGCAGCCGCACGAACACGAACCGGCCGTCGTACGGCGTATTGCCCTGGACCTGGACGCTCAACTCCGGTCTCCGGCTGCGCCCGCGACCGCGCTGGGCGAACGCGACGCCGCTCGCCAGACAGACGACGAGGGCCATGAGGACGGCCGCGCGGCGGCGCCCCCCATTCACCGTTGCCCCTCTGCGACCTTGATCTGACGGCTCTTGAGCGCAAGTTCCGTCAGGACCTGTTCGAGCGCCGTCGCATAGCGCGCCGGGTCCATCCCGGTCTTCATCAGCTTGAGCCCCTCGACGCGGCGCTCGAGATCCCGCCGCTCCTCGTAGAGGGCCCGGATTTTTGGATCCTGCGGCAGCGCCTCGGCTGACGTCGCCGTGCCGAGCGACAGCACGGCGGCGATCCGGCCGTTCGCACCGTCCGGCCTCGGATCCGCGGTACCTTGTTTGTCGCCGCTGTCATCGAGGAGGGGGTGCTCCGTGAGCATCGTGCCCGCCTGCTCGTACGCGCGGGCCACCCCAAGCCGCGCCGCGTCGAAAGCCTCGAGTACCGACACGCGGCGGTTCCGGTCCGCATCCGCGGTGTCGCCCGCCAGCGCATCGACGAAATAGCCGCCGAAGAGCGTGGCGAACCGCTCCGCGCCCGAGCGCGTGGCCGTCACGATCGTCCGGCCGGGCCCGGACAGCCCGGCGAGGAACGGTCCGCTCGAGCTTGCCGTGTTGACGAAGACGACCTGCCTGGCCTTCAGGCTCTTCAGCAGCGCCGCAAAGTCGGCCGGGGTCATGTCGGGCCCCGGTAAGTTGAACTTGGCGACGCGCCCGTCGAACGTGCCGTGCCCAATGAGCACGACGAACACGACGTCGTCCTGCTTCGCGCTGCGGGCGAACGCCTCGAACGCGCGCGTGATGTCAGCCTGCGTGGACCTGCCGGTGGCGCGCTGGGTGTCTTCCTCCGGCTTCTCCGTGAGGTACACGATGTGGTCCCTGGGGATCCCCAGCCGCCCTGTCGCGGCGTCCACCAGCGTGGATGCCCACCGCGCGAACAGCCTGGCGTGTTCAGGATCGCCCGGCAGGCCCACGATCACCGCCAGGTGGACGTTCTGGGCCGCCACGGGAGCCGCCGTGAGACACAGCGCCGCCGACAACACGACACGTCTCGTCAGGCTCTGGAACATCGTGACTCTGGTTGCAACCCCTTGCGGCAAGAACTGAGCGTCCCCATCAGGCCAGGCCGACGGCGCGGCGGTACCCCCACTCCGCACCGAGGAGCCCGAGAAACAGCATCAATACGATGGGCATGTGCCAGAGCTCGCGCTCTTCGACCGTGGTGACGCCACGACCGGTGTAACGCAAGTCGTCGGGCATGCCGCCGATGGTCTCGGGCGTGTAGAACCGGCCGCCCGTGTCTTCCGCGATCCGCCGCAGCCGCTGTGCGTGCATGGCGGCATCGAAATATTCGGCGTCGCCTGGTGCGACGCGAACATCGGTCCGTCCTGCGCCAAGCGCCTTCCCCGCCCGGGAGGCCTCGACCTGCGCCGAGTACATCCCGGCCGCCGCGGTCGGAAAGGTGGCGCGGTACTGGCCGTTCCGCTCGCCGGTCCACTGCATCGGGACGTCACTGAGCTCTCCCTTCGGGCCGGTCACCTTCGCCACGACGCGCGCATCGTTCACTTCGACGAAAGTGCCGTCCACGACGTCCGCGACGAGCGTGGCCTGCTCGCCGGGCTCCACACGATCCGCGAGCGCATGGACGTCGACCGGCCCGGGCACGCCGTCCACCAGCCACCGCAGCAGCTGACGCCAGTAGTTCTCGTGTGTCTGGTCCTCGAGGCTCATCCTGACGTCCATCTGCCAGTGCCACGAATCCTGCACCGGGAACGCCAGGGCCTTGCCGCGCCCGTAGCGCTGCCACGCGAGCACGACCTGTTCCTTCCGGCCGTCCGTGCCGCTCAACAGGACCGTGGCCCCAGGTTTCACGGCGGTGATCGCATTGACACTCGTCACGACCGGCATGTCTTTCCAGCGCGCGAGCGAGGCGGCCTCGGTCGGCGCAATCTGGGTGACGCCATGCGCTTCGCCGGCCCGCGTCGGCTTCACGTGAAGGCGGGCCACCGGAAGGGGGTCGACCACGCGTGCGGCGCGTTCGAGGGTTACCGGCAGCGCATCGGCGACCGGCGTGCCCGCATATCCCCCCTCGGCAAACGATCGGGGGCCCCCCATGACGAGCAGACCGCCGCCGCGGCGTTCGACGAATTCGCCGATCATCCGCAGCTGATCCCCCGTGAATGCGCCTGCTTCGACGCTGCCGAGCATCAGGCCGCGATACGCGAAGAGCTCCTCGCGTGTCTTCGGGAACCCCGCCGCCAGCTGCTCGGGATTGTCCACCTCGAGGAAACGCTGATACTTGTTGTCCGCCGTCCGCTGCAGGGTCACGACCGACAGGTTCTTGTCGTCGTGCACCGCGCGGTTGAGGAACGCCATCTCCGACCGCGGCTCACCCTCGTAGTAGAGGATCGGCTCGCGACGATCGGAGACGTCGATGAGCGCGTCCCGCACGTTGTTCTGGGTCACGAGCTCACCGGGCCGCGGCGCAATCCGGAACGCGAACACACGCGGTCCGGCCTCCGCCGCGGTGAACCTGACGCGCACCGCCGCCGGTTCTCCGTCCGCGGGAAGCTTCACGTCCTGCGAGCCGACGATCCGCCCTTCGTCCTCGACGTCGAGCGACACCGTTTGTCCTGCGTACCCGGTTTGCGTCACCACGGCGTCGATCACGAGCGACGTGCCGCGGAGCGCGGTGCGGGGCGTGGACACGCGATCCACCTGGACGTCGCGCGCGATCCGATCCCGGCCCACACCGACGGTGAAGACCGGCACCGCAGCTGCCTTCAAGCCGAGCAGCGCGTCAGACAGCGACGCGTCGGTCGTATCCGCGCCGTCACTGACGAGAACCATCCCCGCAAGCGGCAATCCGGCGAGCTCCTGCCGGGCGCCGTCGAGCGCCGCGCCCAGCCGGGTCTGCACGCCGCCGAACGTCAGGTCGTCCGTCGACTGCAGGCGCCCTGCGGAGGCCGAAAACCGGAATGTTCGAAGGACGAAGCGCTCCGACAACGCCTTCATCAGCGCGGCATCCTTCCCGAACGCCTCCCGGACGAAGGCGCCGCGGGGCCTGGTCCCCCAGTCGGCGATCTGCATGCTCCGGGAATCATCGATGAGGACGGCAAGAAAGTTCTGCTGCGGAACCGCGGCCTTCACGACAAGAATCGGCCGGAACAGGCAGACCAGCACCATTCCGAGCGTCGCGATGCGGAGGACTGTCAGTACGACACGGTCACGCGTCCGGCCGCTGGTGGCGACCGCGCGGTACGTGAGAACAGTGGCGGCAATCGCCACGAGCGCGAACGCCGCGGCGACGTACGAACCCGTCGAGGGAGCCAGGCGAAACTCTCCCTGATGAAAAATGACGGGCCGATAGCCGAACAGAAAACGGAAGAGCGAATCCAAGGTCACTCCGGCGGCTGGGCACGCCTTCGGCCTCCGCGCTCATTGTACCGCCGTCGCCTGAGAGGCCTCTCTCGGAGTGCGCGACGGTTCAGTAGGTTACGGCGACGGGCCGGGTTGTGTTTACCCGGCGCGTGGCTATGACGTGGACGCCAGACAGGCGGTCGCCAGCTGCTCGTACGCGTCAACCGCGCGGTTCAGCTGGGCGATCTCCAGATGCTCTTCGGCCGTGTGCGCGACGAGGATGGAACCGGGACCGAACAGCAGCGGCACACCCCAGGCGGAGAGAAAGGGCACATCAGTGGTGAATGCAAACACGGCGGTGTCGAACCCCGGCATCGTCTGGAGGCGCACGACCGGCACACGTAATATCTCTTCAGACGTCACCAGGGCGTGCAGCGGCCGGATCGCGTCGAGGATATCGTCCGGAGGGCCGACGGTGCGGAACAGGATCTCCGCGGATGCGCTCGGGGAAATGACGTTGGGCGCCACGCCGCCCTCGATGAGCCCCACGCTGTAGTAGGTGGACCCGAGCTCCGTCTCCGATGGCAGCGGCAGGGCCCGGAGCAGTACGAGCGCGTCGATGAGCTTGTCGATCGCCGACACCCCCTGCTCCGGAACAGCGGAGTGAGCGGCCCGCCCCGATGCCCGCAGACGGATCCGGAACACACCGCGTGTCGCGGCCCCGAGACGGTTGTCGGTCGGCTCGCCGTTGATCAGGAACCGTGAACCCGGAGGGGTCGCATTTGCCGCCACAGCCCCGTCGCTGCCACGTTCCTCCCCGACGACGAACAGCAGTCCCACGCGACGTTCGCCCGTCGCCCTCAACCGCTCGGCCGCCGCGACCTGGGCCGCCAGGATGCCCTTCGCATCGCAGGAACCGCGGCCGTACAGCCGTCCATTCTCGATCCGGCTCGGAAAGAACGGGGGCACGCAGTCGTAGTGCGTGGACAGCACGACGACGGGGGGATCCAGCGTCGCGATCACGTTCGCGCAGCCCCGTTCCACCGGCTGCTCGACAACGCGGTAGCCGAGCGTGCGCAGTTCGCGCGCCAGCCACTGCCCCGCCTCGGCCTCGCGGCCCGTCGTGGAATCGATGTCAATGAGCGCGCGGGCGAAACCGATCGGGTCGAACGGCAGTGTCATACTTTTGTCCCGGGGCCCGATCCCGAATCCCCAATCCCAATCCCGGGTGTCAGCGGATCCAGTCTTCGAGCGCGGTCCGCAGGTCCGTCTTGTCGTCGCGGTACTTGACGATGATCGGCGTGGCGACGGCGAGTCCCCAGGCGAGCCCGGGCCCGCTCGTGACAGGCCGCGTGCCCGGGACCACCACAGCGCCTTCGGGGACGATCAGGGGGCCGCCCGATGCCGTGATGATGCGCGCGTTCGGCAGGTCGTAGATCGGGGTGGACGCCGTGAGGATGGTGCCCGATGCGAGCACGGCGCGGCGCTTGACGATCGCGCCTTCGTAGATCCCACAGTTCCCGCCGACGAGCACATCGTCCTCAATCACCACGGGCAGCGCTCCGACCGGCTCGAGCACGCCGCCAATCTGGGCGGCGGCGCTGATGTGCACGCGCCGGCCGATCTGGGCGCACGATCCGACGAGCGCGTGCGAGTCGATGAGCGTCTCGTCCCCGACATAAGCGCCGATATTGATGTACATCGGCGGCATGCAGACGACCGCCCGTCCCAGAAACGCCCCGTCCCGCACCGTGGATCCCCCGGGCACGATGCGAACGCCTGCCCAGGGGTCGAGGCGCCGGAGCGGCAGTGTGTCCTTGTCGGCAAACGGCCATCGTCCGTGGTCGGCGGAGACGTCCACGACGTCACCGAAACGGAACCCCAGCAGGATGCCCTGCTTGACCCAGGTGTTCACCCGCCATCCCGACGGCGTGGACGGATCGGGCTCGGCGGCGCGCGCCTCACCGGCCGACAGGGCGGCGCGAAGCCTGGCGAAGACGTCGCGGACCTGGTCGCGATTCGCGGTGGTGCCGGCGGCGAACAGTTCGGTGATCTCGGTCGCGATCGTGCTCATGCGTGTCCCAGCGGATCAGGCGTCAGGCGCGGACGGCCGCGTCGGCGACCGGCAACCCGGTTTCGCGCAGCACCCTGCCGATGCGCTCGCGAGACGCCGCGCTTGGCGGCACGAGCGGCAGCCGATAGACCTCTTCCACGAGACCCATCATCGCCATCGCAGCCTTCACGGGAATCGGACTCGACTCGACGAAGTTGACCTGCATGAGCGGCAGCAGAGCGTGGTGCACCTTCCTGGCGGCCGCGAAATCGCCCGCCTCGGCGAATTCGACCATCCGCACCATTTCGGACGGCACTTCGTTCGACGCGACCGACACGATGCCGCGCCCTCCAACCGACATCACGGGAAGCGTCAGCACATCGTCGCCGGAAAGGACGAGAAACCGCTCCGGCACCGCGTGGCAGAGTTCGCACATCTGGGTGACGTTGCCCGACGCCTCCTTGACGCCGATGATGTTCGGGATCTGCGTCAGGCGCGCCACCGTGCCGACCTCCACGTTGCACCCCGTGCGCCCCGGCACGTTGTAGACGACGATCGGGAGGGGGACCGCGCCGGCGATCGCCTGGTAGTGCTGAAACAACCCCTCCTGGGTGGGCTTGTTGTAGTACGGCGCCACCGACAGGATGCCGTCCGCCCCCGCGCGCGCCATTTCGAGCGCCGACTCGATCACCTCATGCGTGTTGTATCCGCCGGCCCCGGCGAGTACCGGCACCTTGCCCTTCGCTTCGGCCACGACGAGCTCGACGACCCGGACACGCTCCGCGGCCGTGAGGGTCGGCGTTTCCCCGGTCGTGCCGCACGGCACGAGAAAGTGAATGCCGGCCTCGACCTGACGCTTCGCGAGCCTGCGCACACCAGCCTCGTCCAGCGCGCCGCTGCGCGTGAACGGCGTGACGAGCGCCGTGCCGCATCCCGTAAACGGGTCTCTCATCTACGTCGCTCCTCTCTTGTCGCTCTCAGCTGTCGGATGCCGGTCACAGCCGGGAGCGCACCGTGTCAAACACCGCCACGCGAGCCACGCCGGACGTCCCGGAACGTCACAGCTGACACCCCGCCTCCCGTGACCTAAATCCCCAGCACGTCCCGCATGCTGAACCACCCGCTGCGCCCGTTGACCCACCGGGCCGCCTGCAGGGCGCCGCGCCCAAAGCCGGAGCGATCCCGCGCCGTGTGCGTCAGCGTGATGGTCTCCGATGCGGCGTCGAACCCGAGTGTATGGGTGCCCGGGATGGATCCCGCTCGCGTGGACGATACATCGAGCGGGCGATCGTAGCCATGGTTTCGCACCGCGGCCTCCAGGGTCAAAGCGGTTCCTGAGGGGGCGTCACGCTTGGCGGCGTGGTGCGCCTCATGGATCCACGCCCCGAACGCGGCGTGCGGCGCCATGAGCTCCGCGGCGCGCTCGGCCAGCGCCAGGAAGAGATTCACCCCGAGCGCGAAGTTGGCCGCCGCAACCACGCCGATGCCTCCCGCGGCAGCCTCGCGCCGCACCTCGGCCTCCTGCGCCGCCCATCCGGTCGTGCCGATGACGACGCTGATGCCCTGGGTGGCGAGACGCCGCACGTTGTCGGGCACGGCGCTCGCGACCGAAAAATCGATGGCGACGTCGGCGTCGGGCCAGCGCTCGAGCGTCTGCCCGTGGACGGGGTCGACTCGTCCGACCACCTGCATGCCGTACTCGGGGCTCAGCTCGTCGACGATTCTCCCCATGCGACCGTAGCCGAGAAGTAAGAGGCGCATCTGTCCTCTCAGGAGGTCCTCACCCCGGCCTCGTGAAAAAATTCGTCGTGCAGCTGGGCCATTGCGGCGGCGAGATCGGTGTCGCTCAGCACGATGGTGACATTGCGCCGCGACGCCGCCTGCGACACCATCCGGACGCGAAAGCCCTCGAGGGCGCCGATGACCCGCGCGGCGATGCGCGGATCGGAACGCAGGTTGTCGCCCACCGCGCAGAGGATCGCGAGATCGGATTCGACGCTGACCTCGGCGAACTCCCGGAGCGCGCCGACGATGTCGGCGAGACCCCGGTCGTCGTCCACGGTCACCGACACGCTCACTTCGGACGTGGTCACGACATCGACAGCCGTGCGATACCGCTCGAAGATCTCGAACACGCGGCGGAGGAACCCGTGGGCCATCAGCATCCGGGTCGACGTGATTTCCACCATCGTGACATGGCGCTTGCACGCGACCGCGGCCAGCGGCCGGTCGGCGGGAGGCGGTTCGGCCGTGATGGTCGTGCCGGTGGCGTCCTGGCGGCGGCTGTTCAGGATCCGCACCGGAATGTCCTTCGCGACGGCGGGCAGGATCGTGCTCGGATGGAGCACCTTGGCGCCGAAGTACGCGAGCTCGGAGGCTTCGCCGAAGGAGAGGTGCGGCACGACGCGCGGATTCGCGACGATGCGCGGATCGGCCGTGAGCATGCCGTCCACGTCGGTCCAGATCTGGATCTCGCGGGCGTCGAGCGCGGCGCCGACAATCGCCGCCGAATAGTCCGACCCGCCGCGACCGAGGGTCGTCGTCACGCCCTGGATCGTGGCGCCGACGAAGCCGCCGAGCACCGGCACCCTCCCCTCGGCCACGCGCGGCACGATCTCCCGGGCGACCGCCTCGCGCGTCTCGGGCGCGAGCGGCGCGGCGGCGGTGTGTGCGCCGTCCGTCACGATCGTCCGCCGGGCGTCGACCCACGCCGTGGCGACGCCGGCGTGCTCGAGCGCGGCCGCGAGGATGCGGCTGTTCATCAATTCGCCCGTGCAGACGATCGCGTCGTGTGCGCTCGGCGACGCCGCGCGCAGGATGCCCGTGGCCTTCAGCAGCGCGCGGAGATCATCGAGCTGCGCCGCGATTTCGGCCAGGACACCGCTGGCGAATTCCGGCGGCAACAGCCGTTCGACCGCCTCGAAGTGGCGCCTGGACAGATCCGCGACGCCGTTGAGCACGTGCGCATCGCGACGCCGCTCCGACGCCTGGGTGAGCTCGAGCAGACGATCCGTCACGCCGCTCATCGCCGACACGATGACCACGGGCGGCAGCCCCGAGCTCTCGCGGGCGCCCTTGACGATCCCGACTACCCGCGCGATGGCCTCTGCGTCGGCGACGGACGTGCCGCCGAATTTCATGACGATCGGACCGATCAGCGCCATGGTCAGTCGCCCTGGAGCAGGCCTTCAGCCTGCAGGAGCTCCGCATTGAGCACGGCCGCGCCCGCGGCGCCGCGGATGGTGTTGTGGCCGAGCGCGATGAACTTGATGTCGAGCACGGGACAGCGCCGCACGCGGCCGACCGTGACCGTCATGCCGCCGTCGCGTTCGGCATCCAGCCGCGGCTGCGGCCGATCGGCGGCCGCCAGCCAGACGACCGGCGCCGGCGGCGCAAGGGGCAGCCCGAGCTCCTGGGGCCGGCCGCGGAACGACCGCATCGCTTCGATCACCTGCTCGACCGACGGCTTCGCGTCAAGGCTGACCGAGACGCTCTCGGTATGTCCGTCGATCACCGCGACGCGCGTGGTCTGCGCGCTGACGACGACCGGGTGCGGGGTCACGCCCTGGCCCTGCAGCGTCCCGAGAATCTTCTGCGTCTCGCTCTCCATCTTCTCTTCTTCACCGGAGATTGCCGGAACGACGTTGCCCATGATGTCGAGCGACGGCACCCCCGGGTACCCGGCCCCCGACACCGCCTGCATGGTCGTGACCATCACCGCCCGGAGGCCGAACTGGCGCAGCGGCGCGAGCGCCATCGACAGGACCACCGTCGAGCAGTTCGGATTGGTGATGATGGCGCCGCGCCAGCCGCGTTCGCGGCGCTGCGCGGGCAGCAGCGCAAGGTGATCGGCGTTGACTTCAGGGATGAGGAGCGGCACCAACGGATCCATCCGGTAGCTTCGCGCGTTGCTGATCACGATGTGCCCGGCCCTGGCGAATGCCGGCTCGATGTCCGTCGCCGCCGCCGCGTCGAGGGCCGAGAACATCAGCAGGGGGGCATGCCCGGGCGTGCAGGCGTGCACGCGCACGCCGCGCAGCGCGTCGGGCATCTGCGACGACAGCCGCCACGTGGCGGCTTCGGCGTACGGCTTCCCCTCGGAGCGCTCGCTTGCGCCGAGCCAGACCGGATTGAACCAGGGGTGTCCCGTCAGTTGCTTGATGAACTGCTGCCCCACCATCCCGGTGGCGCCGAGGATCCCCACATCGATACGCTTCGCCTGCATGATGCCCCGCCCGTGTGAATCTCAAAAAAAAACCCGCCGCCCTGCTGAGGGCCGACGGGTGGCTGTGAGTCGTCCTGTAGTTCCTGCTACGTTCGGCGCACACACACCACCGCCTCGAGTCGTTTGACCCGCTTTCGGCAGATGGTCCGCGTCAGGCTGCTCACCACGATTGCCGCGAAGTATAGCTGGCCGGCCTGAGAGGCGTCAACGGGATTTGATTGAAATCCTCGGCGTTCGCACCATAATCTGGCCACGCCCGGGGGCTTTTCGGCACAAAAGCAGCCCGGGTGCGGACGGCCGGCGTCATAACGCGCGCTTATGGCGCTCGTCGAAAGACGAATGAGAACGGACGGCGGCCGGTCGCCCCGCCTTCCCGAAAGGTACTCCATCTGTGGCCACGAACCTCCAGCTCGACAAGGTGCGATGGGGCGTCCTTGGCGTGGCGCGCATCGCCACGAACAAGGTGATCCCCGCGATGCAGAAGGGCGCATGGACGCGCATCGACGCGATTGCCTCGCGGGACGGGGCGCGCGCGGCGCAGGCCGCCGCGACCCTGGGGATTCCCAAGGCGTATGCGTCGTACGAAGAGATCCTGGCAGACCGCGACATCGAGGCGGTCTATATTCCCCTGCCCAACCATCTGCACGTGCCGTGGGCCATCCGCGCGGCCGAAGCCGGCAAGCACGTGCTCTGCGAAAAGCCGATTGCGTTGACCGCCCGCGAAGCGCAGCAGCTCCTCGAGGTGCGCGATCGGACGGGCGTCCTCGTGGAGGAAGCGTTCATGGTGCGCACGCATCCCCAGTGGCTGCGCGCCCGAGCGATCGTCCGGTCCGGCAGGATCGGACCGCTGCGAACGGTGACCGGCGCCTTCAGCTACTTCAATGACGACCCGTCGAACGTGCGGAACGTGCGCGCGTACGGCGGGGGCGCGCTGCTCGACATCGGCTGTTACCTCGTCAACACCGCGCGGATGATGTTCGAGCAGGAGCCGCGGCGGGTGTGCGCACTGATCGATCGGGACCCGGTCTTCGGCGTGGACCGGCTGACGTCCCTGCTGCTCGAATTCCCGGGCGGGCAGGCGATCGGCACCTGCGGCACGCAGCTCGCCGCCGGTCAGGGCGTCTCGTTGACGGGCACGCTGGGCCGCGTCGACATCGCCATCCCCTTCAATGCCCCACCCGATCGCCCGTCGCGCGTGTGCGTCGAGCACCGTGCCCCCGACGGCGGCCCGGCTCGTGAGGTGATCGACATCGAGGTGTGCGATCAGTACACGATCCAGGGCGACCTGTTCTCCGAAGCCGTCCGTCGCGGCACTCCGGCGCCGTACCCGCTCGAAGACTCGATGGCCAACCTGAAGGTGATCGATGCCCTGTTTCAGTCCGCGGAAACGAGCGGATGGGCGAGAGTGGGATGATGGTTCAGGTCCAGGGTTCAGGTCAGCGTCGATACTTCAGCCTTTCAGCCTTCAGCTTTCAGACCTCAGCCTGTCGAAACACTCCTCCCGCTCCCGAGTTCAGCGGTTCCCATTCCCGAGCACGCGGACGTACCACAGGCGGATTCCGGTGCGGGCTGCGGGATCCAGCCAATCGAACCTCGGGCCGGCCGACGCGGCGGTCACGACGGTCTCGGGAACAATCGTCAGTTCGTTGACGCCGATCCTGACTCGCTCCTGCGGCAGCCGCAGCCGGTACGCGCCCATGCGGAGCGGGTCCGACTGCAGGTACACGGCGCCGAGCAGCTGGCGGTTCAGGAGAATGGTGGCGCGGCGCTGCCGATCGGGCGCGACGGGGTCCAGCCGGACCACCACGTCGTAGTCGCGACGCGCGGGGAGCGGGAGCCGTACCGTCGCGCGGTCGCCGAGCGACACGCGCACCGGCACTCCGTCCGTGTGCGGGGCGGACCAGCCCCCGGGAAAGAACCACCGATCGCGCGGCCCCGCTTCGATACTCACGTCCTCCTGCCGGACGATGCTCTCGCGCACGACGAACCACGGCAGGGTGACGTAGCTGCCCCAAGCGAGTGAGGCAAGCAGGGCGACCATCGCCGCGCGCACGACCACCGGGCGGAACGGGAGGGCGCGACGCCCGCTGTCCCGCCAGAGCGCGAGGACGTACCGTGAGGCACGGTCCACTGCGAACAGGGCCGCGGCGACATAGAGCGGATAGGCATGCATCGTGAATCGCCATTCGCCGCCACCCGACACGTTCCACGTGAAGGCGTACGGCACGAGCGAGGTCACGAGGATCACGATCAGCATCCGCCCCGCCGGCACGAAGGGCAGGACCAGGAGCCCCGCCGCCGAGCACCACTCGACCGCGGCGCCGATGTGCCGCGCGTAGCCCTCGTACCCGTGAAACCTGGTGACGAACGGTTGCACGAACAGCCCCGTGAGCACCGTGTCGAGCGCCCGCAGCGGGTGGCCGGCGACTTTCGCCGCGAGGTACGCGGCGGTGCTCATCGGCTGGTCGGACGGGAGCCCCTCACCGAATCGGTAATACCCGGTGTGGTAGTTGATGGCAAAGAACGGGTCGCCGGTCGCGATGGCACAACTGATGAGGAACGGCGCGACGAGGGCGCCGCAGATGATCGCGGCAAGGGCCGCCCTGGCCGCACGGTCGCGCCGCGCGGCGTGGGGCGCATCGATCACGACCAGGAGCAGTGCCGGAATCACGAACGACAGCGCCGTGATGCGCGTCAGACACGCGAGCCCGGCCGTCACGCCCGCGATCAGCGCGGTCGCGAAAGCCGGCCGGCGGTGGAGGCGGACGAAGGCCCATGCGGCGAACACGACCGTGGCCATGAAGGTGTCGTCGCGCCAGCCGTCCATGCCCCAAGTAATCAGATCGTATTCACAGGCGAGCAGAAGCGCCGCCGCCACGCCGGCCGCCGGCGAGGCGATGGCCGCGGTCAGGAGGTAGACGCCGAAAATCGCCAGGGTCGAGCCCGCGGCCGACGCAAAGCTGATCGCGACGTCCTGGTCGGACAACAGCCACAAGAAGCCTCGGGTCCAGGCCAGGAACAGGGGTTCGCGTACGTGGGGCTGGTAGAACGTCTGCATCTCGCGGGCGAAGCGCAGATAATTGATGGGATCGCCCCCCTGGTAGGGTGCCTCCACGCGGTCCCATCGGTGGGCGGCGGGCTTCACGACCGCCGCCCATCGGGGCGCGGCATGCGTCAGCCGCCGCGCCCACCCGGGATGTTCCACTGCGCCGTACCGCTCCACCACGGCATCCAGACGGACCAGTCCGCCGTACACCGTGACCAGGAGCGCCAGCGCGACGGGAACCGCCCGCCTCATGCTCGACGTCGACACCGATGGAATCGTATCGCAGTAGAGTGGAACGGAACCGCGGAACGCCGGCGATCGTCCAATCGTGTCGCCAGCCCGTCGTCGGAGGCCATGTGTATCGTCCAGCGTCCGGCGCGACAGTCCTCGTCGCGCTCCTCACACTCGCGGGATGCCCGCCCGCGTACGCGCAGGCGCCCGCCTCAGCCACACGGCCTTCCCGTGGTCTCGACGCCTTCATGGAGCAGGTGCTCGCGCGCCGGGACGCCAACCGCACCACCCTCAATCAATATGTCCTCGATGAAACCGAATCGTTCGAAGTGCTCGGACCGGGACGGACGCCGCTCCACCGCATGAAGCGGGAGTTCACCTGGTACGCGCGCGACGGCATGCACGTGCGCAGCCCCGTGCGCTTCGACGGCGTCGCGATCGGCGAGCCCGCCCGCCGGCAGTATGAGGAGGCGTGGATCCAGCGCGAGCAGGAACGACAGGCCCGGCGCGCACGCCACGAGCCCGAGAAGAACGAAACCCGTCCCGGCACCGACGGCCTGCCGGTCGGCGGCGGGGGCCTGGCCGGCACGGAACCCCGGTTCGTGTCCGAGGCGTACTTCATGGACTTCAAGTTCGAGCCGGGCAACTACTACCTCGCCGGCCGGGAGACGCTCGAGGGACACGCCGTGCTGCGCATCGAGTACTACCCCACGCATCTCTTCAATGACACGGACGACGAGAAGCGGCCGCGCGAGATGAAGAAGACGCACGACGAGCGCGCCGAACAGGACCTTGATCGCAAGATGAACAAGACCGCGATGGTCACGCTGTGGGTCGATCCCGCCGAACACCAGATCGTCCAGTACACGTTCGACAATGTGTGGCTCGATTTCCTCCCTGGCGCGTGGCTCGTCCGCATCGACGACCTCCGCGCGTCGATGACGATGGGCCAGCCGTTCGCGGGCGTGTGGCTGCCCAGGTCGATCGCCATCCATGCCGGCCTCACGCTCGCGACCGGCTCGTTCGACGCGGCCTATGAGCGCGGCTTCACCAACTATCGCGAAGCGGACATCACGACAACGATCAAGGTGCCGAAACTCGAGACACGGGTGCCAGGGATGCCAGGCGTGCTGACGCAGACACGGGTGCCACAAGTGCCACGCGTGCCAGAGGTGGCAGAGATGCCTGGCGTGCAGGAGCACGGGCCTTTTGTGGACGACCAGATGGTCGAGACGATTCACGAGATACGGGTGCACGGCAATGCCACGCTCAGCGACGACGCGGTGAGCACGCTCGCGGGAGTGGCGGTGGGCGATCCGCTGACGCCGTCGGCGGAAAAGGACATCGAGCAGCGGTTGAAGGACAGCGGCCGCTTCGAGTCCGTCGAGGTGCGGAAACGTTACCGGTCGCTCGACGACCCGGCCGACGTGGCGCTCGTGCTCGTGGTGCACGAGCGCCCGGGCGAGGCGTCCGGCGGACCCGGCGCGGCGCCTCCCGCCTGGCGGCGGGTCACAAGCCGCCTGATGTTTTTTCCCATTCTCGCCTATGCGGACGGACATGGGCTCACCTATGGCGGGCGCGTGAGCACGGTGGACCTGCTCGGCGGCGGCGAACGTCTGTCCGCTCCCCTCACCTGGGGCGGCACGAAACGCGCGGCACTCGAGTTCGAGCTTCCCTTCAAGAAGGGTCCGCTCACTCGGGTGCTCACCAGCGTCGGCATGTCGAGCCGTCAGAACCCGCATTTCGAGATCGACGACCGGCGCGTCGAAGTGAAAGGCCGCGCCGAGCGTGTCCTTGCCGGCGTCCTCCGGGCCGGGGTCGAAGTCTCACGCAGTTCGGTCACCTTCGCCCGGCTCGACGATCGACTCTGGAGCGCCGGCGGGGACGTGGCGCTCGATACGCGCAGCGACCCGGCCTTCCCCGCCAACGCCGTCGTCCTCGGTGTGGGCTGGTCCGACCTGCACGTCGCCGGTGCAGAGGCCGTTCATCGCTACACAGCGGACGCCCGCGGCTACCTGCGCGTGTTCCGGCAAAACGTCGTCGCCGGACGCCTGCAGTACTTCGGCGCCGACGCCACACTGCCCCCGTACGAACGGCTCCTGCTCGGCGGCGCGTCCAACCTCCGCGGGTTCCGCGCCGGGGCGTTCGACGGCGATCACATGGTCGTCACCTCGGGCGAGTGGCGCGCGCCGATCACGTCGGTCCTGCACGGGGCAAAGCTCGGGGTGACGCTCTTCGTGGACGCCGCCAGGGCTGCCGACGATGGCACCAGACTGGGCGACGTGGAGTGGCATCGCGGCGCCGGCGCGGGGCTGTTCCTGGTGGCACCCCTCGTCCACATCAACCTGGACGTCGCGCACGGCGCGGCGGCCGGCACGCGTGTGAACATCGGGACGGGATTCAGCTTCTGACGCCCCCGCCCATCGGTCACGGCAGCGCCGGCACCATCCACTGCAGCACGTAGGCCTGGAGCATCACGATCGCCCCCATGATGACGACCAGGGCGACGCTGTGCCAGAAGACGAAGCGGAGGATGCGTCCTTCCTGCCCGACCTGCCCCGTCGAGGCCGTCGCGACCACGATGCTCTGTGCGTCGATCATCTTGCCCATCACCCCTCCGGTGCTGTTTGCGGTGGTGATCAGGACCGGATTGAATCCCAGCTGCTGCGCGGTGATCTTCTGGAGGCTGCCGAACAGCACGTTGGAGCTCGTGTCGGATCCGGTCAGCGCAACCCCAAGCCAGCCGAGAAGCGCGGCGAAGAACGGATAGAGGACGCCTGTCTTCGTGAACGCAAGGCCCAGGGTCGCATCCGTCCCTCCGTACCGCGTCACGAACCCCAGCGACAGCATCAGCATGATCGTGGCGAGCGAGGACCGCATCCGGCGGGCGGTCAGCCGGCCCACGCGGATCAGCTGGGTGACGGAAATCCTGAGATAGAGAGCGGTGGCGAGCGTCGCGAGCAGGATCGCCGTCCCGGTCGCGGATGCCCAGTTGAGCGTGAACACCGCCGCCTCCGCCCGCGCATTCCGGTACGCGGTCTCCCTGACCTTCGCCGGATCGACCGGCGCCGGCACGACCGGGTAATCGCGGAACACCGCGCGATGGAGCAGCGGAACCTCCCAGGCCGGCGCCAGCAGCGGGCTCGTGGACGGCCTGCCGCCCCGTCGATAGGCGGCCAGCGCTGCCGGCCCTCCGTTGAGGAGCACCTTCACCGGTGCGAGACCCCACAGGATGACCGCCACACTCAGGAACACCCATGGCATCCAGGCGCGAAGAACGCTCCCCCGCGCATCCGCGACCGGCACGGTCCGTACAGAGCCCGGACCCGTCGCGACCGCGGTCGGCGGAACGGCAGCCGCCGGAACCGCCCCACGCCCGGGAACGTCGGGAAAGTCCCAGACATCCCGCGGCTGCCAGACGCGTGAGAAAAGCGCGAGCGCGGCAATCGACGCAAGCCCGCCGACGATATCCACGAGCTCGACGCCGACGAAGTTGCTCCAGGCGAACTGGACGCAGGCGAAGGTGCCGCCGCAGACGAGCACGGCCGGCCACACGCCCCGCAACCCGCGCCAGCCGCTCATCGTCGCCACCAGCCACGCCGGCACGATGAGCGACACGAATGGGAGCTGCCGACCCGCCATGACCCCGATGGTGTGCGCCGGGATCCCCGTGACGGCCGCGAGCGTGAGGATCGGCGTCCCGATCGCCCCGAAGGCCACAGGCGCCGTGTTCGCGATGAGCGACAGGCCGGCGGCGTAGAGCGGCGTGAAACCCAGACCGATGAGCAGCGCCGAGCAGATCGCCACCGGGGTCCCGAACCCGGACGCGCCTTCGATGAAGGCGCCGAAGGAGAAGGCCACCAGCAGCGCCTGGATGCGCCGATCCGCCGAGAGGCGGCTGACCGACGTCTTCACCACGTCGAACTGGCCCGTCTCAACCGTCAGGTTGTACAGGAAGACCGCATTGAGGATGATCCAGCCGATCGGCAGGAAGCCGTACGCCGCGCCGTAGGCCGCGGTGGCGCCGGCCGTCAGCGGCGGCATCCCGAAGACCAGCGTCGCCACCGCGAGTGCCGAAACCAGACCTGCCAGGGCCGCCACATGCGCACGCCACTCGAAGACCGCGAGCGCGAGGAGCAGCAGGACGATCGGAAATGCCGCCGCCGCCGTGCTGAGCCACGGGCTGCCGAGCGGGTCATAACTCTGGATCCAGGGGGCCCACGTCATATTTGGCCGCGGCCATCATAATATGGCGGAGTCTGGTGGCGGCCGGGATTGGCCGGCGCCGTTCCGATACGCTCTTATGCCCATGCCACGCGCCGTCGCGCCGCCACGGATCGTCAACATCGAAGACCTGCGAAAGGCCGCGAAGCGCCGCCTACCGCGCGCGGTGTTCGACTACATCGATGGCGGTGCCGATCGCGAGATCACCCTCGATCGCAACTGCCAGGCGTATAACGAGGTCGCCTTCAGACCGCGGTGCGCCGTGGCCAACGCCCAATACAGCCTTGGCACGACCGTGCTCGGCACGTCGGTGGCGATTCCCTTCCTGCTGGCGCCGGTCGGGAGCTCACGGATGTTCTACCCGAAGGGCGAAGAAGTCGCCGCGCGTGCCGCTGGCGACGCGGGCACGGTTTACATTCTCTCGACGCTTTCGGGATGCCTGCTCGAGGACGTGCGCAAGGCGACGACGGGGCCCGCCTGGTATCAGCTGTACCTGGTCGGCGGTCGCGACGTCGCGCTCGCATCCATCGAGCGCGCGCGCACGGCAGGGTATTCCGCCCTCGTCGTCACCATCGATACCCCGGTTGCAGGGCTGCGCGAGCGCGACCTGCGCAACGGCATGAAGGAACTGGTGACGCGCAATCCGTTCCAGATGTTCCCGTTCGTCTGGCAGTTCGCGGCCCGACCGCGCTGGCTTACTGGATTCTTCCGTGACGGCGGCATGATGAGCTTCCCGAACGTGGTGCTCCCAGGCGAAGGCCCGATGCCGTACGCGGACGTCGGAAGCGCGCTCGAGTCGTCCACGGTGACCTGGCCCGACCTCCGCTGGATCCGCGAGGCCTGGAACGGCCCCATCGTCGTCAAGGGCGTGCATCGGGGAGACGACGCAAGACAGGCGATTGACGTCGGCGCGAACGCGGTCGTCGTCTCGAACCATGGGGGACGGCAGCTCGACAGCGTTCACCCGACACTGCGAGTACTGCCGGAGGTGGTGGCGGCCGTCAACGGACAGGTGGAAGTGCTGGTCGACGGCGGCATCCGTCGCGGCAGCGACATTGTCAAGGCGCTGTGCCTCGGCGCACAGGCGGTGCTGATCGGGCGCGCGTACGCGTACGGACTCGGCGCCGCGGGAGGCGCAGGGGTGGCGCGCGCCATCGAGATCCTTGAGGCCGACGTCATGCGGACGATCAAGCTGCTCGGTTGTCCGTCGGTGACGGCGCTCGACGAATCCTACATCGACGTGCCTCCGCAGTGGGCAGTGGCGGGACGTACGTGACGGGAGAGGCGGCAGGGAGAAGGCTGACAACTGAAGGCTGACAGCGAATACCTGATCCCGTCAGCGCGTCGAGCCTGTCACAGAGATGTTGCGGAACTCTCCGGTCTCGTCGAAGGAACCGAAGCCGATGCGACCCGCCGTGATGGTCGTGTCGGTCGCCTTCAGAACTGGCGCCGCGGCGCCGTCCATGAAAATCTCGATACGCCCCGTCGCGGGGTCGCGCTCGAGCCGTACCCGATGCCAGGCCTGATCCGTCATCTGGGGCACGCTGTTCGGCTCGTCCAGCCGCCGGCGGTCGGCGCCGGCCACAAGGAAGATGCCGTTGTGGACGGCGTTCGTGATGCCGGCCAGGTGCACGTAGTAGAACCGGGTCGGCGACTCGTAGCCAAACACGAGTTCGACGTCGCGAACCGGCAGATCGACCGGCGCGGTCGACTTGATGTCGGCTTCCAGCGTGAGTCTGGTGAAAGGCGCCGACTCCAGAATCGCGAGGGCGGCGGGACGGCGAATCGGGCCCGCGGGTGTGCCGGCTCCCGTGAGGCGCAGTGTGCCGTCTGCGACGTCCCACGTTCCGGATCCGTCGAGCGCCCAGTCGGCAATGCGCTGCGGGCTGCCGAGATCCGGATGAAGCGTCGTGGATGGCTGCGGCGCCGCGTCGAGCCACACGGCGGCCGAGACGGCGAGAACCGCGATCGCCAGGAGTAGCGGGCTGCGGATGCCCCGCGGCCGGTGTACGCCAGCGTGCGACGCTCGGCACTCGTGGTGCCGCGGGCAATGGATCAATCCATACTCCTGTTTGCTGACGAACGTTCTTTCCCGCCCGGCCGGGCATCCCCGAATTTCGCGGCGATCTTCCGCACCGTCGTGATATTGCGAAACGTCGTCGGGCCGAGCGTCTTGTCGAGTTTCGGCGCGACGTATTCGTCGGCGAGCCGGATCCGGAGCCAGTAGATCTCACGATCGCAGACGGAGAATCGATGCGCGGGCGTGCTGGCTGCCGCAACCGCGGCGCGGAGCGTCCGGCCCGGGGTGGACTTGAGAAAGCCGACATGCAACACGCTCGGGCCCGTGACGTCCGCGTCCGGAAACGCCGTCCGTCGCGCGATGCCCGCCACCTCGGGTATCGTGCGCAGGAACGTCGCCACCGGAAATCTCAACGCGTGCTCGAGCCCTGTTTCGAGCCGCTGTTCCAGCGCGTCGGCCCGGACGCCCGAGTCGAAAATGACGTTGCCGCTCGCGATGAATGTCTGCACGTTCGCCGCGCCCATCGTCTCGAACAGCCGCCGCAGATCCTCCATGCGCACCGTGTGCCCGCCCACGTTGATCGCGCGGAGGAACGCGACATACCGCTGCATCATCTCGCGAGCGGGTCCGGGCGCAGCTGGAACTTGATCACCTTGCTCGTCGTGCCTTTCCCCGTCTCCATATGAAACGGCGCGCGGGTGCTCACGGTGCTCCAGAGCCCTCGCCCCTTCCATCCCCCCTCCGCGTTGTCGATACGACCGTCCATCCATTTCGTGTAGTAACCGGTCGGATACGGCACGCGCAGCACGACCCACTTCCCGTCTTTCAGGACCAGAAGCCCTTCGGACTCGTTCCCCGTGTTGATCGGCGTGTTCCTGCCGAGCCCCAGCGTGTCGAACTGATCGACCCAGGTGTAGTAACTCCCCTCGGCGCTGCCGGACGTCGTCACACCCTTCATCTGCGGCAGCGGCTCGGGGTAGAGCGTCCAGCCCTCCGGGCAGTGCTGACCTGTGGCTTTGGGGCCATTGAGCGGTCCCTTGCACTTCCGGCGATCGAAGCTCGCCATGTGTCCGCTCGCGAGCGCCGCCCAGACGACACCGTCGCGGTCGATGTCCATGCCGCGCGGTGAGAATCCAGGGTTGACCGGATCGTTGAACGGCGGCTCGTACACTTCCGCGAGGGCGGTTTCGGGCGGGTTCGCGCCGGGCACGAGCCGTACGGCGGCGCCGGGATATCCAAGAACCGACCCCCAGATCGATCCGTCGGGAGCCGGGGCGACCGAATAGAACGCCGCGCCGAACCGCTTGTCCTTCGTGGGATCGACGGGCTCGTTCGGTTCGACATAGGCGTCACGCCTGCCGTTCCCGTTCGTATCCAGAATGAGCGCCGTCCAACCCTGCGACTTCTCTTCGTCGCCGGTTTCTTCGAACATCTTCGTGTTCAACCATCCGACCACCTGGCCGCCGCCGCTCGTCCAGAGCGTGTTTTTTGCGTCCTCCGCGAACATCAGGTGATGGGTGCCGAAACACGTGCTGATATGGGTCAGCTTGCCTGTTCTTGGATCGTACATGGCAAGATGTCGGCTCGCACGCTCGATGGGAAACAGCTTCGCCGACGGATGGTTCGAGCCCTGCTTGCAATAGTCGGGGTTCTCGGGCGGACGCACGGTCGACGTGATCCAGAGCCGCCCCTTGCCGTCGAACATCGGGTTGTGCACGTTGTTCTTGCTGTTCCACAGCACATCGCGATCCCAATACGGGGACGGCTGGAGCATCATCGCGGCCGCCGCCGGCTGTGTCCTGGGATCCCTTACGGTCAGCTCCACCTGCGTGATCCTGTTGTTCACCGGATCGAGCACCGGGAGGTAATCGGCGCTGAGCTCGAGCGACCCGTAAATCAGTCCATTCGGATTGAGCGTCGGGTTGCGTCGATCGGTCGACACCTCGTCGTGGAGATAGCCCTTCGCGTGCGCCCAGTCCCACTCGGTGATGACGACGTTGCGTTCGAGGCCCTGGGGCCGGGGAGGGGCGGGCGGCACTTCCCCGGCGGCAATCCGATCCGTCCAGTCCGCGAACAGGGCCAGCGCGCGCTTCGGGCCGAACTGATTGAGCGCCCGCAGCATGTCGGGCCCGGCCTGTCCCGACTGGACGCGGCGCTGCCAGGCATCAACCGTGGACTCGAAGTGGCCAAGCGCGGGCAGCAGCTCGCGCGTCCCCTTGCTTCCGAGCTGGTGGCACGACAGGCAGGCGCCCGACTTCACCTGGCGGATCCACTCTCCCTGGGTCTTCATGTCGGGAGAGATACCGTTGCCGGTCGGCCCCGTACCGGGAAATTCGCTCTTGTCGGGCACCGAGAGCAGCGAAAACCAGTACCCGGCCGGGTAGTACTGCGCGGCGGCCCTTGGATTCGGCGCGGTGACCGCGGTCAGATTGAGGATCTTCCCTGGCGCGGTCGTCACCTTGGCCGAATCCACGAGCCCGTAGCCCCGGACCCACACCGAGTAGGTGGCCTTCGGCAAGTCTGGAACGAGGTAGCGCCCCCGGTCGTCGGTCACGACGATTTTCACGAACTTCGTCGGCAGTTCGGTCGTTTCCGCGATGACCCAGACCCCGGCTTCCGGCCCCGTGGGGCCGGTCACGACTCCACCCAGATCGTCCTGGTCCACCTGCACCGCGGGAGGGGTCGCCTGATCCGCACTCGTGCGCGCGATCGCGCCACCGAGGATGGCGGCGAACACGGCGGCAACCAGCCCCGAGCCGAACGTTCGTTTCGTATTCATGACTCGCTCTCCTGTCGACTGGGCACTCTATCCGAACAGGGTCCGTACGACGAACCAGACGTTCGCGGGACGCTCCGCGAGCCGGCGCATGTACCACGGGAACCAGTACTCACCGTAACTGATCAGGACGCGCAGCCGCGTGCCCGCCGCAGCAAGCCGCGCCTGCTGGCCACGCTGGATGCCGTACAACATGGCGAACTCGTAAGCGGATGGCGGCACCGCCTCTTGCGCAATATACGCGGCCAGCCTGCCGGCAATCGCCGCGTCGTGGGTGGCGATGTGCAGGAGGGCGCCAGGCCTGCGCGCGTCGGCGGCGAGCAGCCGTGTGCACAACGCGACGAAATTGCGGTCCACGTCCGCCTTGTCCGGGAAGGCGACCTCCGGCGGTTCGAGATAGGCGCCTTTCACGATGCGAATGGCCGCGCCGAGCGGGACGAGCGACTCGACATCCTTCGCAGTCCGGTGCAAATACGCCTGCAGGGCAATGCCCACCCTCGGGCTCCGGGCGCGCATCTGCCGGAACAGTGTGAGCGTGCGGTCGACGTAGCCGGAGCTCTCCATGTCGATCCAGACGAAATTCCCCCGCTCCTCGGCGCGAGCCACGAGTCGAGCCAGATTTCGTTCGCACAGTGCCGGATCGAGATCGAGCCCCAGTTGCGTGGGCTTCACGGAAATGTGGGCGTCGAGCCCTGCCGACGCGATCCGGTCCAGGACGTCGAGGTAATGGGCCGTGACGTCCTCGGACTCGGCCGCGCTTTCGAGGTTCTCTCCAAGGCGCGTCAGGATCGTCGTAATCCCCTGCGGTTTCAACTCCGTCGCGGCCCGTATCGCGTCCCCGATCTGCTCCCCGGGCATGAAACGCGAGACCGACGTGCGCACGAACGCCGTCCGCATTGCGCGTTCGCGCAGCCACGCGTTGGTCGAGCCGGCAAGGAGCGCTCTGCGGAGGAGGGACATGGTTCAGGTTCCAGCTTCCAGCTACCAGCTTCCGGCTTCCAGCTTCCAGCCGGGAGCGCGCCAGCTACATCACACTATGAATCGCCCCGCCGTCCACCTGCACGGTAGCCCCCGTCATATACGCCGCGGCTTCGGACAGCAGGAAGGCGCCGACGCGGCCGAACTCGTCGCCGGTGCCGTACCGTCCCATCGGAATCGCGGCCATCGATCGCTTCTTCGATTCGTCGACGGACACCCCCTGCTTCGCCGCATTGAGCTCGTCCAGGTGCCGCACGCGATCGGTGTCGATCCGGCCGGGAATGATCTGATTCACGCGAATGCCCGAGCCGGCCAGCTCCAGCGCCAGCGTCTTGGCGAGCGCCGCGACGGATGCGCGCAGGACGGTCGACAGCCCCAGGTTCGGAATCGGCTCCTTGACGGACGACGACGTGGACATGAGGATCGCCCCGCCGCCGCGCCGGGTCATCGACGGCACTGCAGCACGCACCATTCGCAGGGCGCTGAACAGCAGGAGTTCCGCCGCATCCTGCCACGCCGCATCGTCGAACGACAGCACGAGACCGGCGGGAGGCCCCCCGGAGTTCGTCATCAGGGCATCGATCCCGCCGAACGTGTCCTCCGTGGTCTTCACCCATTGCTGAATGCCCGCCGGCGACCGGACGTCGAGCGGCAGCGCGAGCACCTTCGCGCCCGTCTCGCGCTCAATTCGCACGCCGGCGTCCCTGATGGCGGCCTCGTTGCGGGAGGACATCGACACGTGGGCGCCTTCCGCCGCGAGCGCCCGCGCGACGGCATAGCCCAGTCCCTTGCTCGCACCGGCCACGAGCGCCACTTTGCCCTGAAGATGAAGATCCATGTCTCAGCTCTCCACTGATCATCGGCCGGCGATCAGTTTTCAACGACAGCCGCCGCACCAGGCCATGCGTCCTTCCCGCCCGCGTTCGGTCGTCAGCCGGCACTGCCGGCTGCCGCAGGACGTTTGGGCGCGTCCACGTCGCGCGCGTGTGCGCCGAGCAGCGACTCGCTCCACTCCATGACCCTGTCGAGCGCCTCGCGGGTCGTCTGATCCAGCGCGCCGGCGGGAGCCCGCATGGCGGCGTGTGCGAGCGCCCCGCGGCGCCGGAGGATCTCCTTCCGTATCGCGGTGCCGATGCCTTCTTGGAACTCGAAGCGCATCAACGGGACGGCCCGGTAGAAGATCTCCGCGGCCTGGGCGATGCGTCCCGCACGAAAATGCGAGACCACCGCGACCAGGATCTCGGGAAAGGCAAAGCCGGTCATGGCGCCCGTGGCGCCGGCAAGGAGCTCCTCCAGCAGGAAGACGCCGCCGAGCCCGCCAAAAATCCTGACCGGAGTCTCACCGCACGACTCGATGATGCGTGAGGTCTTGAACGGAGTGGGGGGATCCTCCAGCTTGATGGTGCGGGCGCGCGGGATCTCACGGGCGATGCGCGCCAGCAGCGCCGGCTCCATGGCAAAACCGCAGGCGGGCGGATAGTCCTGGATGACGATGTCGATCTCCACGGCACTCGCCAGCGCCGTGTAGTGGCGAAGGACAGCATCCGAATTGAGCTTCGGCAAGCGGGGGGGGCTCACCATCACGGCCGTGGCGCCGGACGCATGCGCCTGTCGGCTGTAGCCGATGCAGGTGCGCGTGCCTTCTGCGGTTGTCCCCGCGACCACCCCAATCCGTCCGTTGACCTGCGCGACGACAACGTCCAGCACCCTGCGCCGTTCGTCGTCGTCCAGGCGCGCGGCTTCGCCCGTGACGCCGAGCGCCGTCACCCCGTTCACGCCAGCCGCGATGAACACGTCGACGACGCGCCTCAGGCTCGACTCGTCAACGTCCCCGTTGGGGTGGAACGGCGTGGGGAGCACGGAGTAGACGCCTTCGAGCTGCACGGGAAACTCCTTCGAAAGGTGGCAAGGCGCCAAGATACGGGGCGACCTGCAAGGGATTGTGTATCACATCGACCTGTCGTCCACATCCCGCCGGCTGCAGCGCCCCGGGAGTCGAGCCGATATGGGGGATATGTGGAAGAACCTTTCGGTTGCCGTGACCGCGTCGGCCTTGCTGATGGCGGCGGGCTGCGACGCCATAGACAAGCTGACCAGCAAGAACCCGGCATCCCCGAGCGCGTCCGCGGCATCGCTCGACGCGTTCGCGGGCACCTGGGCCTCGACGAGCGCGACGATCCCGGCGACCGGGTGCGGGAACGTCCATTACACGGTGACGCCGACCAGCGCCACGACCGCGAACGTGACGTTCTCGGCCACCTGCGCCAGCACGATTCAGGTGGCCGGTGCCGGGACCGGCAAGGTTACCGGTGCGACCCTGGAGTGGAGCGCGCAGGGGCTCGTGGGCCAGGGCGGGACGAACTGCCCGTTCTCGTTTCCGAACGGGAAGGCGACAGAAGAGACCGGCGGCGGAATCAAAGTGTCCTATGCCGGAACGGTCTGCGGCATCCCGGTCAGTGGCAGCGAGGTGGTCAAGAAGCCGTAGCGATCACGACTTGATGACGATGAACCAGGACGCGACGATCGGCCCCTGAGGACCACGTCCACGCCCGGCGGGCTGTGCCGGCGGCGGTGCGTCCGCCGCGGGGGCCGGAACGGGCCCGCGCTCCGGCTGGAACAGATAGACGTTGTGTGTCGACGGATCCACGGCGATGGTCTTCGCGCCAGCGAACGTCGCCACGGTCGCGACGACCGTATACTTGTCGGCCGAATCCTGGTGGACGACCGTGACCGTCCCTTCGCCGCCGTTCGGAATGTAAATCAGCTTCCTCGAAGGATCCCACCCCAGGGCGTCGACGCGCGTGCCGTTCGCGATCGACGCCACGACCTTGCCGGTGCTCGCATCGACCACAACCGACGTCTTGGAGCATCCTGAGAAGATGCGGTTCGTGACCGCGTCGTAGGCGATGCCGGTCGGCCCGTCGCACGGGGCCACCGGCCAGGACGCCGTCGCCTTCCAGGTCTTCACGTCGATCACCTGGATCGTGTTCTTGCCCTCGTTGTTCACGAAGATGCGCCCTTTGCCATCGGCGGCCGCGCCTTCCGGCGCGGTGTCTTCGAGCTCCACCGTGGCGACGATGTCGCCGGTCGCCGGATCGATGGCGGTGAGCGTCCCCACGGGACGGCTGTGGTTCGTCAGGATGATCTTGTTGTCCGCCTCGTCGAACATGATGCCGTCGAGGCCCGGCCCCACCTTGATCTGCCTCAGCACGGCCAGGGTCTTCAGATCGAACATGGTGACCGTCTGATCGCCGCCGTTCGTGGTGAAGCCGTGACCGGCCTTCGTCGCGAACGCGGCACCATGCACGCCGGGTGTGTTGAGGATATCGCCGAGCACCTTGCCCGTGGCCCCGTCGACGACCATCATGTGGGTGCTGCGTGAGACGAACACCCGGCCCGTGGCGGGTTCGACGGCGACGTAGTCCGTGCCCCCATCGCCTTTGATGTCGAACTTCTCGACCTTGAACGTTTGCGCATGACCGACGACCGGCGCGGCGATGCTCGCCGCGAAGGAAAGAGCCACGACGATGAGCGGGTGTCTGGTCATACGGTCCTCATCTCATTCAGAAGTCACGAGACCCACAGTGATACGTGACAAAGCCCGACGCCGTGCAGGTCCGAGCGTTATCTCGGCCGGATCTCGCCAGCGTCAGTATGTTGGGCGGAGCTTTCAGCTCCGCCGAACGCACAATCATAGCCTCTGGAAGGTGTATGGGAGATTAACAGACGCTCGAGTACGGGAACCCACGTCAGGCACGGTCACGTCGGGCGGATCCCGGCTGACCGCTACGGACGGTCCGCCTGCCCTGGCGCGTGACGTCCGGGCGCCCGCAGCCGCTCGACCTCCTCCTCCCGCAAAATCACGCAGTCCACGTTGACCACGCGCAGCGCGGAGTCCCGTTGCACCGCGAAGAACCCGGTGACCGCGTAACCCATCTGCGTGAGTTCGATCTTACGCCTCGCGTGCGCCTGGCGCACACGCACGATCACCCGGGCGCCCGGCCTCGTCCCGGCGCAACAGCCCCGAACCACTGGTGGTCGTCCCGTTAGAGTGCCTGGGAGTGCGAGATCCTTCGAGCGGGCGACCATCCCGTCCGAAGTCCCCTCCAGGTGTTACATCCTCACCCGGGCTCGTGAGCACTTCGCCGAGAGCCGGACCTACGCGACCCGCTCCTCGTCCACGGAAGTGTGAGTGCGCCCGGTCTCTACTTCTTGATGGGCGTCCCGTCGGCCTCGAGCGTCAGCGCAACCTTCTTGCCGCTCCTGGTGCGGACCTGCCCTTCGTAGTGAGTCCTGCCGTTCTCCATGACCGATTCCAGCGTTCCAACCGTCCCTTGCGCTTCGAGCGCTGCCCGCACGGGCGCCGGTGCCTTGTCCAGATCGAGCTGCTCTTCGACGACGTACACCTTCCCGGTCGAATCGATCATCAGGTCGCGGGTGCGGCCGTTGACGAGCGACTCGAGCTCATACACGGTCTTTCCGTGTGCTTTCTCTGTGGAAATGCTCTTGATGGTCGCGTTCCTGGCCTCGGCCTCGACGGTGGCCCGAACCGGCCCGGGCAGCTTCCTGAGCAGGGCCTGCAGGTTCGGCGAGTCCTTGGGTTTGGACGCGGCAGGCTGGGCGCTGGTGTGCGAAACACCCGCGAGCCACAGTAGTACGGCCGGCAGTGCAAGTGGATGCTTCTTCATGTCTGTACCTCGTTACGTTCCCTGCTATGAACGGCGATGACGCCGTACCAGCGTTTGTGGGCATGGTGGCACGCGCCAGATGAATCTGCCATGAGCAGCCGCCCGGTCGCCAGTCGACCACACCGTCGAGCGACGGCACACTCGAGGCGTCGACGCGGGGCGCGACGAAACAGGCACGGAGTGCGGGCTCAGGAGGTTGCCCGTGTTAGAGAGGCTCGGAGCCGGCAATCCTTCTGACGCCACACAAGCCGTCGCGTGCTGGCGTGGATTTCCGGCCGTAGGGAAGTCAGTCTGTCAGAAAAGAATATCGAAACCGCCCGTGAAATAACGGCGGTAGGACGCCACGAATCGGCCGAACAACGGATCGCCCGTGTTCGCGTGGACGTCGCGCGGATTGAAGTGGTTGGTCAGGTTGAACGCCCGGAGGGAAAGCCGGACCGCGTACTTTTTCGTGACCTGGAGCTCCTTGGCACCTTCGAGATCCAGGGCCACGAACCGCGGGAACCGTGTGGCGTCCGAGTTGCGCAGACCAACGAAATCCTGCGCCGCATCACGCACCTGGTAAGGGAAGCCGGTGCGGACCTCGAAGATCGGTGCGAGCGAGAACCGGCGGGGCAGCGCGACCGAGCCCCAGGCGAGGAGGCGATGCGGGGCGTCGGTCGGGAGTTGTGAGTACTCGTTGCTGCGAACGATGGGCGTCGCAAAATCTCCAAAAGCGTCGCTGAAGCCATTGAGGTCCCCGCGCGCGCGGGAATGTGTGTAGGAGACGTTCAGCAGGCGGTCAGCCCGGCCGAAACGCACCGCAAGCTCTTCCGCACGGTAAGACGAGCGTCCGACCGAACTGAGCGCGATCGTGCCCGTCCCCGGCGCGCCGCTCCGGGGTTCGACGATATACAGATCGTCCGTATGGCTGTTGACGAGGTTCGCTCGGAATGCCAGGCCGGGTCTTACGATGTGATCGACCTGCAGGTTCCACGTGACGTTGCCCGGCACGAACTCCGTCTGATCGGTTGCAAGCTCAGAAGCTGACACGGCAGGCCCGACCGCATCCACCAGCAGGTTCGTGTACCGCCGGCGATCGAGGATGGTGAAACCGTCCGACGCAAAACGGGTCACCGTTCGCGAGGGATATTGCGCGAAGCTGCGGATGTTCAGCGGGACCTTGTCGAAGAAGACCCCGACGCCGCCGCGAATCACTGTCCGCCCGTCAGCGGCGGGAGCCCACGCGAACCCTGCCCGCGGGGCAATCAGGGTGGCGTCAGCGATGCGCTGGTCCTCGTACCGGATGCCGGCATCGAGCGCGACCCGATCACCGAGCGTCCAGCGATCCTGCGCGAAGCCGATGTACTCGCGGTTGCGCGCACGAATCGTCGCGGCCGGATCGAACTCGACCCGTTCGGCCAATGTCCCGTCGCCGCGAACGATGTTGACCGGACGGGCGCGGTAATTGAGGCGGCTGCTGACATCGTTCACATCCACCCCGAGCCGGACGTCGTGCGACCCGAGCCAGTGCTGCGTCGGCAGGGTATATACCTCCAGCAGCTCGGTGCGCATGGAGCGGCGGGCCTGGGTCGCAAAGTAGTTACCCGATTCTCCAGTGGGCGCGAGCGTCAGTTCCTCCGTGCCGCGGCCCAGGACATTCGTGTCGAAGCGACTCACCGAAGCCGAGGACGTCAGGAGACCGCTCCCGACGACGGAGTTGTCGCGTGCAGTGAGCACGAGATCACGCTGGCGGGCGCTCGGCGTCGTGGGCTGCGGGCGGAACACATCCAGACCGATGAAGTCCCGGCGCTCCGGCGCATATCCCAGCGTCACCATCTGGGAATGGCCCGGACGCACGGTGAAGTCGAGCTGCGTGAAGTAATTCTGGGACTGCGTGCGCGTTTCGTTGACGGGGAAATCGAGCCCACGCACGGGGCGGTTGGCGATCGTGTACGCCGCGGATTGGGACAGCAGCAGGCGCTTCCCGAACAGCGGCCCACTCAGGTTCATGTGTGGCGCGTCCTCGGCAATGCCGCGCACCCGTCCGTCGACAAACCGGAAATCGGGAAAAAAATCGTTCAATTCGAAGCGCCACCGATCGCTGCCGGGACGCGTGTCCACGCGCGTAATCCCGCCGGTGAATTGACCGTACTCGGCGGTGTAGGGGTGCAGGAAGACCTGCACGCCTTCCACCGCGTCGACTGGGACGCTCAGACGGAAGGCTCCCGTGGCCGGGTCGACGGCGTTCATGCCGTTGACGCGCAATCCACTCTGCGCTTCCGGGCCCCCGTTGAAGGCAAGCTCCCCCGTCGTGGAGCGCAGCACACCCGGGACCAGCGGCAGCGCGTCCCGGAAGGAGGCCACCGCGAGCGGCAGCCGCTGCAACATGCGCCGGGCAAGGTCCCCAGCCGGCGGACTCGATCCCGCCCGGCTCGTCGTGTCCGATGACGGCGGCGCGGCGACCGACACGGCCTGAGCCACGCCCGCTGGGGCGAGGACGGCATCCAGCTCCGGAAGACTCGGGGCGTCCAGCATGACGCCGGTTCGAACGAAAGGCTCGAACCCGTCCAGCTCGACTCGCAGCGTGTAGCGACCGGCCGGGACGGCGTCGAACACGGCATGCCCGCCGCTGTCTGACGTCGTCTGTGCAATGGGGGCAGCACCGCCCGCGGCGGTCAACGAACAGCTGGCGCCAGGTACTGCCAAGCTCTGCGCGTCGACGACGCGGACGACGAGAGTCGCAGCCTGGGCCGCATTTGTCATCACTGGCGCGGAAGCCAGCGCGACGACCGCAAAGACACCAAGGACATGGCGCACGAGAAAAGGCGACAGACGGGCCATTCGGTTGCTGGGTGGTAAGACTCCATTCTATGGCCTCGCGTCCCCGGCGGCATAGCCCATCCGCCTGGCGAGCCACACAACTGTCATCGATGCAGGGAATTGGGGGGCGAGGCACCCCATCGGACGGAAACGGGCCGGTGCCTCAGCGCGCCGCGTCAGCGCGAGTGCGGAGAGACATCCCCGCCCAGACCAGCAGCGGAATCCACACTCCGACGACCGTCATCACAAGGGACTGGGTGGTCCAGCTGATGGCCTCGGACACACGAAGGATATCGAGCGGAGCAATCAGCTTGGCGCAGAACGTGAGTACCAGTATAAACAGTATCGAGCGACGGTCCGGAGTCAGCGCGAGAAGCGCGGTCGGCAAGGCGACATACCAGGGCCAGAATCTCGGCGCGGCGATCAGCACATAAGCCAGCGCAATCGTCGCGAACGCCCGCACCAGAGTCTCGGAATCGCGCACCTGCAGACCTGCCACGATCACGAATGCGAATACGACGGCCGTGCTGATCCCTCCGAGGATGGCGGAAGCATCGCGCGGAAACACCTGCGAGAGCCCCCCCGCCAGCACGCCGGACGTGCCTGGCCCGAAGGCGGTGTGACTGGCCGCCCGGACGCCGTCAAGTGTGCCCCGCCCTGTCCAGAACGGCGCATACAGAAGGGTCGCCAGTGCCGCGCACAGGGCGACGGACGCGGCTAGAGCGCTCCAGAATCGGACGCTGCTGTCTCGCGTTCGCCACATATACACGAGGGCCGGAAACGCGAATAGGAGCGGCAGGTATTTGGCCAGTACACCCGCAGCCAGGGCGAGCGACCCCGCCACGGTCCGGCGGCGTATAATCCAGCACAATCCCACGATCACCGCGAGAACCATCACCGTGTCGTTGTGACCCTCGCCGGCGAATTCGGTGATGATGGTCGGATTCCAGGCAAAGAGAAGCATCGACCGCAGGCGACTCACGTTTACGGCGTTCGGACGTGCCGCATGGATGGCAGCCGCGGCCAGGGCGCCCGCCAGCACGACGACCGCCTTGAGGACGAGCACCGCGTTCGGGACGCTCATTCCCGCACGACCAGCTCCCACCTCCACGAGCGTCCAGAGCGGTCCATAGGGAGAAATACCGTGGACCGGCCTCCACCCGCAGGCGGCAAGCGCCGCCCCCTCGGCGGTCCCGCGAAGCTCGCGGACCCCGTGCAGATACGGGTTCATTCCGTGGCGCCACAGATATCCGTCAGCCAGATAGCTATACACGTCGATGGATAGCGCAGGCGGAGTGAGCCACCACCCGATTGCAAAGAGTACTGGCGCCGCAATAACGACGGTGATTGCGACGGGTGCGCGCCACCGGGCGGCGGAGTGCACCACGCGGGCATAAACAGCGAACAGACCCGACAACGTCGCGACGTACATCAACAGCGCCAGTCGCCGGTGCGCGTGTGTCGCGAGCTCGCGCTCCGACCACGCCAGAACGGTATACAGCATTGCGCTCAGTACGGCGGCGCCCACCGCTTCCTCAGTCGCGCGCCGCGCTGGCCACTGCTCAGCTGGCCCGTCGTCCGCGCGTATGGCCTGTGCGTTCACTGGACCCTCAGCACCGCCACCATCCTACCAATCAGCGCCGGCAACAGGAGCTCGAGTGTGCCTGAGCCGGCGTTCCTTCGTTGGCTTCCAGCCCGCTCCGAGAGAGACGACGACGTCTGGGGCTCCCCCATTGGTTAGAGGGTGTCGGCGAACGAAATCCTTCGAACATCCGTGGATCGATGGCAGCTCGACCTGATGACGCGAAAAAGCGATGCGTGGCGCTCAAGTTGCAGGAAGCCACAACGCGACGGTCGAGTGCAAGACGAGATTGGCCGACAGCACCAACATGACGAATTCGTTGCCGCTAAATGCTGCCGCCGGACGAACGCCTCGCCCCGAGGTCTCAGTCGTCATCCCGACCTACAACCGCGCCGAACTTCTTCCTGCCCTGCTCGACGCTCTGCTCGCGCAGCAGGTGCATGGGATCAAGTACGAGATCCTGGTCGTCGACAATGCTTCGACTGACGCAACGGCGGCCACAGTCGCGGCGCATGCGCACCCCGTCATCCGGTACTTCTACGAACCTCGTCGCGGCGCCTCGAACGCGCGTAATACCGGCGTACAGCACGCCGCCGGGGACCTGATCGCATTCCTCGATGATGATCTGCTCCCGGCCGCTGACTGGCTTCCGAGCATCACCGGGACGATGAGCGCGCACCCCGAAGTGGATTGTGTCGGGGGACGGATCGAACCGCGGTGGCCCGAACGTCCGCCGCACTGGCTGACGCCCGCGAACTATGGCCCGCTGGCGCTGCAACACGGGCGGGGCGCCGGCCGGCCGCTCAGCGCCACGAATGCCTCCGGATGCCTCGTGGGCGCAAACTTCATCTGTCGGTCGGACGTTCTTCGGGACGTCGGGGGATTCTCTCCAGCTTTTTACCGGGACGAGGATCGGGAGTTCAACCTGCGGCTCTGGCGGGCCGGCAAGGTCGGCATCTATGCCGATGGCGTCGTGGCGACCGCGGTCGTTCAACCCGAGCGACTGACCAAGGCCTATCACCGACGCTGGCACGCCGTAACCGGGGCAAATCATGCGCGGATGCGATTCAAGCAAATCATCGCCGCCGACGGTCACCTGACGGAGCCGGTGACCCGACACTGCCTCTTCGGCACGCCCGCCTATGTTTACAAGGAACTGGGCGACGAGATCGTCAAGTGCGTGCGGGCGTATGTCGGTGGACGCGCGCCGGAGACCTTCACCGCCGAGTGCCGAGTCCGTTATCTGGTGAGCTATCTGTGGACTCGGGCGCTGGAGGATCTCACAGGGCCTCCCTCACCGGACCCGCACTCCGCCCAGGCGCAGTCGTGACCCCCGCGGAGGAGGCGGCCGATCCTGTCCGCGCGCGGCGCGTCGACCGCGGGGTGACCCGAACGCTGGTCGCCGGCACGGTCACGAAATACGCCCTTCTGACGGCAAGTATCGGAACGGGCATCTTCCTGATGCCGTTCACCGTTCGCCACCTCGGCAAACCGCAGTACGGCCTCTGGATGCTGGTCGCATCGCTCACCTCGTATTTCTCGCTGCTCGATCTGGGCTACGGCAACGGACTCGTGCGGCACATCGTCGCCGCCTACACGCGCGGCGACGTGCGTCGCGTGAACGAAATCGCGAGCACGTTCGTGTGCATTTACGCCGTCATCGGTCTGGCGGCCTGTCTCGTCACCGGTGGCCTGGTGCTCCTGGTGGTGCCGCACTTTCCGAACCTCACTTCGGCGGAGGTCTCGACGGCGCGGATCGTCCTGGCGCTCATGGGGTTCCGGATTGCCGTCGGTTTTCCGATGACCGTCTTCGGCGCCGTGACGAATGCGCGGCACGGTTTCGTGCTGAACAACTCGATTGCGCTCGTGATGGTGATCGTCAATGCGCTCCTCACGTATGTGGTCCTCGCCGCAGGCGGAGGGCTCGTCATGCTCGTGGCGGTGACCACTGCCGCAAGCCTGACCGGCTACATCGGATATGCATGGAGCGCACACCGCGTGTTTCCGGCGCTCTCGCTGCGTGTCAGGCACTTCAGCCGGGACCAGTGGCGCGAGGTGACGAGCTTCAGCGTCTACCTGTTCATCATCGACATGGCGTCGCAGGTGACTTTCAATCTCGACAACGTGGTGGTCGGCGCTTTTCTCGGCACGAGCGCCGTGGCGGTCTATGCGGTCGCCGTCCGCCTCTCCGAGTACCAGCGGCGTGTGTGCGACCAGTTCAGCGGCATGCTCTACACGGTGGCGGTTGGCTTTGGTACGGGGGGCAGGGTCGACCGGCTTCGGAATGTCCTCATCGAGGGTACGCGGCTCGCCGTGGTGCTCGTCGTCGGTGTGACGATCTGCCTGGTCGGGTTCATCGGACCCTTGATCAGCCGGTGGATGGGCCCCGGGTTCGGCGGGAGCGTGCCGGCATTCGTGGTGCTCTCGATCGTCGGAATCGTCATGGTCGGACACGCGACCCAGCAGAGCATCCTTCTGGCAACAGGCCGACACCGGACCGTCACCGCGATCTGGATCGTCGAAGCGGCTGCCAATCTGGCGCTGAGCCTCATTCTCGTGCGGCGCTTTGGCGCGCTGGGAGTGGCGGCGGGCACCGCGATCCCGATTGCCGTTGGACACCTCCTGGTGATGACGCCAACGGCGGCCCGCAGTGTCGGGCTGCCGCTCTGGCGTTATGCGCGAGAGACACTCCTGCCCGCGCTGATTGGCGGCGTTCCGGCCGCCGCCCTGTGCATATTCATTCGCCTCACGTTCGCAACGCCGTCGCTGGGCCGGATCGCGCTCGGTGCATCTCTGGTCGGTGCCGTCTATCTCGCGGTCGTCGCCACCTTTGGACTGGACCGGAGCACACGGCGCCTCTATCTGGCGCACCTGTCCGGCGCCGCGTCAGCGGTGCGGGACATGTCCGTTCGCAGAGTCGCCGGGCCTCACATCGCGGCGGCGAAATAGCGCCCTGCGGCCCGTGGTGAACGGTCGGCCGCCCGAGATGCGCAACCAGCTGCGCGCTCGGCACCGTTCGTTACGACGCTGGCAGGTCTTGAGCTCCGCCGAGGTCCGTTGCCGGTCAAGGATCGAGAGGTGCTATCCCGGAGCCGTGGCCTTCACCTGATCTCTGCGATCGACAATCCGGCGCAGCTTGCGGCCATGGCGCAGGGAGCCTGGGGGAACCGGCGAAATGCGCAGGCTGTACAGCTCCATTTGGAGGTTTTTCCAGAAGTCCGGAAAGCGCTCCCGGAGGTTGTCGCGAACCAGGCCGTCAACCGCGCGCGAGCCGTCAGTCTCGAGGCTCAATTCGATGGCATCGAGCTGCCCGTCGCTGCCGACGACGGCCTGCCACTCATCCGCAGGGCCGATCACTCCGCGAAGCAGCTCATCGAATACCCACGGGCCGACATTGCCCATGCCGCAGACAACCATTTCGTCCGCCCGCGCCCGGATCCTGGCGAGTCTCCCGGCAAAGAGACCGCACGCGCACGGCTCGTTCACGAGGCGGGTGATGTCACTGGCCCGGTACCGAATGAGCGGCATCACGTCGCGCGTCAGCGTCGTATACGTCAGCTCGCCCCAGCCATCCGCGTCCGCACCGTCGACCTCGAACAGGAAATGGAGATCGTTCCGGTGATATCCGGCGCGCTCGCGACACTCCAGGCCGAGCGATCCGAACGCCTCCGTCTGCCCGTAGTTCAGATACAGCGGCGCCTGCCAGACACGCTCGACCTCCGCTCGGGCGGTCTCCGCCATGTTCTCGCCGCCGCCGAGGAGGAGTTTGACAGGCCAGGTTCCGCTGGCCCGGGCGACCTGCGCGAATCGCACGAGCCAGGACGGCTCGCCGAAAATGATGGACGGGCGGTAATGCACGGCATGCAGATAGCACTCCTGCGGATCGATCTTTCCGGCTTCGACGTGAAAGCATCCGAGATATTGGAGCGCTGAGCGCGCCACCGCCGGGGACACCCAGAACGAGCAGTCGAACGCGCTCAGCACGGTGTCGTTCTCCCGTACGCCGAGGAGGTGCAGTGCGGCCGCGCTCGCGGTGCCCATGGCGTCCAGCTCACCGTGAGAGAAGAACACCCGCTTGGGAATCGCCGAGGTCGTCCCCGTCGTCTCGAACGCGGTGTCCGGTCGGCCGGTGAGGAACGCGCTGGCCGGGTTGGTGCGCAGATCGTCACCCGTGGTGAAGAAGTCTCCCAGCTGGGAGGGATGCTCGATCGTGTCCACGCGGATGCCGCGGCGGCGGAACTGGTCCCGGTAGAAGGGCGCGCGCTCGGACGCGAGCCGAAGCGTCCGGCGGAACCGCGCCCGCTGCAGGGCCGGGAGGGCGCCGGACGGGAGAGCGCCCATCAGGCGCGCGGCTGCGGACGGTGCCGTCCGCAGCGCGGCTCCTTCAATCCTGTCGACGAGGCGTGAGAGCATCACACCCGGTCCGGAGCGCAGCGGCGGATCAGCTGTTCCAGCAACTCCACCGCTAGGTCGATATCTGCCTCGGTCATCGTGAACGCAGGGGCCAGCGTGAACACGTTCTTGTAATAGCCTCCCACGTCCAACACGAGGCCCATGCGGCCTGCGGGCGCGTCGAGATCGCCTTTCATCCCCTCGGCAAACATCTTGTCGGTCAGCTCGCGGTCCGGGGTGTAGCCGTCGCGCTGGCAGATCTCCATCCGCAGCGCCAGTCCCATGCCGTCCGTATCGCCGATCACCATGGGGAACTTCTTGTGCAGCTGTTTGAGCTGCGCGAGAAAATACGCGCCCTTCCGCTGGACCAGGTCTTCGTAATCGGTCTCGAGCATGATGCGGATGGCTTCGAGGCCGACCGCGGTGCCGAGCGTGTTCGACGAAAACGTGGAGTGCGTCGAGCCAGGGGGAAAGACACCCGGGTTGATCAGTTCCTCCCGCGCCCAGATTCCCGACAAGGGGTTCAGGCCGTTCGTCAGCGCCTTGCCGAACACGATGATGTCAGGCTCGACGTTGAAGTTCTCGACGGCCCAGAACTTTCCGGCCCTGTAGAATCCCATCTGGATCTCGTCGTCCACCAGCAGGATCCCCCGCTCGTCGAGCACCTTCTTGAGCGCGGGGAAGTACTCGGGCGGCGGGATGACGTAACCGCCCGTGCCCTGGATGGCCTCCATGAAAAAGGCGGAGAACTCCGGCTCTCCGGCCTTGGCGTCCCAGAACGAGTTGTACTCGGTCTCGAAATTCTTCTCGAACTGCTTCACACAGTAGAGGCCGCAATCTTCGCGCTTCTTGTCATAGGGGCAGCGGAAGCAATACGGGAACGGCACGAAATGCGCCCGATCGGAAAAGTGGCCATAGCGCCGCCGGTACCGGTAACTGGACGTGATCGCCGAGGCGCCGAGCGTCCGGCCGTGGTAGCCCCCCATGAACGCGAACACCAGATTTTTTCCTGTCGCGTTGCGTACGATCTTCAGCGCGTCCTCGACCGCCTGGGAGCCGCCCACATTGAAATGGACCCGCCCTTCGAGGCCGAACTTCGACTCGTTCAGCCGCGCGATTGCCGCGGCGAGCTGGACTTTTTCAGGATGCAGATACTGGGAGGCCAGCTGCGGCAGCTTGTGGAGTTGATCGGTCAGCGCGGTCTCGAGGCGCTGGTTGCCGTAGCCAAGACTTGCCGCCGAGTACCACATCTGCAGGTCCAGGTACGGAACCCCGGCCCTGTCGAACAGGTAGTGGCCCTCGGCGCGAGCGAAGAACTTCGGAGGCTCGAGATAGTGCACGGTGTCGCCCCAGGAGCAGTACTTCCGCTCCATGTCGAGCAGCTCGCGCTCGTCCGTTATACGGGTCATCTGCAGCAGGTCTGTCGGGTTTGTCGTCATGTTCCCCCGCGCTCAGGCGCGAATGCGAATGTCTCGATCGATGCAGGCCGCGATGTCGCCCAGAGTGTCGAACCGGGTATGAGCGATGGCGCGATCCGCGCAGTACTCCGCGAGCGACGCCTTGGCGAAGACGGTCGTGGCGTGGGCCGCCGCGTAGCGGTCCGACAATCCGTCCCCCACGAAGACGGTATGCGCCCCGGCGGGCGCGATGGCGCGCATCATCGCCGGCTTGCAGGTGGCGCAGCCGTGCTCGCACGTCACGGCGGGAAACGGAAACGCCGTGCGCCACCGGAGCTCACGTTCAGGCTCCAGATGGCTCGCGGAGATGGTCAGCCCCCGAACGAGCCGCTCGTGGCGCGGCGCCGCGCGGGCGAGGATGCGCCGGATGCAGTAGTCGAAGCCGTCGCTCACGATGTGCACCGGCGCGCCGGCGCGATCGCACGCCTCCAGCAGCGCCACGAACCCGTCGTCGATCGCGATCGAGTCGATCAAGGCGTCCATGTCGTCGGTCGACGCCCTGACGAGCGCAATCTGCCGATCGAGGCATGCGCGCGATCCGATGCGGCCGGCCCGCCACTCGGCCTCGACCGATGCCCAGGCGGGATCCGCGTACGTCTCGAGCATCGCGTCGACCACGTCGGAGGTGGAGATGGTTCCATCGAAATCGAGAAACACGGCCAACCCGCCTCGAAGCGCCGGTGAATGCATCAGGATGTCCCCAGGAGAGTGGAGAGGGGGGCGAACGACAAGCCGCGGGATGTCGCGTCGCTGACGATCGCCGGGAGCGCCGCGACGGTCTCGCGTCGGTCCCGCTGTCCGGCGCTGTCGCCGTCATGGAGCAGCACGATGGCGCCCGGAGCCATACCGCGTGCGACTGCGTGCGCGATCGCGGGCGCCGACCGTGGCTTCCAGTCATACCCGGCCACCGACCACTGCACCGTCCGCAGGCCGAGCTCCGTCGCCGCGGCGAAATAGGCGGGCGAGCGGACGCCGCACGGCGGCCGTGACCAGACGGGCCTGACTCCGGTGACGTCCTCGATGACCGCCTGGGTGCGCTGAAGCTCGCGGCGAATGCGATCGGTTCCGCAATACAGGTAGAGCGGGTGCGAGTACGAATGGTTCCCGACTTCGTGGCCGGCGTCGACGACGTGCCGGGCGATGTGCGGATATCGCTCGACCTGTCGGCCCAGCATGAAGAACGCCGCGCGGATGTTCAATCGCTTCAGCGTGTCGAGTATCCGCTCGGTGTCGTCCGCAGGCCCGTCGTCGAACGTCAGCGCAAGCGCCTCGCCATCCGTCCGGCCCCGCCAGTCGGTCGGGCCGAGCCACTGGCTGCGTACGCCGTACGACGCCCAGTACCCCGCAGCGATCGTGGCGCTGCCGACCACCGAGAGCGCGAGGAGGCCTTCGTGGTGCCCGGTCATGACACCAACCCCGCGTCAACGACCTGCGGACGCGCCAGGGCGGCACGCACCCAGCGCGCGACGGCCGGCGCCGCGCCCGGCCGGCTGCGTGTGCGCGCCGACTGTCGCATGGCGGTCAGCTCGTCAGGCTGCGACATGAGCCGCGTGACGACCTTCACCAGTTCGTCGCGGGTACGGACCGCACGGCCCACATTCCACGTGTCGAGCAGCCGGTACTGCACCCATTCGGATCCGGGCGGGGGCGGCAGGGAGACGAGCGGGAGGCCGCTCGACAGCGCCTCGTCAAACGTGTGGCCGGGTTTCGTGACGAAGAGGTCCGCCGCGCGCATCCAGTCGGCGATGGCGGGTGTCCAGTCGACCACGCGGAGTCGGCCGGGTCCGTGCGCGCGCGCCAGCGCGTCGCAACGGCGCTTCAGTTCGCGATTGCGGCCCGTCAGCACGGCAATCTGCGACGACCCCGCATTCAGCAGACCTCCGACAATCAGGTCGGGACGCCCCAGCCCCTCGCTGCCTCCCCCGACGAGGATCATCGGGAGACGCGGATCGAGTCCAAGCCGCCTCCGCGCATGTTCGCGATCCGAACACGGCGACGGCGCCAGCTCGAACTCCGGCGAAATCGGCACGCCCCAGGCGTGCACGCGCGATCGCTCCGCGCCGAGCGCGCACAACTCGTCGGCGACATCGTCGGTGGCGACCGAGTAGGCGTCCACCTCCGGTTGGATCCAGGCCCGATCTGCGTCGTACTCCCCGTTGACGGCCACGAGCGGACACGCGGGCAGGAGATCGCGCTTCACGAGCGCCGCGACTTCGCAGCAGCCCACTTCCGTGGCGACCAGGGCGCGCGGGCGGACGCCACGCACCAGATCGAACAGGGACCGGCAGCCGCGCCGGTAATACCACGCAGGGCTCGTCTGCGACTGCCGCTTCTGGTACCGGTCGATGCGTGCCCAGAGCCAGGGCGCATACCGCACGAGCCACAGGTAAATGGTCACGTGCGTGGCACGGGTCAGCGGCGTCATGTGGTCGGCGACGTCGACGATGCGGACCCGCGCGGCAGGCGCCTCGACCTCGATGGCCTGGGCGATCGCTTCGGCGACCCTCAAGTGACCCGCACCATTGCGGATCGCCAGGATGAGCACAGGACGACCTTCGTCGTCGTGCGCCTCACGGCACGCCCGCAGCGTCAGTGCCGCGACGTCCTGCGTGGCAGCCGGCGTCGCAAGCTCACGCGCGCGAGCGGCCATTGCCGCGCGCCGGGGGGCATCACCGAGGAGGGCCGTCACCGCGGCGGCGGTCGCGGGGGCTCCTGAGACGAGGAGGGCGGCGCCCTGGTCTGCCAGGTGCGCGGCATTCCGCTCTTCCGGCCCGGGGATCGGATCGAACAACACACAGGGAACGCCGCAGAGAGCCGCTTCGGCGGACGTGACACCGCCCGGCTTCGTCACGAGCAGGTCGGCGCTGCGCATCAGCGAGGCGATGTCGTCGATCCACCCTTCCACGTGGATCGAGGCGCGACCGTGGCCCGAGACGCGGGCAAGCCGGCGCCGTGCGCGCCGGTCGTGGCCGGTCACGGCGACGACATGCATCTCTGCGCCGGTCGCGCACAGCTCGGCCGCGATCCGATCCATCCGCGTCGGACCCATCCCGCCGCCCATCAGCAGGACGAGCGGACGCCCGTCGGACAATCCGAAGCGGGCACGCACGTCTCCGTCGGCCGCCGCATCCGCGAAGCGGGCGGCTGTCGGAATCCCGCAGGTGGTGATCTGCTGCCGTGACGCGCCCCAGCCACAGAGCTGCCGTGCCACCTTTTGGGTCGGCACCGCGAATGCCGTCACTTCCGGATGCACCCACGCGGGCTCTGCCTGGTGGTCGGTGACGAGGCACACGATCGGCGCGGGCGTGAGTCCGCTCCGCCGGGCGATCACGGCCATCTCGCAGGCCCCGACTTCCGCGGCCACGATGACGTCCGGCTGGAAGGTGGAAATGGTCTCGAACACGCGCGGACAGCCATGACGGAACGTCCATGCCGGCGCCGTGTGCCTCGTGCGGCGACGCAGGCGCGACGAAAACAGCCGGCGCCACAGACCTGGCGCGTACCGCAGCATCCACCAATAGGGCCAGACATACAGGGCGCGGAACCACGGGCGGGAATCCGCCAGCGCGTCCAGCAGGCGCACGTCCGCGCGCGGCGCCTGGCGCCCGAGCTCATTCGCCACGACCGCGGCGGCGCGGGCGTGACCAGATCCAAACGACAGCGTCAGGATCAGAATGCGAGGGGCGTCAGCGGAGCCTGGCGTCATCAGTCCTCCCGCCACCGCATGGCATGGAACCCGGCGGCGAGGGTGAGCGCGGCCATGCCGGCCAGAATTGCCAGATCCACGCCCACGTGAGTCCCCCCGGCCAGCACCGTGTTGACCGCGCGGGCCGCGTAGGTGGTCGGGAAGAGGGGCGACGACAGCTGCAGCGCGCGCGGCAGCGATTCGCGGGCGCAGTACACGGGTGCCAGGAACACGAGGCCGGTCCCGAGTGCATCAGTGAGGAGGGATCCCTCGCTGAAGCTTCGGGCGCGCGCGGCCACGACGACCGCGATCCCGCACACACAGAGCACCGTGAGAATGACGACGGCGGTGAGCAGGACGGCGCCGACTGGCATGGTGATCCCGGTGTGCACCCCCATCAGCCGTGCGATCACCAGCAACGACATCGTCGCGATGGCGCCCTGCGCGAGGGCGAACACCACCACGCCGAGCACGTACGACGACGGCGCGAGCGGCAGCGTCGCGAAGAGCTTCAGCCGGCCAGTGAAGCGGTTTTCGAGCAGGAGGTAGCCGAGCCAGGTCACGGCGGTGAGCGACAGCGAGAACACGACCGAGCCGGCCAATAGCCGAACGCGGTGCGCCGGGTCCGCCTGGGCGACGCTCTCGGGGGACCCCACGGCGTTCGCGAACATGAACATGACGCCCGGGAAGATCACCGCGGCGAGCACGAAGGGGCCTGCCTCGGCGCGCAGACGGGCCAGGTGAATGCGAAACACGCAGCGCGCGTCGGAGAACCGGCGCCTCATGATGCGTCCGCCACGGCGTCCACAGGAAACGAGGCGCCTGCGAGCTGGAAGTACACGTCTTCGAGCGAGGCGGTGGCCACCGAGTATTCCGACAGCCCGAGTCCACGGATGACGGACTCGACCTCGGCAAACGCGGCGAAGCGTCGAACCTGCAGGTCACCGAAGGCACGCGAGGGATCGCGGTAGCTGAGCCGGTACGGATCGCTGACCCTCGCGACGAGCTCGGGCAGTGTGCCCAGGGCGATGAGGCGGCCGGCACAGATGATGGCGATCCGATCGCTCAGCCGCTCGGCTTCCTCGGTGTAGTGCGTCGACAGAATGACCGTCGCGCCCGCGCGGACCGCCCGGAGCAGCACATCCCACAGGATGCGCCGGGAGGCCGGATCGAGGCCGGCTGTCGGCTCGTCGAGAACGAGCAGCGGCGGAGACCCGAGCAGCGCAAGCCCGACGAGGACCCGGCGGCGCTGACCGCCCGAGAGCGTTCCGACCCGTCTGTCGGCGTCGCCCGCGAGGCCGAGCTCGTCAATCACGGTGGCTGCGGCTTTTCGGCCCTCGTCGCGGTCGAGTCCCTTGAGCCGCGCGAACAGTTCCATGTGGAGGCGAACGGTGAGCGTCTCGAACACGCCGGCGTCCTGCGGAGAGATCCCCATGAGCCCCTTCGCCCGCTGTGGATCCGCGAGGGCATCGACGCCAAAAATGCTGATCGCGCCCGACGTGGGGCGCAGCTCGCTCGTGAGCTGACGCAGGAACGTGGTCTTGCCGGCGCCGTTCGGGCCGAGGACGGCGAGGATCTCCCCGGGAGACACGTCGAGATCGATGCCCCGGTTCGCCTTCGTCCCGTCCCGATACTCCTTGACGAGGCCTCGCACGCGGACGGCAGGCGTCTGGGTCACTGCACCTGCAGGAAATCGAGCGCCGATCGGAGCGCCAGGAGGGGGCTGTTCCGGTAGGCCGAGACTTCGTAGGGACAGCCGATCTTGCAGCCCTCGCAGAAATCCCACATGCGCGGTGATTCGGCGATCAGTTTGCGCACCTCCGCCGACGCGTAAATCTCGCGCAGCGACATGTCCGGCGCTCCGCGGTGGACGTTGACGAATGCGCAGGGGAACTGGATCGAGCCATCCGGCCGCATGTTGACGAGATGGGATGCAGATCGGCACGGGAAGGCCTGGGTGAAACCCTGATTCCGGTAGAACCGGTAATAGTCGGTATAGAAGCGCACGCACCGGTAACTCCGGCGCAGCTCCTGCAGGTACGCGGCAACCGTGTCGAGCGCCTCGGCCTCGAGCTCGACATCCTCGGTCTTCCACGTGGTGCGGACGACGTTGTGGACGGCTTCCGTGTGGAGCAGCAGGCCCCGCTCCTGGCAGTACGCCGCCAGGGCCGGGAGGTCCTCGAGATTGTCGAGATCGACGGCGGCGTTGATCTGAATCGTGTGGTGCTCGCAGCGGCCGAGCAGGTAATCGAGGCCCGAGAGAATCGTCGGGAGGCCGTCGATGCCGCGGCGCCGCGCGAACTTCTCGCGATCCAGCGTGTCGATCGACACTTCGAGCTGATCGAGCTGCCCGCACGCCTCGGCGCACTTCTTGAGCGCCAAACCGTTGGTCGGCATCGACGTGTAGAACCCCTTCCTGGCCGCGTAGGTGATGTACTCAGGCACGTTGGGGTTCATCAGCGGCTCCCCACCCGAAAAGCTCCAGGCGAACACGCCAAAGTCCGCGGCTTCATCCATGCGCGCGTAGACCCTGTCCTGTACGGCGCGCTGCTCCGGTTGCTGGTTCTGCCAGATCGCGCAGTACCCGCACTTCATGTTGCAGTGCAGCGTCGTCTCGAACATCACCATGAAGGGCCGGTTGAACCCATGCCTCAACTGCCGCAGGGCATTCCGGACCATCAAACGTTTCTTCATTGCCTCCCCTCCTCAATGCCGCGCGCCCCGAACCAGTCGGGGAACGCGTCCCCCAGTGCAGCCCGCAGCGGTGCGGACCGCGCGGCGGCGGACTCCGGGCCGTCGAGCGGAACCAGCGCGAGATACAGCGTCGCCGCGGCGAGCGGGCGACCGTCCACCGCGGCTGTGACCCCGGCCCGGCACCCGCCATGCCCCAGTTCCTCGAGCTGGGCCTCGAGACAGACCTGATCACCAGGCACCGCATCCGCGAACACCGTGAACGGCCGGACTTTGGCCAGAACCGGCAGTGCCGCCCCCCCGGTCGTCGCGATCACCAGGAGCCCGGCGGCCTGAGCCATCGCCTCGAGCACCATCGAGGCGGGCAACATCCACATCCCCGGTGCGTAGCGGGTCACCATCCCGTCCCCCGCGCTGACGTTCTTGATCGCGCGCAGCGTCCGGCCGGGCGTCAGGCTGGTGATACGGTCAACGAGGACATAACGCATGGCGGAATGGATCCTCAGCCGGCGCTGGTCCGCAGGTAGCCGCTCTCGATCGCATAGCGGCCCAGCCGCTCGAGGAACGCGGCGTCGGTCACGGGCAGCGGCACCAGCCTGGCGGTATTGCTCGTGTCGAACGTGAGCCGCGACTTGAAATACGGCAGGCAGAACGACACGGACTCGAGCAGCTCCCGCTCGCGCGCCGTGAGTCCGGACGGATCGAAGGTGTCCGGGTCGCAGAGCTGCGGCCGTCCCGCGCCCGGGGGGAAAAACGTCCGGCAGGCGAACAGCTCGCTCACCGTCGGCGGCTCCGGGGCGGTGAGATGAAACGTCAGGCCGATGGTCCACGGCTCATCCATCGCCCGCAGAATCGCGTCCACGACAAAGTCCAGGGGTGCGAGGTGCACGCGGGCGTTCGGACGAGCGGGGAAGCGTGGGAGATATCCGTTCGCGAGCAGCCGCAGGAGCGGGTAGATGACGTTGAAGTCGCGCGTCCGGCCGGTCAGGGAATCCCCGACCACCATGCTCGGCCTGAAAATCGTCGCCGGCAAACCCGCGTGCATGGCCGTGCGAACGATGCGCTCGGCTGCGTGCTTGCTCGATTCGTAGTGGTTGGCGTGCATCGGCGCCTCGGGCAGCGCGTCCTCCTGGACCCGCCGGCTCGAGTCGGCGCCCGCGACGAGCGCCGTGCTCAGATGCATGAAGCGCTGGAGGCGCCCGACACGGTAACAGCGCTCGGCGAAAATCAGCGCATTGGCCGTGCCGTCACGGTTGACCACGTCGCACAACTGTCGGTCCGCCGTCAACGACGTCACCGCCGCCGTGTGCACGATCACATCGGTCGCATCCTGCAGACGGACCTGCGTCGGCGCGTCGAGCTCGAAGCCCTCCGCGCGAATGTCGCCCCGGACGACCTCCACCCGCGCGCGCTCCTCTTCGGTGAGCCCGAGCTGATCGAACAACGCACGAGCGCGTACCGCCGCCGGCTTTCTTCCCCGATCGCGCATCAAGACGGCCACGCGGTCGTCCGACCGCCGCAGCATCGCCAGGAGGAGGTCGCGTCCGACCGTCCCCGTGCCGGTCAGCAGGATGCGTCGCGGCGTCATGACGTCCGCGCCTCGCGGCGGACGACCAGTGCGACATTCTGACCGCCGAAGCCGAACGAATTCGACAGCGCGGTGTCGAACACGTGGGCGCGGGCGCGGTTCGGCACGTAGTCGAGATCGCAGTCCGGGTCCGGCGTCTCGAGATTGATGGTGGGCGGCAGCAGCTGATCGCGCAGCGCGAGAATGGTCGCGATGATCTCGATGGCGCCCGCGGCAGCGACCGCGTGGCCGGTCATGGACTTCGTCGAGCTGACGGGAATGGTGCGCGCCGCGTCACCCAGTGCGCGATGGAGCGCGAGCGTTTCCGCACGGTCGTTCTCGATGGTCGACGTGCCGTGTGCGTTGACGTACCCGATCTCGGACGGCGCGACTCCCGCATCGTGGAGGGCGGCGGCGATGGCGCCGGTGGCCCCGCGGGCGTCGGGATGCATGTCGGTCACGCGATAGGCGTCGTTCGCGGACCCGTAGCCCGCGATCTCGCCGAACACGTGCGCACCGCGCCGCCGCGCGTGATCCGCATCCTCGAGCACCAGCATCCCCGCGCCCTCGCCGAGCACGAACCCGTCGCGGTGGCGATCGAACGGCCGGGAGGCACGCGCGGGCGCGTCATTGCGCGACGACAGGGCCGAGAGCATCGCAAACCCGATGACGTCGAGCGGGGCGGTCATCGCGTGGGCGCCCCCCGTGAGTGCCAGGTCGCATTCGCCGGTCTGGATCCGCCGGGCCGCTTCGCCGATCGCCTGGGCACTCGCCGCGCAGGCCGTGAGGCAGGTCGTGACTTCGCCTCTGATTCCGTACCGCGCGGCGATCAGGGAGGCGGGGATGGTGGGCTCCATCAGCTGGTCCCGCACCGCGAAGGCCCGCGCGGGCCGGGAGAGGAGCTTCGCCGTATCGCATCCGTCCCGTGTGGCGCACGGTGTGAGCATCTCTGAGAGCAGCGCCAGGTCGTTGTCGCCTTCGCCGACACCGAGGTACATAGAAGCATCCGTCCAGGCGGCGGATCCGCCCAGCCCCGCGCTGCGAATGCTCATGTCCGCCGCCGCGAGCGCGTAGCCCGTCCGCGCGTCGAGGGGCACCCTGATGCCGTCGGCGGAGACGTACTCCTCATTCGCGTCCGAGTAGTCCCGCAGACGGAACCCGCGAACCTCCGCGGCGATGGCGACCGCCAGCCCCGACGGGTCGAACCGGGTAATCCGTGCGACACCAGACCGTCCGTTGACCAGGCTGTCCCAGAAACGCTCCAGGCCCGTGCCGACGGGAGACACGACGCCCAGGCCGGTGACCACGACCCGGCGCCTCATTGGCCGCACCCGCCGAAGACCAGCGTGGCTGCGTGGCCCCCGAACCCATAGGCCCCGACGACCGCGCTCCGGACCGCCGCGGCGCGGGCGCCGCCGCGCACGAACGGGAGATCGGCGACCGGCCGGTGAAGGTTCGCGATAGCCGGGATCCGACCATCCCCAAGTGATCGGACGGCGGCCACGCAATCGAGCGCCGAGGATGCCGCATGTGTGTGTCCGAGCAGCGAACGGGTGGCGGTAATGCCGGCGCGGGATCCGCTGCGCCCGAACACGCGGCTGAGCGCGGCCGCTGTGGCGCGGTCGAGCGTCGGCACCGATGGGGCCGGGGCGAACACCGCATCGACCGCCTCCGCCGTCAGTTCCGCACGGACGAGACACCGGGCAATCGCGTGCTCGAGCGCAGTGCCTTCCGGATTGGGCACCAGCGGATCCCCTCCATCATTGGCGGCGGCGTACGCCAGAAGCTCCGCGTCGATGCGCGCGCCACGCGACTGCGCGTGGTCCAGCGACTCGAGCACGAGGATGCCCGCTCCCTCGCCGCTCACGAATCCGCACGCGTGCTCGTCGAACGGTGCGCTGACCGTGACCGGATCCACGCCGGTGCGTGTGGCAAGCCATCCGAGCTCCCGGTAGCGCAGGGTGCCGAGCGGCGTCACCCGCGCGTCCGTCCCGCCCGCGAGCACCACGTCGGCGTCGCCGCGCGCGACAAGGCGCGCCGCTTCGCCGATCGCGTTGGCCCCCGCGACGCAGCCGGTCGCAATCGTATTGGACGGTCCCTGTGCGTCGAGCGCGATCGAGGCGTGCGCCGCCGCGAGATTCGGAATGTGGCGCAGCAGCCATAACGGAAAGAGCTCCGGCGCGCCCACGCGTCCGAACGACACCGGATCGGATTCCCCGCTGGCGCCCGCCCGCGTCATGGCATCGAACGCGCGGCCGAGCTCCGTCACGTCCGCGTTGAGCATGCCGACGCCTAGGATCAACCCCACGCGGCCGGGCGGCACGCCGGCGCCGGCGAGACCCGCGTCCTGCCATGCCTGGGCGGCAGCCGCGAACGCGAGCTGCGCCTGGCGTCCCATCATCTTGACTCGCTTGCGGGGCAGGCCGGCGCGCTCGGGCGTGAAGTCCTTGACCTCCGCCGCATACGACAACGCAGGCTCCGGAGTCGCGTACGCCATGACGGGGCCCGCTCCGGATCGGCCGGCGACCAGAGCCGCCCAGAACGTCGCCGTGTCACCGCCGACAGGTGTCACGACGCCCAGGCCTGTCACCACCACCCGCCGGTTGAACATCGTCTTCACAGTGAAAACACGCTGTCGGTGAGTCCGTTGTTGAGATGGACGTCGCGAAAACGATGCCGCTCGAGCATCGCCCCGCGTTCGTCGACAATCTCCACGCTGACGGGCAGCATCAACGCCCGGTCGACCCAGACGAGGGCACGTCGAGCCCCCGGTATGCCGAAGAGCAGTCCGGGTGGCGGGGCCACGAACTCGAACCTGTACGCCGGCTGACGATCGAGCGTGTCTTCGACGACGGGCCGGCCGATCCCGCCGTTCGCGGCCAGCGCCCGTGAGGCGCTCTCGATGATGTGCCCGATGCCGACGTCCGTGATCGGGTGACGCGAATCGGCGAGCGCGCGGCGGTCGTGCGGATCGAGGCTGACCGTCCCGACCAGGGACCCGAACACCCCGCTACGGCGTGCGAGAAGCCTGCCCCCGTTGTGGCCTTCACGATAGACGGCAATCTGGCTCGCCTTGCCGCTGTCGTCCACCCACTCGAGCCGCACGTCGAGCGGCCTTCTGAAGGAAAGGTGCATGCGCTGCGGCTCGCCGCCGGAGATCGCCTGCTCCTCCTTTTCGTACAGGGCCGTATAGTCGCGCACGGCCGCGTAGCTGGCGCTCACGGCGCGCCAGTCGCCCGACTCGGGCGCTCGGTGCAGCCCCGGGAGGCCTGTCGCGGCCGAGATCACCGCAAACGCCACGAATGCCGGTTTAACCATGGCAGCCGTCCCCCTCGGCGACCGCGGTCGCGACGGCGGCTTCGCGCGTCAATGACACACTGACGAGAACCCTCGAGATGCCCTGCGTCCTGGCGGCGTGCAGCGCCCCGGCGAGCAGCACCGCTTCGCCGCACCCATCATCGGGCTGCGTGTCGATGTCGCACCAGGTGACGTCGGAACGCCAGCCCGTACCCAGCGCCTTCATGACGGCTTCCTTGCCCGCGAAGGCACCGGCGTATCGGGCCGCGCGGCGCCCCGCCGGCGCCCGATCGCACACCGCGCGTTCCCGCGCGGTGAAAATCCGAGAGAGCTCAGCCCGATGCGCCTCAAGGAAACGCTCGACACGGATGATCGTGGCGACGTCGATGCCGGTGCCGAGGATCATTCGATCCACCGGATGACGCGGTCCAGACGCAGCCGCCTCGGCCCGTTCGTATTTTCCGAGGCCGCGTAGCCGATGGGGATGACCGCGGCGAGCTGCCAGGGCGACTCGACCTGGAGCAGGTCGTGCAATTGCTCCCGGGCGAACAGCGGCGCTGTCATCCAGCACGTTGCCAGTCCGACCGCGTGCGCCGCGAGCTGCAGGTTCTGGATGGCGGCCGATACACTCTGCATCGCCGGATTCGCCGCCTCCTCCTGGTTGTCGGGATAGTGCAGGTTCGATCGACCGAGGAGGCTCGCGATGACCTGCCCGTACTCCCGGTACAGCACGTTGATCACCACCGGCGCGGTCCGGAAGAGGGTCGCGTAGTTGCGGAGATACTCCCCGACCTTGTCGGCGTACTCGTCGCCGGCCAGAAGCGCCAGGATGGTCTCGATCTCGCGGCTCACGCGGGTGACCATCTCTGCCTTCACGGCCTCGTCGGAGACCACCACGAACCGCCAGGGCTGTTTGTTCATGCCCGACGGCGCATGGGTCGCCGCCTCGATGGCGCGCACGACGAGCTCGCGAGGGGGCAGTTGGGCAGTGAACTGACGAACGCTGCGGCGCCCGGCCAGCACGGCAAAGAACGGGGCCGCCGCCTCCAGCACCGCGCGAACCGATTCGTCTTCGTCGCTCATCGGCGCCACGGACACGGGCTCAGGGCCTGTCCCCGCCGCCGGGCTGCAGTTTGCTCTCGACGTAGTCGATGACGAGACCCACGGTCAGCAGGTCGTTCATGAGGTCGTCGACGCTTGCCCCTGGCGTCAGCGCGGAGACGTCCGTGAAGGCGAATCGTCTTCGCAGCTCCTCCACCCCCGCCTCGGTCAACCGGCCGTTCGCGACCAGTGCCGCGTCGCGCAGAAGCTCCTGCGGGAAGAGCTCACCGCGCGCGATCTCGATCCCGAATTCCTTCTCGAGCCGGAAAACGATATCGAGAAAGTCAATCGACTCAGCCTCGAGGTCCCCTGCCAGGGACGCCCCGGGTGTCACGTCCGACCGGCTCGCGCCGAGCGCCTGCACGAGCGCCTCGACGACGCGTCCGCTGATCTCGTCGCGGCTCAAAACGCTCTCATGCATGCTGCCCCTCCCACTGACGGTGGCCTGCGTCGATGGCGCGGAGACGGAACTTCGCCCGGACCGCCATCTCCGCTCCGACGGTTCCCCGCACGGCGAACCAGGCCCGGGCCGGCTCAGCCTCCCCGTCGCCCGCACGCGCGGCGACGACCCGGAGAGTCTCTCCAGGCAGGACGCGCCGGACAACCTGAAGCCGCTCGAGGTGCTCGAGCACGGCGCCGCCAACTGGCGGCTGCGTGGCGGACCACAACGCGGCCGCCACCCGGACGCCGACCTCAAGCATCAGGAGCCCTGGCAGCATGGGCGCGCCGGGAAAATGATCCTGCAGGTACTCCGCGCCCGGATCGACGTGCAAAGCCCCCTCAGCCGTACCCGCCGCAAGATCGATCAGGATGCTGTCCGGAAGATTCACGACGAGTGCACGCTCATGAGGCTCCTAAGTGGCAGCAACGACTGTGCCGACGACTCCCGCCGGGCTGCAGAGCCGCGGGCAGGGGCGGGTGTGGCTTAATGTCCCGGTTGACGGTGCGGTCGAGTGGCTTTATGCCTCGGTCAGATCTCAAGGCGAAGCCGGGCCGCCATGCGGTACAGCGTGCGGCGGTTTATCCCAAGAATCTCGGACGCGTGGGTGCGATTGCCGCCCGCAGCCTCGAGCACGTGCAGCACGTACCGGCGTTCCATCTCGTCAATAGTCGGCAGCCCTGCGAACACCGCCGTCGGATCACCCGAGTCCACGCGGGTATCGGCTGCTGTCTGCCGGACGGCGGGCGGCAGGTCGTCAACCGTGATGACGCACCCCTGTCCAAGCGTCACCGAGCGCTCGATGGCGTTCTCCAGCTCGCGGACGTTGCCGGGCCATGCATATTGTTCCAGAACGCGCTTCGCGGGCTCGCTGAGCGCGATGGGGACGGAACGGTCAGCGGCGTACTTCCGGAGGAAGTGCGCGGCGAGAAGCGGCACATCTTCGGCTCGCTCCCGCAACGCCGGCAGGTGGATGTTCACGACGTTCAACCGGTACAGCAGGTCGCGGCGGAACCCTCCGGCCCGCGACAGGCGGTCCAGATCCGTGTTGCTGGCGGCGATCACGCGCGCGCGCACCACGACGGGCGAGCTGCCGCCGACCGGAACGACCTCGCGTTCCTGGAGCACGCGCAGCAGCTTGACCTGGAGGGCAGGGCTCGTCTCGGCGATTTCATCGAGGAAGATGGTCCCCGCCCCGGCCTCTTCGAACAGCCCGCGCCGGTTCGTCGTGGCGCCGGTGAACGACCCGCGGATGTGGCCGAACAACTCGGAGTCGAGCAGCGTCTCGGTCAGCGCGCCGCAGTTCACGGCGACGAAGGGATGGGGCTCCCGCGCGCCGTTGGCGTGAATGGCTCGCGCGACCAGTTCCTTGCCGGTCCCCGATTCCCCGCTGATCAGCACCGGCGCGTCGGCGTCGGCCACCCGGGCCACCATCTTGTACACGGCCAGCATCGCCGGGGTACGGCCCACCAGGTGCCGCGTCCCCACGCCGGGGCCTTCGTCGTCGACCGCCTCGTCGTCCGGCGGCGAGGGGGCGGCCGTCGTCGCGATCGCGCGGCGGACGGTCGACACCAGGGTCTCGATCTCGAAAGGCTTGCTCAGGTAGTCAAATGCGCCGTTCTTCACCGCCCGGATCGCCGTGTCGATCGACCCGAAGGCGGTGATGAGCACCACGGGGAGTGACGGGTACTCGCGCCGAAGGCGATCGAGCAACCCAAGGCCGTCGACGCGTGACTTCATCCTGATGTCGCTCACGACCACGTCTGGCGGCGTGGCGGCTATCAGGGCGAGTGCCGCCTCGGCGGTGAGGGCGGACTCGGTGACGAACCCTTCCCCGCAGAACACTTCGGACAGCAACTCGCACGTCACCAGGTCGTCGTCCACGATCGTGATGCGGGGCTTGTCACGCGGCATGGATCACTCCGCCGGGCAGCCGCACCCTGAACCGGGCGCCGGTCGTGAGGGACTCGTCGTACTCGATCTGGCCTCCGCACGCGGCGATGATGTCCCGGACAATGGCCAGGCCGAAGCCGCTGCCCGTCGCCTTGGTCGTCCACATCGGTTCGAACACGCGGTCGGACGCGCCTGCCGGGATCCCCGGCCCGGTATCCTCGACCACCACTTCGGTCGATCCATTCGGCCCCCTGCGCGTGGCAATCAGGAGCTGACCTCCGGCAGACATCGCATCCATGCTGTTGTTCACGAGATTCAGGAACACCTGCTGCAACCCGTCGCGACTGGCGAGCACGGGCGGCAGGAAATCCGCGAGCTCGGCTCGTGCGACAATCCCCCGCGCATCCAGGGTCGGCGAGACGAGGCGGAGCAATTCGACGATCACGCCGTTCACGTCGATCGGCTCGAACGGCACATAGGCCTTGTGCGTGCGCCTCAGCAGCGCCCGGACGCTGCCGACGATTGATTCGAGCTGGTGATTGATGATCCGCACCCGCCGCTGCGCCTCCGCATCGTCGGCCAGTCCCCTGGCGAGCAGCCCGACGTGGCCGGAAATCGAGTTCAGCGGCGTGCCGATTTCGTGCGCGATGGTTGCCGCCACCTGCCCCATCGCCGCCAGTCGTTCCGATCGTCCCAGCCGCTGCTGCGATTGCAGCAATGCCTCGTCGGCCACGCGGAGATCCGCGGTGGCCTGGGCAACCTCCTGACGCAGCGTTTCGTTGAACCCTTCGATTCGCCGCAGGAGCTCCTCGCGTTCGAAGTCGCGGGCACTGAGGTCTTCCATCAGCAGGTTGAAGTCGCGGGCGATCTCCCCGAGCTCGTCCGGGCGACGCACCGGTGCCCGGACCGCGAAACTGCCGCCCCTGGCCTGCGCCATCGCATCGACGATGGCTTTCGCCGGCCGCCGGAACGAGTGCTCGAAGAGCAGATAGAGACAGCAGACACAGGCCGCGAGCGCGCCCATCAGCACGAGACTGTGCTGCAACTGCACGACGCGGCTGATCGGGCTGTATGGGTTCTTGCGAACGAGGGCTGTCACGTACCCCGTCGCGCCGCGTTCGCCGATCGCCACGGACACGACCCAGTGCCGCGTGCCGCCGCGGACGACTTCCATCGTGACCACCCCCGGCACGGACCGGTCCATCTCGCCGAGCGCGTTGTCCCCTGTCGTGCCGTCGAGCGCAGGGACGGGGGGCGCCCCGGGGACCGTCGTCGCCAGCAGGACGAGACCGCCGAGTGGAGCATGCTGGTAGACGTCGATCTGGACGAAGTCGGGCTGGCTCGTCGCGACGAGGCGGATGTCCCGCTCGAGGGCCCGGTGGTCGGCGAACAGATTGAGCGCGGCAGTCCGCTCGGCAATGGCGACCGTCTGGCTCACGGCGCTGCTATAGCGCACGTCGTCGATCAGCGTTCGTGTAATGATCTGGTGGAGATGCGCGGAGAGCACGAGAATGAGCGTCATGGCTCCGGCGGCGAGCGCCAGGACGCGCCACTGAAGGTTCAGCCGAAGAAACTTGTGCATTCCGTCGCGACTCATGTCGACGAGACGTGGAGCGTGACGATCCTGATGCGCGGCGGCGCCACCCGCGCGAGCACCGTGCTCGCCAGACGCGGCGACGAGGTCGCGATCTTCGACACCGGCCTCGCGCAGCACGCCGGCGGGCTGAGCAGCGCGCTCGCGCGCGAGCACCTGACACCCGACGAGGTGACGCTGGTCTTCAACACCCACGCCCACGTCGATCACTCACACAATAACGCGTTGTTCCCCAGGGCACGCATTTTCTTCTCGGCGCGGGACCGGGAGTGGACCCGGCGGTTCCACGAGGTCCTGGCGGAGGCCGAAGACCCCGGCCCGGCGGCCATCGCGGCCTTCTATCCGGATCTCGCGGGAAGTGGCGCGTCCAGCAAAATCGTCAGGAAGATCGCGGGAATCGAGAAGCTCCTGTGGGACCCGAACCGGTGGGGGCGGCCCGATCAGGCGGCCCATCTCGAATCGACCCCCCTGCCCTCGGGCATCACGGCGCTTGACACGCCCGGCCATGCTCCGTTCCACGTCTCGTTCGCGATCGCCACGGCACGCCGAGCGGTGCTGGTCTGCGGCGACGCCCTGCTGATTCGGGACGAAGACGTCTACGGTGCGCCGATGATGCCGCCGTGGTCGGCGGAGGCGTATAGAGGCTCGCAGGCGGCTATCCGCGCGTTCGACGGACTGATCATACCGGGCCACGACGAGCCGTTCGAAAACGTTCCAAAGGATGAGGCAGCCAGCCTGCCACCGCAGCGCACGACGTGAAGGCGCTCCCCAGAAACTGAGTCGACCCCGTCGCCGAACGTGCGCGAGGTCCGCTAATGGCTCTCCATTCGCGTCAGCGCCACCCCCACGCCGCGCGGAGTCAGGAGCGGGCCGAACGCGAAGGTGTTCGCGCCGCGCCCGACAGTCACGGCTCTGCCCGAGACAATGCCGATGCCGGCGCCGAAGATGACATCGCTCAGGTAGTGCTTGTTGTCGTGCAGCCGCGAGGCGGCGACGTATGTGGCCATCACGTATGCGGGCACGCCTGCCTTCGATCCGAAATGACGCTGCAGGACGGTCGCCGTCGTGAACGTGGCTGAACTGTGTCCCGACGGGAACGAGAAGCGGCTCCCGTCCGGCCGCCGGCGGTCGACGGCAATCTTGGTGCCCTGCGTGAGCACGGTGTTGAGGATCTGGCCGCGGACCATGTCCGCGCCGACAATCGCGAGGTTCGGATGCTTCGTGAGGCGGCCGAGGGCGTAGGTGCCGAACGCCGCCCCGGCCTGCACGAGCCCGCCGCCAACGAACGAACCTCCTTCGACCAGCGTGTCGAGGCCATCCGACGCAACCGCCTTTCGCGTCAGCGTGGCGTCCCTCGAATGCACCGCCAGCGCAAGCGCACCCGCGGCACCGAGCCAGATGCCATTCGTGCGCGTGGGCAGGCGACGGACGTCGTGGCGCAGGTCGCCGAACAACGAACCAATCGAGGGGGCGGAGACCGCAGCTTTTCCATCGGCGGGCCCGGTCGGTTGAGAGGACTCCGCGATTGCAGTGGACGTGTGGGCGGCGTCGGGCACCGACTGCGCGACCACCGGGACACCGGCCCGGCACATCAGCCCGACGAGCAGCATTCTGCCGACGATGACGCGCGACTTCATGGGATTGATCGTAACTTGAGGGCGCTCGCGTGCGCCACTCCGGCAGCCGTCAACGTGAATCGACCATGCATGCGATGACAGGGATGCGTGCGTCACGCGGGCAGACTGGCCGCAAAAATCGTCCCGCCGGGGCCGCTCGACGCGATGCGCACGGCGCCCCCATGGGCCTCGGCGACCCATCGCGCGATCGCCAGGCCGAGCCCGGCACCGCCGCTCCCACGAGCCGGATCCAGCCGGACGAAGCGCTCGAACACGCGCTCGCGATCGCCCTCAGGGATGCCCGGCCCCGTGTCCGCGACGCGCAGCACGGCGTACCCATCAGCTTTCGAGAGCGAAATGTGAACGGAGCCCCCTGCGGGGGTGTACGCCAGCGCGTTGCCGAGCAGGTTCATCAGCATCCGCGTCAGCAGCGCCTCGTCGCCCTTCAGCCTGACCGTTTCGAGTGATGTCTGCACCCGGATGTCTCGGTCCTCGGCGCGGGCGCCGAGCTCGCGGACACACTCCTCAATGAGCCGTGCGAAATCGAGCGGCGCAAACGCCATCGGATACCCGCCGCCGTCCGCGCGCGCCAGCACGAGCATGTCGTCCACGAGTCGCGTCAGCCGCGAGGCCTGCTGGGCGACTGTCGTCAAGGCGTCGCGATACTCCCATTCGTCCCGCGTCGGCTGGCTCAACGTCACATCCGCCGCGGTCCGCATGATGGAGACCGGAGTCCGCAGCTCGTGAGAGGCGTCCGCCATGAAGCGACGCTGGGTCGACAGCGCGCTCCCGAGCCGGTCCAGGACGTGATTGAACGATCCGGCGATCTGCGCGAATTCGCGTGTCGACGCCGGAACCGTCAGGCGGGTTTCCAGCGTGGCCGCGGTGATCGCCTGCGCCTCGGCGGTCATGGATGTCAGCGGCCTGAGCCCGTGCCGCACGAGCCACAGCCCCCCGACCCCGGCCACGACGAGCGCCAGCGGGATGCCGATCAGGCAGGCCTTCAGCAGGCTCTGCCACTGCTCGATCGCTTCCCGGAGCGGCGTGCCGACGACGACGAAATACGGCTGCCCGTGTGCGTCCCGTCTCCTGATGTTGACCCGCCACCGCTCGTCGTCTTCGGCCGCGAGCGTCCGCGTCGCACGGGTGACGCCCGCCGGGAGCACCTCGGACGGCAGCGGCATTCGCGGCGCGGTCCGATGTATCGGCGCACCCGCGGCATCGAGGACCTCCACGCTGTAGTCGGGCGGGTGCACCACGGCGGCCATGCCGGCGGCCGCAAGCCGCAGATCCTTCGTTTCCGTGATCTCCTCGTCGACGACGTTGCCCGCCGTCACGCTGATGGATCTCAGGCCGTCGTCGAGCTGCTCGAGGAGCAGGCGCCAGTGCAGCCAGAGCACCGAGGCGCTGAACAGCGCCACCGTCAACACCAGGAGCACCGAATACCAGACGGTCAGGCGGGTGCGGAGTGACACGTGCACGGCGTTCCCTACGTGAGCTGGTATCCCTGGCCCCGCCTGGTGCGAATCAGGGAGGGCTCGCTCGGCTCATCGAGCTTGCGGCGGAGGCGCTGGATGTACACGTCCACGATGTTCGAAAAAGCATCGTAGTGTTCGTCCCACACGTGCTCAGCGATGTCCGCGCGACCCACCACTTCGCCGGCGCGCCGCGCGAGGAATTCGAGCAGCGCGTATTCTCGGCTGGTCAGATCCACCTCCCGCCCGCGTGACCACACGCGCTGCCCGCTCACATCGATGGTCAGGTGGCGAACTTCGAGGCGCTCGGGCGCGAGAGGACGGCGGTCGCGGCGGGTGAGCGCGCGCACACGCGCGAGGAGCTCGCGGAAATCAAACGGCTTGGTGAGGTAATCGTCGGCCCCCGCGTCCAGCCCCTGGACACGGGCCTCGACCGCGTCACGCGCGGTCAGCATCAGAACCGGCACATCGGAGCCGGACGCGCGCAGTTCCCGGCAGACCGTCACACCGTCTTTCCCCGGGAGCATCACGTCGAGAATGACGGCGTCGTAGTCGTTCTCGTGGCACTGCTCCGCCGCCGTCGTGCCGTCGGCTGCGAGGTCGACGGCATGGCTGGCCTCGCGCAGCCCCTTCGCGATGAAGCGGGCGGCGCTTGGCTCATCCTCAACGAGCAGGATCCGCATGGGTCGTCAGCATGTTACTGCCTGCCCGATCGGTACCGTCAGAAATGAAGCCCGGCGGAGAGCTGCACCCGGCGCGGGGGCTGGGCGGAGATGGCTCGGCCGAAGAATGGCGACGTCTGCGTGCCGACGAACCCGGAGTAGTTGACGCGATTGACGATGTTGAAGGCGTCGAGCCCGATGGTCCACGCCGGGGGCTCTCCGCCGCTGCGGGATCGAAGAGCGAATTCGTGCGACCACCGCATGTCGAGCCGCGCAAAGCCGGGCCCCTCGAGCGTGTTGCGGGAAACGCCCGGAGGGCGGGCGTTCGTCTGCCCGGTGTGGTAATCGTCGCGCCCCGTCTGAAGCGAATAGGGGCGCCCTGACCCGAGCGACAGGCTGGCCCCGAAATCCGCCCAGCGGCCAGCCTTCAGTTGCAGGAGGGTTTCGACTCGGTGCCGCTGGTCGAACGCCGCACGGCCCCACTCGGGTGCGAGATCGTAGTTGTTTGCCGGCAGCGCGTTGATCCCGTTCGTATCGTTGTGCGCGGTCGCCAGCGTGTATTGCACCGACCCCTTCACTCTCGGCGCAAGCAGGCCGCGAGCAATCAACTGGAACGAGTGGGCGGTCTGCCTCCCGGTCGACTCGATCCGCCTGATCGCCCCGAACGCCGGGTCCGGACGCGCCGTGTAGAGCGGGGGCGGCGGGGCGTTGACATCGTGCGATCGAAACAGGTCGACGCCGCGAGAGCCGAGGTAATTCGCCGCGATCGTCGTCCCCTTCCTGACAATGCGCTCGAGCCCAAACCCGTACTGCGTCGTGTAGGGGATGCGGATGTCGGGCGCCAGCGTGACGACGATGCGCGCGGCGGCTCCGGCGACAGCAGCGCCGAACGGATCGGGGTACGTCGGGTCCAGCAGGACGACACGCCGCAGGCGGTCTTCGCGGGACCGCAGCACTTCGCGGATCGCACTGTCGCCCGCCCGCTCGTAGAAGATGCCGGCGCCGCCGCGAACCGCCGTCTTCTTGTCGATGGCATAAGCAAGACTCAGCCGCGGTGCGACGTTATTGGTGTCGGTGAAGATGTTCTGCCAGTCGTAGCGGAGCCCCGCGGTCAGCGACAGGCGATCGTTCACCGCGATCTGATCCTGGATGAAGGCGCCAAACACCTTCTGGAGAAAAGTGAGCCTGCCGTCGCCCTGCTGCTGCGCAAAGCTCAGCGGGCGTCCAGTCGCATAGTCCCCGAGTGACGAAAACGTATAAGTGCCCTCGCGGTTCGATCGGTCGTCGAACCCGCGCCGGCTGAAGTCCGGAATCTGGAAGCCGCCCTTCACGAGATGTCTGCCGTGCACGTATGTCAATGACTCGGCAACCGTGACGTGATCCTCGGTCGTGCGCTGGTCGGCCTGCGCGCCACCGGCGGTGAACGCATCGAGGACGACAATGCGGCGGCCCGGATGGAGGCTGATGATCGAGCTCCCTTCGTCACCCACGAGCAGGCGGAACTCGTTGAGCAGCCGGCCGCTCAGGACGCTCCGCGCCCCGAATACGAGCTGCGCTTCGTGTCCTCGATCGTCCGCACCGGATTCGGCAAGCGTGGTTCCACCGACCCCGCGATTCCGCGTCGACGAGGATTCGCTCGTGAACCGCAGCGACACGTTGTGCCGCGCGCCCCTCTGGTGACTGAGCGAGGCGGATACCTCGAGGCGCCGGTCGGGTTGCGGGGCGACTGCCCGAAGGAGCCCCGTGGGCCCCTCGGCAAAGACGATCGCCTGGACGTTCTCCTCACGGCGTTCCAGCGTCGCGAGAAATGACGTCCGCTTCCCGTCGCCGACAGGGCCGCCGATCACACCCTCGTAGATCCGCCGCTGCTCTGGCGGGCGGCTCTCCGCGAACGGATCGCGCGCATTGAGTCTGGCGTCGCGGAACGTGACGTCCATCGATCCCCTGTACTTGTCCGCACCCGGCCTGGTGACGACTTCGATCCGGCCGCGGCCAGGGCGCGGGAACTCGGACGAATATGGATCCTGATTGATCTTCACCTGCTGAATGGCCGAGGGTGCGACACCGACCTTGCGCGCCTCCATGCCGTCCACGACGAGCGTGACGCCGCCGGTGCCGAGTGCCGAGGCGTCGAGAAAGCGCGACAGCGTGCCCACGATGTCGCGATCGAAAATCGGCAGGCTCTTCAGATCCCTGTCGTCGAGCACCACTGCGTCCCGGTTGCCGTTCGCGGCGGCCGCCACGACGTCCCCGCCCACATCGACCGTCACCTCCTGGAACTGCGACGCGAGCCCGAGCACGACCGTCTGGGGCGCGGGCGCGCGGCGCGCGGACACCCGCGCCGCGATCTTCGCGGGCGCGAAGCCTTCGAACCCGATCGTGAGCGTGTAAGTGCCAGGGGCGATCCCCTCGATGCGGTACTCGCCCCTGGCATCCGTGAGGACCCCCCGGACCACCGTGCCGGTTTCAGTCGCGAGTTCGACGTGGGCGCCCTGCAGGACCGCGCCGGTCTGATCACGAACGGTTCCGCGGAGCGTCTGCGTCTCCGGACCAGTGGACTGGAACGACCCCAGCAGGAGAAGGAGCATGGCAATCGCCGGCATATGACCCGGTGATCCTGGCACGCGGCAAATGAATCCGTCATGAACGGCGGCGCTGGGCGTCCGCGGGCGGCGAGCGTCATCGCGGAGGCGCCGCGAGGCGCCGGCGGCGGTCCGGAGCGGCGGCCTCGACCGGGACGGAGTCCCTCGTTCTCGTAGTGCGGCGCGTCGGTTCCAGGCGAAGTAGTACTTCTATAATGCGTGATATCGCCTTAGAGTCGTTTCGTGTCTTATACAGTCCGTTTTGGTGCTAACCCGACTGGAGTAGGCTGGTCTGAACAATATCGATGCCTCTAAAGAAAATCCGCTCATTCGACGTGGAGTCTTTCCTCGAAGCGGCGGGGCTTGCGACGCGAGGCGTCTCGTACGCCCGGGGAGACGTCATCTTTTCGCAGGGTGACGCGTGCGATAGCGTGATGTACGTGCGGATCGGCGGGATCCAGCTCTCAGTGATTTCACATGCCGGCAAAGAGGCGGTCGTCGCCACGCTCGGGCCGTGCGACTTTCTGGGGGAAGGGGCGCTCGCCGGACACCCGGTGCGCCTTGCGACGGCCCGCGCGACGATGGCGAGCACGGTGGTCGTGGTCCCGAAGCGCCACATGATTCGCCTCTTGCGCACCGACCTCGAGTTCTCGGACAAGTTCATCGCGTACATGCTGCTGCGCAACGCGCGCCTCGAGGCGGATTTGATCGATCAGCTGTTCAACTCGAGTGAGAAGCGGCTCGCCCGCACGCTGCTGCTGCTCGCGCATTACGGCAAAGGGGACAAGCCGCAGCGGGTCCTGCCGACGGTCTCGCAGGAGACGCTCGCGGAGATGATTGGGACGACGCGTTCGCGGGTGAATTTCTTCCTGAACAAATTCAGGAAGCTGGGCTTCATCGAGTACGACGTCGACGGCCTCACGATCAACCCGTCATTGCTGACGGTCGTCGTCCACGACTGAGCCGGCGGTCGGGGCGTGTTCTTCGCGCCCCGCGTCCGGAATCAGACCTGCCGGGCGCGGAGCGCCGCCACGCCCGCCATCGCGAGCAGCACCGTCAAGCCGATCATCGCCCACTGCGACAGCGTCGGCACGGGTCCGGGACCCGGCGGCGCGGGCGCGAAACTGCTGCTGCATCCACCGATGGTGTTCGCGCCGGCCATCGTCACGGACCCCGCAGCCGTGGTGAGCGCCCGGCCGGTGAGAATGGCGTTCGTACCGAGCGTGACACCGGCCTGCGCCACGACGTTCCCGACGAAGTTGACGCCGTTCAGAGTGGCCGCGCTCGTGACCTGCCAGAAGACCTGGCAGGGATCCACGCCTATCAGATTGACCCTCGAACCGACGTTCGCGGTCAGGGAGCTCGCGACCTTGAAGATGTACGTTCCCGAGCCGTTCAGCGTCAGCGTACTCAGGCCCGCGAGGTCGGCTGCGCCCACCGAGTACGTGCCTGGTCCGAGCGACTGACCACCGAGCGCCGGAAGGATCGACGTCCCTGCAGGGAGCGCGCCGATGGTGTTGTACAACGTCAGCGTCGCGGCTTGCGCATTCTGCGCCGCGCCGTCGTTGCTGTGCGTTGAGTAGGGGGGTGTCGTGGCCGCGAACGCCGGGAACCCGGTGATCGAAGTGCCGGGCGACACGCCGACATCGCCGTTGATCGCCGACTGGGTCGCCCCCGCGGCGGCGGTGACACTCGCGCCTCCGACCACGGCGAAACTCTGTGCGGCGCCGACGGTCTGTGCGGCCGCGTAAGAGGGAGCGCCCAACAGCGCCACGCACCCCACGCCTGCGACGAAGCTGACGCTTCTCCGGTTCATTCGGACTCTCCCCTGATGCACGATGACGTCCGACTGTAGCGGAAGGGAAGGGATGGAGCTGTTCACAATTGAACACGACGAGCGGAGGCCGGGCGGTATATTGCCAACTGCCGTGATCCCCTTCGAACAACCGGTGCTCTATTCCGCCGACCTCGGCAGCTGCCAGGCGCTCGATACCTTCGACGCCGACGGAATCGCCGCCGCGTTCGCCGAGGCGCTTCGCGGCGCGGGCGCGACCATCGTCCAGGAGCTGAGCCACGCGTACCCGGAGCACGGGCTCACGTGCGTTCTCGTGCTCCGCGAGTCACACGCGGTGCTGCATACGTGGCCGGAGACCGGCACCGTCAACATCGACATCTTCTCCTGCTCCACCAGGCTGAAGAGCCTCGCGGCGATCGAGGCGCTCGGCCGGCTGCTGGGTGCGCGTCAGGTCTCGGTCCAGGAGATACCCCGTGCCGACGGCCGCAGCCAGGTACCTGCACAAGCCGGCGCGTGAGTTCGTCCTGCGCGGCATCGCCTGGAGCCTTGGGCTCTTCGGCCTGCTGCGGCTCGGCTGGTTCGAGAGCCACGCGGTCCTGCCGCTCACCCACCTTCAGGGCCGGATCGCCCAGAGCGGCTTCGGCGCCCCCGCCCTTCCACTGGACGTCACGCTGGCGTGCAGCGGCGCCGACGCGCTCGCCCTCTGCGCGGGAGCGATCCTCGCGTACCCTGCGGCATGGCGCCTGCGCGTGGCGGGAGCGGCCGCTGGCACAGGCGTGATCCTCGCGCTGAATACGGTCCGCATCGGTACGCTCGGCCGCGTGGCGGCATCACCCGCCTGGTTCGACGCCCTCCACGTGTACGTGTGGCCCGGCGTGTTGATGCTCACCGTCGCCGGGTACGTGTTCGGCTGGATGCGGTACGCCGATGGGTCGAGCGTGCCGACGACGCGGCGGCCGACGAGGCCTGAGGACCACGCGGGTCCAGCGCTGCCGAGGCTGCCACGACGATTCATCGTGCTGACCAGCGTGCTCGCCCTGCTCTTCGCGGCCGCCGGTCCCCTGTATCTCGACAGCACCGTGGTTTTGGCGATCGCAGCCTTCATCACACGCGCGGCGGCCACGATCCTTGGCATTCTCGGCGTCGCCTCCACGGCGGCCGGAAACGTGCTGACGACGAACCGCGGCGCATTTCTGGTCACGCAGGAGTGCATCTCCACGCCGCTCATACCGGTGTACGTTGCCGCGTCGTGCGCGTGGCCAGCGACGTGGACGCGGCGGACGCTGGCGCTCGCCGCGACCGTTCCGCTGTTTGTCAGCCTCGGGATCCTGCGCCTGCTGGTCGTCGCGCTTCCGGCAGTGCTCGTCGGCTCGCCGATCTTCGTGATCCACGCGTTCTATCAGTGGCTGCTGGCGATCGTCGTGGTGGGCCTTGCCGCCGCATGGCGGCACGGGACGACAGTGACGGCACTCCGGCGTGGGCTCATCGGACTCCTTCTGGGGTGCGTGTTCGGGGGGCTGTCCGGGCCTCTCTACGCCAGGGTGCTGACGTCCGCATTCGCCCGCGCGGCTGCGTTCACGGACCCGCAGGGCGCCGTCGCATTTCTTCCGGCGTTCCAGATCGGCCTCTACGTGGCACTCTGTTCGTCGGTGCTCGACGTCGCCAGGTGGCGGCTGATGGTGAGCGGCCTGGCGCTCGTCGCCGTGTCACAGGGCGCGATGTTCGCGCTGCTGCATCTGGTCGTCCGATACACCGGCCTCACGCCTCACGTCCGCGATGTCCGCGCCTGGGCCCTCGCTGGTCCGCTGCTCGTGGTCGCGGCCCTGGTTGCGTATGACCGCCCGCGTCGCTGAGATCGCGGCGATCTCGGCGCTCTCCGCCGCGCTCACGCTCGCTGTCGCGGCCCCTGTGCTGCGCGCACCGTCGGAGCGGATTTTCGGGCGGGAGCTCGTCGGGCGTCACGCGGATCCATTCAGCGTCATGGAGCAGTTCGGCCGGCCGATCGCGTTCGGGACATACTTTCAGCCGGCCACCGATGTTCCCGGGGCGCTGCTCGCTCGGGTCATGAGCCCGGTGGCGGCGTACAACTGGCTCGTGCTCCTGACATTCCCCGCGTCAGCCGCTGCCGCCTATGCGCTGGCGCGTCACGTCGCGCTCGCCCGCGGGAGCGCGGTCTTCGCGGCCCTCGCATTCAGCTTTTCGCCGTTTCACCTCGCGCACGCCGCCTACCACCCGCACATTGCGCAAACACAGTGGATGCCCCTGTACTTTCTCGCGCTGTGGCGTTGCCTCGAAGCGGTCAGCACGGGTTCACTCGTCCTTCTGGCCGCTTCCACCGCCGGCGTCGTGCTGTCGAATTTCTACGGCGGCCTCATCGCGGCGGCGATGACGCCTGTGGCTCTCGTCGCCTCCTGGGTGTTTCACACGCGGAAGTTGCCGCACTCCCGCGGCGCGCTGCCGATGACGATCGTCGCACTCGTCGTCATGGGCAGCATCGGGATCGCGTACGCGTGGTCGCTGGGTCAGGCCGGCGGGATCACCCCGTGGGCGCTGGGGTTCGCGCGCGACGATTTGTTCCGGTACAGCGCGAAATGGTGGAGCTACCTCGTCCCCGCTGTGGCGAATCCGGTGCTTGGAGGAGTGGCCGCCAGCGTCTGGAGCGCGGCCGGTGTGCGTGAGGGGGTGCTCGAACAGCAGGTCGGTGTCGGCTGGAGCGTCGTGGCTCTCGGGCTCGTGGCACTTCTGGCGTGGGGATTCACACCTCGCCGCGTCCCGCTCGCGGCGGTCCCGGTGCTCGCCGTGACGGGTATCGCGGCGCTCGTGTGCTCACTCTCGCCGGAACGCACGATCGGCGCTTTCACCGTCACGCGGCCGTCCGCTTTTCTCTATGAGATCCTGCCGATGTTCCGGTCCTACGCGCGCTTCGGAATCGTGGTCCAGCTCATGGCTGTGCTGCTCGCGGGTCTCGGCGCCCAGGTGCTGTGGCATGCGCGGCGCCGGAGCGCCAGGGTCGCGTGTGTGGCCCTCGTGGCGCTCGCCGCGGCTGAATATGGGGTCTGGCCGCCGGCGCTGTGGCGGGACGTCCTGCCGACACCTGCGCACCGCTGGGTGACCCGGCAGCCCGGCCGCCTCCAGGTCGTCGATTGCGCCCTTTTGACGCCGGAGTCCGCGTCGATCGCGTGGCTCAGCGGCGGCCGCATCTCGCTGCGGCCGGCCGGGTTCGAAGACTGCATCGAGCCGAACGTCGCGCAGAAGCTGTCGGCCGCCGGGTACACGCACCTCATCGCACGGCGCGGCACCTCCGAAGGCGAATGGCTGGCGAGCCAGGGCGCGCCCGACGGCCTTCGGCTCGCGGGCCGGTTCGCCGATGCGGACCTTTTCTCGGTGACCGTCCCGCCGCCGGTCGTCTACACCTCGCAGACGACAGGTTTTTATCCCCGGGAATTCGACGCGAGCTCGACGTGGCGATGGATGGGTGTGGCGGCATCGTGGAATGTCGTGAACACCGGCGCTGCGCCCGTTCGCATCTCCGCCGAGGTCGAGATGGGCGCGGTCCAGGGGACCCGCCGCATCAGGCTGGTCCTCGACGGCCAGGAGGTGCAGACGCTGGCAGTGGGCGAACCGCTGCGGGTGAACCGGATCGGGCCGCTGATGCTGACACCGGGCGCCCACGAAGTCGCGTTTCACGCGATGGATGCGCCGACCGTCGCACGGGATCTTCTGGACAACGGTGATCCGCGACCGTTGTCGGTTCGCTTCGGCACGTGGCGCTGGGATGTCGAGGGAGCGCGACCATGAACCGCCCCGACGGATCTTCCGCCGCCGACGGGCAGCGGAGCACGGCTTACCGGCGATTCTGGGCCCATGTCGGCGAGACCTTCCCGGATCTCGGCGGGGCCGCGTCGACGCGCTATTACGCCGACAACGAACAGCGGCTGTTCCTCGATCACTTTCCGCCACTCGCGGGTCTGACGATTTTCAAGACCGACCTGTGGGACGAGGCCAGGAACACACGAATCCTGGCGTGGGCGAGCGAACGAGGCGCTCGCACGTTCGGCATCGACATCTCGGCGCCGACGGTCGCCCAAGCGCGGGCCGCATTTGCGGGCGCGCCGCTGCGGTGTGCCGTATCCGATGTGCGCGATCTGCCGTTTCGAGACGCGAGCTTCGCGGCCATCTATTCGATGGGCACGATCGAACACTTCGATGAGACCGAACGGGCCGTCCGGGAAATGGCCCGGGTGCTCACGCCTGGCGGACGCGCCATCATCGGCGTGCCGAACCGGCACGATC
>JANMCN010000237.1:0-59639 GCA_031361295.1 Acidobacteriota bacterium | reverse complement strand
GCCTCTGAACTCGTGGTCGTCGGCGGACGGGAAGTGGCGATCTCCAACCCCGACAAGATCCTGTTCCCCGAGGCCGGCTACACCAAGCGCGACCTGGTGCACTACTACCTTGCAGTCGCGGAGGGCGCGCTGCGCGGATCGGGAAACCGACCGAACGTGCTCGTCCGATACCCGAACGGAATCGGCGGAGAATTTTTCTTTCAGAAGCGGGCGCCTGCACGCCCGCCCTGGGTGGACGTGGTGTCACTGCGCTTTCCGTCCGGACGCACCGCAGAGGAAGTCGTCCCCCGTGAGCCCGCGGCGCTCGCCTGGATGGCCAACCTCGCGTGCCTCGAGTTGCACCCCCATGCCGTGCGTGCGGACGACCTCGACCACCCTGACGAACTGCGCGTCGATCTCGACCCGGTGCCGGGGGTGGAGTGGCCGCAGATCTGCGAGGTCGCGCGGATCGTGCGCGCGACGCTCGATGATTTCGGCCTCGTGGGCTGGCCGAAGACATCGGGCTCGCGAGGGGTGCACGTGTCGATACGGATCGAGCCGCGTTGGACGTTCGACGAGGTTCGCCGGGCGGCGCTGGCGCTGGCGCGCGACGTCGAGCGGAGGGCGCCGGCGCTCGCCACGAGCAAGTGGTGGAAGGAAGAGCGGCACGGCGTGTTTCTCGACTACAACCAGAACGCGAAAGACCGGACGGTGGCCGCCGCCTACTCGGTCCGCCCACGCCCGGACGCCCGCGTGTCGGCGCCCGTCACGTGGGCGGAGCTGGACGAATGCGATCCGGCCGATTTCACGCTGGGGACGATGCCCGAGCGCTTCTCGCGCATTGGGGATCGGCACGCGCACATCGACAGACAGGCCGGCGTCCTTGACCTCCTGCTCGAGCTCTCGGCACGCCAGGCCGCGGAAGGGCTCGGCGACGCGCCGTGGCCGCCGCACTATCGGAAGCAGGCCGGTGAGGAGCCGCGCGTCGCGCCGTCGCGCCGACGCACGCCGTCGCGTCCACTGGTGGAGATCGGACGCGCGCGGGAGAAATCCGACGCGCTGGCGGGGCTGGAACGATGGAAGGCGCGGCACCCCGACGCCGCCGCGCACCTGCAGCCCGCGGACGTACTGGTGGATGCCCTGCGCGGACGCTTCCGGACCTGGACGCGGGTGCGCGTCAATCTCGAGCACGTTCCGGCCGCTCTTCGGCCCGTGCAGGGCGCGCTCGATCCGGATGAGGACCTCGCAGACGACTGGACCGGGATCAGGGCCGCCGACCAGCCGCGCCGAAAACCCGTTCGAGCTCGTAAGGCGGAGTGACGTCCAGCTGATCGTAACGGCAAGCGGCGGGCGGTTTGTCGGGTCGCCAGCGCTGAAAGACCGCGGCATGCCTGAACCGATCGCCCTGCATGTGGTCGAACTACACCTCGCACACACGCTCAATCCGCAGCGGCTCCCACGAGAGATCCTACCCGGCGCTCCACCGGCTCTGCCCTCCGGGCATCCGGGCCATCTCCCCACCGTCCGCCTCGGCCCACGCGCGCCACGGGTGCCCCTCCATCGCCCCTGTGCGGAGGGGCGCGAGCTCGGTGGCGAGCTCGCTGCGGCGAGCCATCGTGAAGGAGGACGTGACGCCGACGTGATGGAGGCGGCCGTGGTCGTCATAGAGGCCCAACAGCAGCGAGCCGACGAGCACGTGCTTCCCGGCCTTGTGCCAGCGGAACCCCGCGACGACGCAGTCGGCGGTGCGGGAGTGCTTGATCTTGATCATGGCGCGCTTCCCCGGCTGATATGCCGCATCGGCCGGCTTCACCATCACACCGTCGAGGCCCGCGCCTTCGAAACGTGACAGCCACTCGGCCGCGAGTCCCGGGTCGCGGGTCATCGGCGTCAGATAAATCGGCGGCCGGGCGTCCGCGAGCAGCCGTTCGAGGCGCACCCGTCGCGCATCCTGCGGAATGCCGCGCAGATCCTCGTCGCCGACAGCGAGCGCATCGAACGCGACGAAGGCGGACGGCGTCGCCTCGGCGAGCTTCGCGACCCGTGACGCCGCCGGATGGAGGCGCAGCTGAAGCGCGTCGAAATCCAGTCCGTGCGGCGTGGCGATGACGATCTCGCCGTCGAGCACGCAGGCCTCGGGCAGCGCCGCGAGCAGGGCATCGTGCAGTTCGGGAAAATATCGATCGAGCGGACGCAGTTCCCGGCTCTGGATGTACACGTCTGCGCCGCCGCGGAAGACGAGGGCGCGAAAACCGTCCCATTTCGGTTCGTAGAGGAACCCGTCGCCCTCCGGCAGCTGGTCGGCGAGCTTCGCGAGCATCGGCTCGATGGGCGGAGTCAGCGGAAACATCGGTGAGCGCTCCCGAACGAGTCCGGCGGGTCCGAAACCTCAGCTCCGTTCGTAGAAGGGTGGGGGCTCGATCCCGAGCGCACGCAGGTAGACGTAACCCTGCCCGCGGTGATGGATTTCGTTGTCGATGACATACAGAATCAGGTCGTGCAGCACGCCGGGGTACTGACCGAAGGCGGTGATCGTTTCCTGGAACCGAGCCGGCGGCAGCTGCTGCCACAAGGCCGTCAGCTCCGCCGTGCTCTCGTCCCATCGACGCAGCAGTTCTGCCTTCGGCTGCGGATCGCGGCTGCTCGGCGCGTCCCATTGCCCCGACACGGCGCCCTGCACCATCGGGACCGCCATCGAGAGCATCTCCTGCGCGAGTTTGCCAAACGGCCGCATGCCGCCGACTGAAAAGCTGAAGAGCTTGTCTTCCGGGAATGCGTCGAGGACGCGACGGGACAAACGGCGATGGCCCTGCCAGTGGGCGAGCAGCGCGTCAGGCGTCATGAACGGCTGGGAGTCGGGCGACATGAAAACCTCCGTGGCCGTTCAGTTTAGCATTCCGACCCGGCGGGACTTCCTGTCGCGGGGTGCGCGGTGCGGGAGTTCGAACCACAATTGCGCAGGCACGGTCCCAGATTCTCGGGCGCTTCGACTGCGCGACGAGGTGACCTTGGCCGGCAGTCGCAGACGTTTAACGGCGCAATGTGTGCCGATATGGGACACCGGCGGTGTCTCCGTGTTTCCGCGCTGCACGCTAATTGGTTGAATCGCCGCAGGTTGGCGGCTCAGTACCACTGGTGCTGTGTTTGCTAAAGCGTCTCCGTCACATGCACTTCGTTGCCTCAATGCCCGCGGTCTCGCGGCGCTCCGCTGTGATTGCGGTCGGCGCGCTGTTCGTCGGCGCAGCGGTTTACGTGCACCTGGGGGGGGCAGAGCAGCCTATCCGAACGCTCGAGTTCTCGAGCCTGATGCTCGCCGCGATCCTGACCTCGGGCCTCAGGCTCCACCAGGTCGCCACGAACGACCGGGCGATCATGCCGCCGTCCTTCGTGATGACCTTCAGTGCGTTCCTGCTCTTCGGTCCTCACCTCGCGATGCTCGTGGCCATCGTCGGAGCGCTCACCCCTCGCTTCGAGTCGTCGCAGCGCAACTACCCGCTCGTCCAGAAGCTGGCCGAGATCGTCATCGTCGTCGCCGCCATGGAGGCCGGAGGCCTGGCCCACCGGGCAGTCGGGGGTACCACGGGCAGCTTCGCGTGGCCATGGCAGGGAATCCCCATCGCGGCCGCCGTGATCGCCTATCACCTCGCCCAGGGCGTGCTGGCGGACGTCGTCATGCCTGTGCTTGCGGGAAGACCCTTCAACCGATCGTGGCGAAAGCACGCGTTCCGAGGCTGTCCGCTGTACATGGTGGGAGCCAGCACTGCCGCAGGGCTCGCCGAAGTCGTCGATCATCGGATGTGGGCGGTGCTGCCAGTGGCCGCCGCGTCGCTGTATTTCGCCTACGGGACGTATGCGGATTACGTCAACCGGCTCGAAGAGGCGCATCGCCGTCGTGAGGTGATCGATTCTCTCGAAGAGGGTCTGTGCGTCGTCGATCGCGACAGCCGGGTCACATTCTGGAATGACGCCGTCGAACGCATTCTGTGCTGCCCCCGCGATCGTGCGCTGGGACGGCCCCTCGTGGGCGCCGTTCCCATGCTGGAAGTCACCGGCCTTCCGCGCGCCATCAAGGAGACGCTGTCCGACCGAACGCCCCGGACCCTGCCCATGCTCAGGCTGCCTTCCGCGACCGACCCGCGCATTCTGCACGTGAAGATTCTGCCCGTTGGCGATGGTGTCTCGCTGCTGTGGCACGACATCACCGAGCGGACCCACGCGGAGCAGGCGACCAGGCGGACGAGTGAGCGGCTGGCACTCGCCGCGGAAGGCGCGAACGACGGCTTGTGGCAGTGGGATCTTCGTGCCCGCGAATTCTCCGTCTCGACGCGCTGGTGGGAGATGATGGGTGTGCCGCCGCCAGCGGCTGCCGGCACCGGTCCGGATGTGTGGTTCGAGAGGGTTCACGCGGACGATATCGCCGAGCTCAAACAGGCGCTCGAGGCGCACCTGTCCGGCGAAGCCGAGGTCTTCCAGCATCAGCACCGGATCCGGCATGAGGATGGCACGTATCGGCGGTTCCTCTGCCGCGGTCTGGCGGAGAAAGGCCCAGGGCGTCGCCGCGACCGCATCGCGGGCTCGCTCACGGACACGACGGAGCAGACCATCGCACAGGAACGGCTCCGCAGCGTGGGCGTCGTGGACTCGTTGACGGGGCTCTTCAACCGTGAAGTCTTCGTGGAGGCGCTGGGCCGGCGTCTGGAGGAGGTCAAGCGCCGTCGCGTCAGCAGCTGCTTCGCGGTGCTGTATCTCGATCTCGATCGCTTCAAGATCGTGAACGACAGCCTGGGCCACCTGGTCGGCGACGAGCTGCTCGTCACGGTGTCGCGCCGGCTGGAATCGTGCCTGCGCCCGGGAGACGCGCTCGCCCGGCTCGGCGGCGACGAATTCGCGATTCTGTTGTCCGGTCTCGTGGACGACGGGCAGGCCAACGGCATTGCGCTGGGGATTCAGCAGTCGCTGAGCGCGCCGTTTTCGATCGGCGGGCGCGAAGTGTTCACGTCGGCGAGTATCGGCATCGCGTTTGGCCCCGCGCAGTACACCGACCCGGACGACGTCATGCGTGACGCCGACACGGCCATGTATCACGCCAAGTCGCGAGGCAAGGCACGCCATGAGGTGTTCGATGCCGTCATGCACGCACGCGTGCGCGACCGGCTCAGCCTCGAGAACGATCTGCGCCGGGCGGTCGCCAACCACGACTTCGAGGTGCACTATCAGCCGATCGTCGCCCTCAGCACCGGCATGTGCATCGGCTTCGAGTCCCTGATCCGATGGACGCGCGACGGTGAGTCGATCTCCCCGGCCACGTTCGTCCCGATCGCGGAAGAACTGGGGCTCATCGAATCGCTGGGCACGTGGGTGCTCCATCAGGCCTGCCGCACGTTTGCCGGGTGGCAGCAGCGATTCCCTGGCGCGGGGCTCGAGTGCATCACCGTCAACGTCTCGAGCCGGCAGCTCATGCAGCACAATTTCGTGCGCATCGTGGAGCAGGCGGTACAGGAGTCCGGCGTGAAGAAAGCCGACCTCCGCGTCGAGATTACGGAAACCGCGCTGATGGACAGCCCAGGGGAAGCGGCCGCGGTCCTCCGCGACCTGCGCGACTACGGCATCAGGGTGTATCTCGACGATTTCGGGACCGGCTATTCGTCGCTGAGCCACCTCCACAAGCTGCCCGTGGACGCCTTGAAAATCGACCGCTCGTTCGTGAACAGCCTGCTCCACCCCGATCGGCCCGCGATCGTCGAGAGCATTTTGGCGCTGGCACGAACGCTGAAGACCAGCGTGGTGGCCGAAGGTATCGAGAGTGCCGGCCAGGCGCGTGAACTGGAGCGCCTCGGGTGCACGCACGCGCAGGGCTACCTCTTTTCGCGGCCGCTGTCGGCTTTGGCGGTTGAAAAGCTTCTCGTCGCGAACGCGCCGCTCGGGCCGAAGAGCATGCCTCTGCGTCCGACAGAGGGTCAGATCGACGAGTGGTTCGACACCCTGGCGGTTCCCTCCCGCCTCGCGGCCGCGCCGTTCAGTCGCGTCTGAGACACCGGCCCGCCAGCTCCCGCTTGAACACCCGGCGGCGCCGGGAAACAATGGCGTATGCGCACTACCACCGGACTGGCCCTTGCCGCCGCCACGGCCTCGATGCTCGCGTGCGGAAAGCCGCCGGCCTCCCCCCCACCTGCCTCCTCCACTCCGACCACGGCCGATGCCCGGAGGTTTCTGGACGGCGCCAACGCCACGACGTCGACACTCGGCATCCAGGCCGGGCAGGCCGGCTGGGTCCAGCAGACGTACATCACCGAAGACACTGAGGCGATCGCCGCGCGCGCCAGCCAGGCGGCGAACGAGGCCGGGGCCCGATTCGCCAAAGAGTCCACGCGGTACGACCACGTCGACGTCCCGGCCGACGAGCGGCGGCAACTGAATCTCCTGAAGGTCTCCCTCGTCCTCGCCACCCCGTCGAATCGCAGTGAGTCCGACGAACTGTCGAAGCTGATGGCGCGGCTGGAATCCAGTTACGGCAAGGGCAAGTGGTGCCCCGATGCGTCGAAGCCCGACGCCTGCAAGAACATCGACGACGTCACCCGGATCATGGCGACCACGCGGGACGAGCAGACGCTCCGCACCGCGTGGGAAGGGTGGCACACGATCTCGCCGCCGATGCGAAAGGACTATCAGCGCTTCGTCGAGCTCTCGAACAAGGGGGCAAAAGAGCTCGGGTTCGCGGACACCGGAGCGATGTGGCGGTCCAGGTACGACATGCCGCCTGACGCGTTCACGACGGAAGTCGATCGGCTCTGGAACCAGGTCCGTCCGCTCTACATCAAGCTGCACGCGTACGCGCGGATGAAACTGCACCAGAAATACGGGGACGTCGTGCCGGCCACCGGGCCCATCCCGGCCCATCTCCTCGGGAACATCTGGGCGCAGGACTGGTCCAACGTGTATCCGCTGCTCGCGCCGGCGAACGCCGACCCGGGCTTCTCGCTCACCGACATCCTGAAGACGCGGAACATGACAGCCCTCGAAATGGTGCGAACGGGTGAACGGTTCTACACGTCTCTCGGCTTCGCGCCGCTGCCGCACACGTTCTTCGAGCGCTCCCTGTTCGTACGCCCGAAGGATCGCGAGGTGATCTGCCATGCCAGCGCCTGGGACATCGACTACGCCGACGACCTGCGCATCAAGATGTGCATCGAGCAGACCGCGGAAGACTTCACGACCATTCACCACGAGCTCGGCCACAACTTCTACCAGCGCGCATACAAGGACCTGCCGCAGCTCTTTCGCGACAGCGCGAACGACGGGTTCCACGAGGCGATCGGGGATACCATCGCGCTGTCCGTCACGCCCGAGTACCTGGTCCGGATTGGTCTGCTCGGCGCGCCGCCCGATGCCTCGCGCGATATCGGCCTGCTGATGAAGCGCGCACTCGAAAAAATCAGCTTTCTCCCGTTCGGACTGCTCATCGACCAGTGGCGCTGGAAGGTGTTCGCCGGCGAGATTACGCCGGAGCAATACAACAAGGCCTGGTGGGACCTGCGGCTCAAATACCAGGGCGTGGCCCCCCCTTCGCCTCGCGGGGAGTCCTTCTTCGACCCAGGCGCGAAATACCACGTCCCGGACAACACGCCGTATACGCGCTATTTCCTCGCCGACATCCTCCAGTTCCAGTTCCATCGCGCGCTGTCCAAGGCGTCGGGCTGCGAGCTCCCGCTCCATCGCTGCTCGACCTACGCGAGCAAGGTTGCGGGTGAGCGGCTGAACAAAATGCTGGCGATGGGCGCCTCGCGGCCGTGGCCGGAGGCACTCGAGGCGCTCACCGGATCGCAACAGATGGATGCGACCGCGATCCTGGACTACTTTGCCCCCCTCTCGACGTGGCTGGACGGTCAGCTGGCCGGCCAGCCGGTCGGCTGGCAGGAGCCGCGGACGGGGCCCTGACTCGACGCCGACATGGACAGCCCTGCTCTGCAGATACGGTGTCAGCGCTGCGGCACGCAGATGGAGATGCGCGACCCGCCGGCTGAGGCGCCCTGGAAGCCCGATCAGTTCTGGGTGTGTCCGCGCTGCGGGCGGCATTTCTGGACGACCTATCCGGCCCCACCGGCCCCGGCGGGTTCGAACTCTCCCTGAGCGGGCTGGGCGCGCCCTGAGCCCCTGTTGAAAGGGCTGGTTCGGGACCCGCCCTAACAAGACGTGATTGCTTGACTTCGCCCTAGGAACTCCCTACACTGGCCCCGTTTTCAAGCTCAGCGTGCGATTGGCAACTGCCGGTCAATCGTCGCGGTGCTCGGCAGGTCGTCGGCGCCTCCCAGGAAGTCAGACGGGCCGCCTCCGCCGGCCCTGAACACACGCTCAGCTTGCCGAAGCCCTCGAGATGATCTCGCGGGCGCCGTTCATCGGAGGATACGGGTATGCCGACCGGGACTATCGCTCGCCTTCTGATCGATAAGGGGTTTGGATTCATCCGCGACGAAGGTGGAATCGAGCACTTCTTCCACCGCAGTTCCGTCCGCGGCGCCGTGTTCGAGCTCCTCCGCGAAGGACAGCGCGTGGAGTTCACGCAGGAGGATTCCGGAAAAGGCCCGCGCGCCGGAGAAGTGCGGCTCCTCGAAGGCTGAGTTCCTGACACCGGCAGACCTGGCGGGGCCTCGGCTCCGCCCGGGTCGTCCTTCCTGTTCCCTTCCCACATTCGCCCAATCAGCATGACGCGATCCGGATTCCAGCGGACCCGCCGCGTAGTCCTGCGGGTCACGGCGACCGCGCTCGGTCTTGCGGCGGCCGCCCTCGTCTGTTTTCTCCCGTTCGCTGGCACCTACCTCGTGGTCCAGCAGCCGCTCGAGCACGCAGACGCGATCGTGGTGCTCGCCGGTGCACGCGCCGAGCGATGGCTGGAAGCGGTCGATCTGTTTCGGGCCGGCTGGGCGCCGCGCATCGTCGTGAGCCGCGGACGGATCGAGGACGCGGAAGCCAGGCTGATCGCCATGGGGATACGCTTCCCCCAGGATGCTGACCTCGTGCGGGACGCGATGCTCCAGATGCACGTCCCGCCAGACGCCATCATCCTGCTGCCCGAGTCGCTCGACAACACGGCGCAGGAAGCCGCATCAGCGCGGCGGATGGCTGCCGCCTCGGGCTGGAGCCGCATCATCGTGGTCACGTCGAAATACCACTCGCGACGAGCGAGCTACGCCTTCGACCGGGAGTTCCGGGACGCGCCGATCGGAGTCTTGATGCGAACGACCCGGTACGATTCGTCCGCGCCGGCGCGATGGTGGACGACCCGCCCGGATGTCCGCTACGTCACGTCAGAGCTGCAGAAGCTCGCCGCGTACCGACTCGGCCTCGGACAATAACGGCGGAGCCTGATTCGCGGGCCAGCGACCTGCGCTCACGCCAGCAGCGGAGGATCGACGGGGCCCTGCGTCCACGTGCGGGCAGCCGGGCGCGCGTCATGTTGGCAGCGAAGGCTGGCGGAAGCGCCTGGGAGTCGAACCCAGCCCGCCCACGTAACGTGGGCAGCGACCGGTTTTGAAGACCGGGGGGGCCACCGGGCCCCGTTCACTTCCTCTGCTCCTCCCATGCTAGCGCACGGCGCGGATCATGTCGGCTGAGACGCGGGGCTTCCTTCTGAACGGTCGGCGCGGATCGCGACGCCACCCCGCTACTCCAGCAGCGCGAGGAACGCCGCGGTATCGCTCAGGTCCTGGAACACGAGGTCCGCTCCCGCGGCCCGCAATTGATCAACGGTGAACGTGCCGGTCGCGACGCCCACCGGCACGGCACCGGCCGCTCGCGCACACGCCACGTCGTGCGGCGTGTCGCCGACGACGAGGATGTGGTCCGGCGCGAGGTCTGGCAGCCCGCAGGCCCTGGCGCGGGAGAGCGCGAAAGGCACGAGCGCATTCCGGTCGGCGGCATCGTCCCCATACGCACCGCATCGGAAGTAGCGCCACAGATCGAAGTGCTCGAGCTTGATTCGGGCACCGGACTCGAAATTGCCGGTCAGCAGGCCGACGAACACGTCGTCGCGCCGGTCGAGCGAGTCGAGCAGTTCACGGATTCCGGGCATGAGGCCCTTCGTACCGCGCCCGGGCAGCTCGATTTCCTCCCGCAGGCTGGCGACGTACTTCCCCCGCAACTCCTGCAGGAGCGTGTCGTCGAGCGTTCGACCCGCCCGTGCGGCTACGTCTGACAAGATGATGCGGTCGGTGCGCCCGGCGACCGGAATTCCGGCGAGCGCATCCGCGTGGCCGACCAGGCCGGCGCAGGCCGTGTTCATCGCGCGGAGCCCGGCAGCGCCGGTGAGGACCAGCGTCCCGTCGATATCGAACAGCACCAGTTTACGCATGGTCCCGATGGGTCTCCTCCCTCGAGAATGCCACCCGCAGTACAATCGGCGGCAGGAGGCTTTTGAAAATGAAATTGTCGAACCTGCCGTTCACGGCCATGCTCGTCGCCGTGGCGGGAGCCGCGATGCTGGCACAGACACCGGCTGCCCCGGCGCCTTCAGCCAAGGCCGCAACCGCCCACGGTGCAGCGCATGCAACCATCAAGGGTGAAGGCATTGCCGGCACCGCCGATTTCGTGGAGCGCGCCCAGGGGACCGGCACCCTCGTCGAAATTACCGTGACGGCAAGCGGGCTGAAGCCCGGGATGCACGGGGTCCACCTGCACGCCGTCGGCAAATGCGAGCCGGACTTCACCGCCGCGGGCGGACATTTCGATCCGGGTCCGGCGGCCAATATGGATCCCGACGCGAACCACCCGTTCCACATGGGCGACATTCCGAACCTCCTGGTGGGCGCCAACGGTCGCGGGACGATGAAGATCGTGACGTCCCGGGTCACGTTGTCGGACGGCCCCGTGTCACTGTTCGATGCGGACGGCAGCGCCATCGTGATTCACGGCAATCCGGACCAGGGCATCACCGGTGAATCCAAGTCGGGCGTCAGCGGCGGCCCGCGGGTGGCCTGCGGCGTCATCAATCGCAAGTAGAGCGGAAGGGTCAGGGGGGGCCGGCGACGGCCCTCCCGCACCTGGCACGTTCAGAATCCGAACCATCCCCGGCGTGCCTGCCCCTTCAGCGCACCCGTCGCCGCCTCCAGCGCCAGCACGCGGTGCGCAGCCGAGCTCGAGAACTCCGGATCGCTCGAGATCATCAGTGTCGTCAAGGCGCGCGCCTCGCAGACGCGGCGCACGACTTCGCCGAACGCTCGGCGCTCTTCTGCCGGCAGCGCGGCGGACGGATGTTCCAGCAGCAGGAGCTCCGGTCCCAGCGCGATCGCCCGGACGAGGTGGGCGCGGGCGCGTATGCCGGCCGGCACCCCGGCGGCGGGCTGGTCGAGCCACGCCGCGCCAACCCCGCACTCTTCAGCGAGCCGGGCGACTCGTTCGCGTGTCCCCGCGCTGACCGGGTCGATCTCGAGCGTGAACGGCAGCGCGAGATTCTGTACGAGCGTCGCACCCTCCAGCATCACGGCGCGCTCGGTGACGATCCCGTAGCGATCGAGCGACGCGAGCCACGCGTCGCCGTTCGCGAGGTCTCGTGTCGGCACGCCAAAGACGCGGATCTCGCCTTCGTCGGGCAGCGACGCACCCGTGACGAGATTGACGACCATTTCGGCGCCCGCGGCATCAATTCCCGCGACGGCGACGCGCTCTCCCGGCCCGACCGCCAGTGCCTGAATGCGCAGAGGCCGGAGCGCCCCGTAATTCTTGCGAACCGCCGTCATCTCGACGACAGCCGACGGGATGCTCATGGGAGCCTGGCTTCGAGGGAAGCGAAATCCTCGGGTGGGAGCGTGAGGGCGCCGAGGGTGCCCGTTCTGTGTCCGGACTCGCCGTGAAAGTCAGACCCGCCGGAGATGGCCAGCCCATGGTAGGCCGCCATGTCGCGATAGCGCCGTTCGGTCTCGGGGTCGTGATCGCTGTGGCGGGCCTCGAGAGCCGCCAGACCGGCGCTCGCGAGCCGGGGAATGATGCGGTCCATCTTCGTCACGCCCGGATGCGCGAACGACACGACTCCGCCCGCCTTGCGCACCGTGGCGATGACTTCGTCGGGAGTCGCGCCGACCCGGGGGACGAAGGCCGGACCACCGTTGCCGAGCAGCCGATCGAAGGCGTCGTTCCGGTCGCGTGCCTCCCCCGCCGCGATCAGCGCGTCGGCGAGGAGCGGCCGTCCGACGCTGCGGCCGGCTGATTCCGCCGCCTCTGCGAGCAGCGGCTCGATGTCGATGGCGCTGCCGATCTCTCGCAGTCGATCGGCGATTTCACGCAGCCGGCGGAGGCGATCGGCGCGCTGACGGAGCAGGAAGGCCCCCATGCCCGGCTCGTCGGGATCGACGAAGTACGCCAGCAGGTGCACGTCGCGCTGCTGCTCGACGGCCGTGATCTCGACCCCCGTGACGAACCGGACCCCGAACCGGCCGGCAGCCGTGCGTGCCTCGGCAAGGCCGGCCACCGTGTCGTGATCGGTGACGCTGATTGTGGTGAGCCCGGCGGCGGCCGCCCGCGCGACGAGCGCGGCGGGGGTCAGCGTGCCATCGGACGCGGTGGTGTGCAGATGGAGATCGATCAAGACAACGCCGCGGGCTGCCGCCTCGCTTTGCGCCTGGGCGTCCTCACCGCCGGCCTGCGGCGCTGGCGCTCGAGGAGCGACCGGTACTCACGAATGAGCAGGCTCAGATGCGCGCGCTCTTCATCGGCGAACTCGAGAAAGATCTTCTTTCCTTCAGAGTCCTCGAATTTCTCGCCGTACCGTTTGAAGAACCGGTGCGACGCCCGCTCGCACTTGATGCCGATCATGAGCGCCTGGCGATCGTCCACGCCATTGGCCAGCCGCTCGGCGCCGGCCGCAAAGAGGCCGTTTGCCGCTCCCTTGAAGAAGAGAAACGTGGGGTGCGACTCGAGCTGCGGATCCTGCTGGAGGAGCTCGTGGTAACGCGCCTCGAGCGTGCCGAGGTGCTCCTTCTCCTCGTCGGCGAGCTTCTCGAAGATCCGGCGGCCGCGGACGTCGCGGGTGACTCGCGCCGCGCGCGAATAGAATTCGAGGCCGCTGCGTTCGGTCGCAATCGCGATCCGGAGCGCGTCGCGCGCGAAGAGCACTTCGGTCGCGCCGCTCTCCACCGCCGGCGGACGGCCAGTGCGGCACGATTCGCACGTGCCGTGGATCTGCAGCACGCTCTGTCGGGGGCTGAAATTCCGGGCCGCCGCGACTTCCTCGAGCAGCGATTCGATGTCGGAGCTGAGAAACTCGAACGAGCGGCTGCAGCCCTTGCAAATCAGATGAAAGTGCCGCGGATGGCGGTACGAGTGCTCGAACCTGAAGCGGCCCTCTCCGAAATCCACTTTCCGCGCGATGCCGGCGTCCACCATCCACTGGAGCGTACGGTAGACCGTGGCACGGCTGATGCGGGTGCCCTCCGGGGCTCGTGTGGGCACATCAGACGCGCCCGCCCCCGGAACGGCCGTGCGTGCGGCATCCTCCCCGCGAATCAAATCGAAGAGATCATCGGGGGTGAGATGCCCCTGCTGGCGCAGGAACACGTTGACGATCAGGTCACGCTTGGTGGAGCGCTTGCTTCCGGCGGGGCGAAGGCTGTCGAGATAGCCTGTAGGCTCCATGCGGGTTCACGGTTCAAGCGGTCCAAGGTTCAAGGTTCGAGACCGGGTGAACCGTGAACCTCTTGAACGCATGGAGCTCCGCCGCTACACGCTGAAGGAAGAACCGCAGCCGCAGGTGGACTTCGCGTTGGGATTCTTGATCGTGAAACCGCCACCCGTGACGTTGTCGACGAAATCGACCTCGGCGCCCTTCAGATAGCGCGCGCTAATCGGATCGACCAGCAGCTTGACGCCGTTCGACTGGATGACCGCGTCGGTGGACGCGTCCCCCTCGCCTTCGTCGATCATCAGACCGTACTGGAACCCTGAGCAACCCCCGCCCTGCACGAAAACGCGGAGCCCTGCCTCGACCTTGTTCTCTTCCGTCAACAGTTCGGAAATCTTGGTGGCGGCAGAGGGTGTGACATTTATCAGCATTCGTTTCTCCCGTGGTGCGTCCGGATTCTTCTATTATATCGGTCCGGCTGAGGGCATTCAACCGTATGAGCAGGCCCGAGGCCGTTACCTGGACACAACCTCAACACCGGCAGGTGGTTAGACGCCTCAGGCAGCCCTCTTGTCTCCGGGAGGCTGGCGGACGATACTGGGCTGTGACCCCGGATTTCCCGTTCTGGCTTGCCGGAAAGCCCAGCCGTTCCTCCGACGCGCTGCTCGTCCGCAACCCGTACGACAACTCGCCCGTGGGCCGAACCTGGCTGGCCGGTGCGCCCGAATTCGAAACCGCGGGGCTCGCCGGCGAGCACGCGGCGTCGCCGATGCGCGACATGCCGGCCTACCGACGCGCCGACATCCTGATGGGAGTGTCACGCGGATTGACCACCCGGCGCGACGAGATCGCGAGGACACTGGCCGCGGAAGCCGGCAAGCCGATCCGGGACGCAACCACGGAGGTGGAGCGCGCGGCTATGACGTTTCATGTGGCCGCGGAGGAAGCGCGTCGCCTCGCCGGCGAGATGGTGCCGATGGACCTCGCGGCCCACGGCGAGGGACGCCTGGCCATCACGCGCCGCTTTCCCATAGGACTGGTCGCGGCGATCTCGCCGTTCAATTTTCCGCTCAACCTGTCCGCGCACAAGGTCGCGCCGGCGATTGCCGCCGGAAACCCGATCGTGCTGAAGCCGGCGACGAAGACGCCGCTGAGCGCTTTGTACCTGGGGGAGCTGCTGCACGAGGCTGGCCTTCCCGCGGGCGCCCTCAGCGTGCTCCCGATGCCGCGGGAGACAGGCGATCGCCTGGTCACGGATGAGCGCTTCAAGCTGCTCACCTTTACGGGATCCTCCGCGGTCGGCTGGGACATGAGGGCGCGGGCGGGCCGGAAACGAATCATCCTGGAGCTCGGCGGCAACGCCGGTGTCGTCGTGGACGAGAGTGCCGACGTCGAGTCGGCGGCTCGGCGCGTCGCCGTGGGCGGCTTCGCGCTGGCCGGCCAGAGCTGCATCGCCGTGCAGCGTGTCTACGTGCACGCCGCGGTGTTCGAACGCTTCACGACGGAGGTCGTGCGGCGGGTCGAGGCCCTGCGGGTGGGCGATCCGCTGGATCCCGCGACCGACGTCGGGCCGATGATCGACGAGCATGAAGCCGAACGCATCGGGGCATGGGTGCAGGAGGCGGTGGCGGCCGGAGGGCGTGTGCTGACCGGCGGCCGGCGCCTGGCCGGCTCCCTGTACGCACCAACAGTACTGACCGATGTACCCTCGGACGCGAAGGTATGTGCGCAGGAGGTCTTCGCGCCCGTCATCACGCTGTCGCGGTTCATGGATTTCGACGCGGCGCTCGCGGCGGTGAACGACTCCACGTACGGATTGCAGGCGGGTGTCTTCACGCGCGACCTCGAGCACGCGCTCCGTGCGTTCGATCGGCTCGACGTCGGCGGCGTCATCGTCAACGATGTGCCCACCTGGCGGATCGATCACATGCCATACGGAGGAGTCAAAGACTCCGGCCTCGGGCGTGAAGGCCCGCGCTACACGATCGAGGAAATGACGGAGCTCAAGCTCCTGGTAATCAACCGACAATCATGAAATTACACTACGAGCCAGCTGCCCGCGTCGCGGAGACGTTCATCCACGATCGGATGGTGTCGAGAATCTGGGACCGTGACATCGCGGTCTGGGGCGCATCGCCGGGCACGGCGGACGCGAAATCGATCGAGAACCGCCTCGGGTGGCTGGACGTCCCGACGACGATGGCGCCACATCTGGAGCGTGCGATGACGCTCGGCACGATGGCGAAGACCGAAGGGATCCGGGCGGTGTACCTCCTCGGGATGGGCGGCAGCAGCTTGTGCGCGGAAGTGCTCCGGCTCGTGTTCGGCATCCGCGAGGGCTACCCTGAACTCTTCGTCCTCGACACCACTGACGAACGGACGATCACGGCCGCGGCCGCCCGGCTCGATCCTGCCGCGACGATGTTCCTCGTGTCGAGCAAGAGCGGCGGCACGGTGGAAGTCGCGTCGATGGAGCGGTTCTTCTGGAACCGGCTATCCGGCTCGCTCGGGACACGGACCGGCCGGCACTTCGTCGCCGTGACGGACCCCGGCACGGGACTCTATGAGCTCGCACGCACGCGCGGGTACCGCGAGGTGTTCGTGAACCCTCCGGACATCGGCGGCAGGTTCTCCGCGCTGTCGCTCTTCGGCCTGGTGCCGGCGGCGCTCATCGGCGCGCCGGTCCGCGACATGCTCGCCGGCGCTGCGGTGATGGCGGAGGGCTGCCGGCAGGAAAACAGTTCGAATGCCGGGCTGGAGCTGGGGGCATTCATCGGCGCGGCGGTCAAGAACGGACGCGACAAGCTGACCGTGGCGCTGTCGCCGCGCCTCGCCTCCCTCGGACTGTGGATCGAGCAGCTCGTGGCCGAGAGCACGGGCAAGCGCGGCACGGGGGCGCTGCCGGTGGTGGACGAGCCGATCGGCCGCCCCGAGGTGTACGGAAGCGACAGGGCCTTCGTGTCCATCGCGACCGAGCTCGATGCGCCGGATGGCGCCAGGCTCGACGCGCTCGAGGCCGCTGGCCACCCGCTATTGCGGCTGACGACGAGGCTGGACGGGCTCGGAGCCGAGTTCTTCCGGTGGGAATTTGCCACGGCCGTGGCGGGGGCTGCGCTCGGGATCAATCCGTTCGACGAGCCGAACGTCTCCGAAGCCAAGGACAAGACCAGGGGTCTGCTCGGCGCATTCGCGTCGACCGGACACCTGCCCGAAACCGTACCATCGGCCGAGGACGAGGCGGTCGCCGTGTACACCACGCGGTTTGCCGGCGCATCTCCGGCGGACGTCGTCCATGCCGCCGTCGCGTCGGTGACGGCCGGTGATTATGTCGCTTTTCTCTCGTATCTCCCGGCAGACGCCGACGTCCAGCTCGCGATCGCCGAAGTGCGCGAGGCCATCCGGTCTCGCACCCATGCCGCGAGCACGTTCGGCGTGGGCCCGCGGTATCTCCATTCCACGGGGCAATACCACAAGGGAGGCCCGAACAGGGCGCTGGCGTTCGTGCTGACCGGGGACGATGCATCCACGACCGACATTCCCGAAGCGGGCTATTCGTTTTCCGTGCTGAAGCGCGCGCAGGCGCTTGGGGACGTCCAGACGCTCGAGGCGCATGGCCGCCGCACGGTGCGGATACACCTGAAGAGCCCCGGGGGCGCGGCCCGCGGCATCGAAGCCCTGTTCGCGCGGGCGCTCGCGTGACGTCCAACGTTCAACGTGCGACGTGCCACACGTGCAACGTGCAACACGTCCAACGTGCAACACGTCCAACGTGCGCCGTGCAACACGTCCAACGTGCGACGTGATCGGGAGTCGACGCGGGTACTCCGCCGCTAAGAAGAAGGGGCGACTCGACCGTCAGCGGAGCGTCTCGAGGATGGCCCCCGAGGCCTCTTCGACGTCCTTGTGGAGACTGTTGCCGTGGGCGTCCATGGTGACGATCGCGGGAAAATCGCGCACGTCGAGATGCCACATCGCCTCGGGCGTGCCGAACTCCATCAGCGAGACGCCGGCGACACGCTCGATGCACCGCGCATAGAACTGTGCGGCGCCGCCAACGGCGTTCAGGTAAACGGCGCCGGACTGTTGCAGGCCGGCGAGCGTTTTCGCACCCATCCCGCCCTTTCCGATCACGACGCGCACGCCGTACCGCGCGAGGATGTCCGACTGGTACGGTTCTTCGCGGATGCTCGTGGTCGGCCCTGCGGCCGTCACCCGCCACCCCTCGCCCTCTTTCACGACCACCGGACCGCAGTGATATAAGACGCCGCCGGTCAGATCCACCGGCGGCTCGTGCTTCATCAGGTGCGCGTGAACCGCGTCACGGCCTGTGAACATCCGCCCGGAGATCAGGACGACATCGCCGACCTCGAGCGAGCGCACCTGGGCGTCCGAGATGGGGGCGCGCAACGGAATCTCGCGTCCGGTCCGCGGAACGCCGGCCGCAAGAACGTCCGCCGGAAGCATCGGCACGGATGGCGTGGTGCCTTCCCGGTAGAGCCACTCCGTGATCTGACCCGTCGCCGCATCCAGGCGCACGCCGAGGCGGCGGAATGCCCAGCAATCGTACGCGACCGACACGAAGAAGCTGGCCGGGAGGCGGTTGAGCGCGCCGATCTTGCAGCCGATGAGCGACGTCTGCCCGCTGAACCCCATCGGGCCCACCTGCAGCCGGTTGGCTTCGTCCATCACCGCGGCCTCCACAGCCGCCAGCCGCGGATCAGGATTGGTGTCGTCGAGAGTCCGGAAGAGCTGCTCCTTGGCGTGTAGATACCCGGACGTTCTGTCGCCCCCGACACAGACGCCCACGGCCCCGGGGCTGCACCCTTTCCCCTGGGCCTTCCAGACGGCGTGCAGGATGCATTTGCGGACGCCGTCGAGGGTGCGATCGGCGCGGCCCAGGTGCTCGAGATCGGACGGCAGTGCGTACTGCGCGTTCGTGTTCTCGCATCCGCCGCCTTTCAGGATCAACTTCACCTCGATGTCCGGGGCGTCCCACTGTTCGAAGTGCATGATGGGCGTCCCGGGCCCCAGGTTGTCGCCGGAGTTTTCGCCCGTGATCGAATCGACGGAGTTGGGGCGCAACTTTCCGCGCCGGGTCGCTTCGGCGACGGCTTCGCGGATCCGGGCGCGGAGCGTGATCTGGTTGATCCCGACAGGCACCTTCACTTCGAAGGTCGGCATCCCGGTGTCCTGGCAGATGGGCCCTTCGCACGACTCAGCCTGGTCGATGTTCTGGGCAATGATCGTCAACGCCTGGCCGGCACGCGTCGCGGGCTGTTCGAGCCGGACCGCCAGACCCATCGCCGCACGCACATCGGGTGGCAGATCCGTCGAGGTTTTCGTGATCAGCTGGATCATGCTGTCGAGGAAGCCCGGGAGCATAGGGAACAGTATAATCGCGGCACAGTCATGAAGTTCCGGGTGGAACGCGATCCGCTGGGCGAGGTCCGCGTACCGGCGGCGGCCTATTACGGCGCGCAGACGCAGCGCGCGCTCGACAACTTCCCCATCAGCGGCTTGACCGCCCCCGCGGCCCTCATCATCGCGACGGCGCAAATCAAGAAGGCGGCTGCGGCCGCGAACGGCGCGCTCCGACGACTCCCGCCCAGGATCGCGAAGGCGATCGGAGCGGCCGCGGACGAGGTGCTCGAGGGGCGGCTGCGCGAACAGTTCGTCGTGGACGTCTACCAGGCCGGGGCAGGCACCTCGCACAACATGAACGCCAACGAAGTGCTCGCCAACCGTGCGTCGGAGATCCTGGGCGGCGCCCGCGGCGAGTACACCCTGGTTCATCCGAACGATCACGTGAACATGGGACAGTCCACCAACGATGTGTATCCGACCGCGACCCGTGTCGCGCTCGTTGCCCTGACCGGTCCGCTGGTCGCCTCCGCCCGGGCGCTGGCGGACGGGCTGGATGAAAAGGGCGTCGCATTCGGCCACATCCTGAAGACCGGACGGACCCACCTGCAGGACGCCGTGCCGATCACGCTCGGACAGGAATTCGGCGGCTTCGCCGCCAACGTGCGCCACGCCGCCGACGAAGTCACGCGCACCGCTGACCAGTTGCTCGAACTGAATCTCGGCGCCACGGCGGTCGGCACGGGGCTCAACGCCGGCGACGACTACGCGCGCGAGGCCGTCGCGCGGCTGGCTGCGTATGCGGGAGCCGCGTTCCGCCCGGCCGCCAATCGCTTCAGAGTCACCCAGAGCATGGGTGACGTGCTGGCGTGTTCGGGGGCTCTCCGGCGACTCGGCGTGGAGGTTGGCAAGGTGGCGTCAGACCTGCGCCTGCTCAGCATGGGGCCACGGGCCGGCATCGCCGAGATCCAGTTGCCACCGGTGCAGCCCGGCTCCTCCATCATGCCGGGCAAAGTGAATCCGTCGGTTCCCGAGATGGTCAACCAGGTGTGCTACCAGGTGATCGGGTGTGACGCCGCGATCCTCGCGGCGGCCGACGCGGGCCAGCTCGAGCTCAACGTGATGATGCCGGTCATCGCGTGGAACGCGCTGCACGCGACGCGGATTCTGACCGCCGCGATGCAGGTGCTCCACACGCGCTGCGTCGAAGGGATCACGGCTGACGAAGCCCGCTGCCGCGAGCTCCTCGACCGGAGCACCGCGCTGGCGACCGCGCTCAGTCCCTACATCGGCTATGCCGAGACCGCCAGCATCGCCAAGGCGTCAGTAGAGACAGGCCGGACCATCCGTGATCTCGTGCGCGAACGCGGCCTGCTGCCGGACGCCCGGCTCGACGCGATCCTGTCGGCGGAGGCGATGACCTCTCCCGGCGTGCCCGGACAGAACAGCCATGAAGCCACAAGAGAGATACCGTCGCGGGCTCGGAATTCTGGCGATCGCGCTGGTGGTCGCGGCCGCCCTTCCGGCGGCGCAGCACACGCGCCTGTTCCGGCCGGAGGACCTCGGCGAGCTGGAGGGTCCCGATCGCGATCAGTGGCAGAGCCCCGACAAGATCATGGACGCGCTGGGGGTCGGGGAGGGGGTCGTCGTCGCTGACCTGGGGGCCGGCAGCGGCTGGTTCACCATCTGGCTCGCAGGGCGCGTCGGCCCGAACGGCGTCGTGTACGCGGAAGACATCCAGCGCCAGATGATCGACTCCATCACGCGGCGTGTGGAGCGCCTGGGCCTCAAGAACGTCAGGACCGTGCTCGGAACCGCGAACGACCCGCGCCTGCCGGCGGCGGCGATCGACGCCGTGCTGATCGTGGACTCGTACCACGAAATGGAGCAGCCGGTTGCGCTGCTGAAGAACGTCGCGCGCGCGCTGAAACCGGCCGGCCGGATAGGGATCGTCAACTTCACGAAGTCCGGCGGCGGACCGGGACCCGAAATCGAGGACCGGGTCGATCCCGAGCGTGTCATCGCCGATGCACGCGCCGCCGGTCTCGCGCTTCAGTCGCGACCGGCCTTCCTCAAGTATCAGTACATGCTCGTGTTCGAACACGCGCGCCACTGAGCGCGGGGGATCGCCGCCGCCCGACACGCCCGTCGCCGACCACCTCTCGCGGGCAAGCCGAAAGCTGAAGCGCGCCGGACCCGGGAGCTGCGGGTCAGCTTCGCGTCAGTCGCCAGGCGGCGGGCATGATCGCGGCCGCGACGAGAACCTTGAAGATGTCTGCCGGGATGAATGGATAGAAACCGGTGCGGAGCGCCGCGTCGAGGCCTCTCGCCGACGGCGTGAAGAACGCCAGCCACGATACGCCACAGGCGAAAATGAGGAGCAGGCCGGCGCCCATGGCCGCCACAGAAGTCAGATAGCGTCTGTCGAACCCGGACTCGGCGAGCAGCCCGGTCAGCAGGGCCGCGAACGGGTAGCTCATGAGATATCCGCCCGTCGGACCGAGCAGCCGCAGCGCGCCTTGCGGCAGCACCGCGGACGCCGCGAATACCGGGAAGCCGGCCAGTCCCGCGAGGAGATACACCACCTGCGCCGCCATCCCGAGCCGCGGACCCAGGACCGCCCCGCCGAGCAGGACGACCATGGGCTGAAGGGTGAACGGGACGGGCGTGAACGGGAGGGGAATACTGACCTGGGCCGCGGCAGCGGTCAGACCGGCCAGCAGGAGCACAGAGGCGATGCGGATCCCCGTCTGCATCTCCGCCCCGCGCACCATGGCCGTCAGCAGCGTTCCGTCAGCGTCCGGGCGATCGACTCGAACATTCATGGCGCCTGATTGTACTCTCTCTGGCAACTGGTTCCGGGTTCGGCAACTGGAAACTGGAAGCTGGAAACTGGAAGCTGGGAGCTGGCAACTGGAAGCTGGGAGCTGGAAACTGAGAACTGGTTGGTCGATGCGCACAGTGATGACAATTGCCGGGAGCGACTCGGGCGGCGGCGCCGGAATCCAGGCCGACCTGCGCACGTTTGCTGCGCACGGCGTGTTCGGCACCTGCGCGGTGACAGCCGTCACGGCGCAGAATACCCTCGGCGTGGTGGCCTGGCTTGCGATGCCGGCCGATCTCGTCACGGCGCAGATCGAAGCGGTCGCGGGGGACATCGGTGCCGACGCCGTCAAGACGGGGATGCTCGCGACGGCCGCGATTGTGGAGGCGGTGGGCGCCGCCATCGACGCGCTCGAGCTTCCACACGTCGTGGTGGATCCCGTCATGATCGCCAAGGGAGGGGACGCCCTGCTCGATGACGATGCCGTGGCGGCGATGCGGGCGGAGTTGCTGCCGCGCGCGCATGTGATTACGCCGAACGTGCCGGAAGCCGAAGTGCTGGCGGGGATGTCCATCCGTTCGCTCGACGACATGCGCGAGGCGGCCATCCGGATTCTCGGCATGGGGCCCCGCGTCGTACTGCTCAAAGGAGGGCACCTGGACGGGCCGGACTCGGTCGATGTGGTGTGTTCCGCGGGGGAGAGGTTCGAGATCAGCCGTCCAAGAATCCAGACTCGCCACACACACGGGACCGGCTGCACGATGGCGTCTGCCATCGCGGCGAACCTTTCGCTCGGGCTGACGGATCGGGAGGCGATTGAGGCGGCGCGCGAATACCTGGACGGCGCCATACGGCACGCACCGGGGATCGGCAAGGGCCACGGGCCCCTGAACCACTTCTGGCGCGCGGTATACTGAGAGGACACCGCGAATGTCGAGCACCCCCCGGATGACGGCCGCCGACGGGCGCTACCGCGTCACCCCGGACCCGCTCGACAGCACCGGCGTCACCGGCCTCGTCTCGGCGCCCGAGTGTGGAGCCGTCGCCACATTCATCGGTCTGGTCCGCGACCACAACGCCGGGCGGCGGGTGCTGTGGCTCGAGTACGAAGCCCACGAACCGCTGGTCCTCAAGGCGTTCCAGCAGATCGGGGACGAAGCGGCGGGGCGCTGGGCGGCGGTGCGGCTGGCCATCCATCACCGGACCGGGCGTGTCGCGATCGGCGAGGCCAGCGTGATCCTGGCGGCGGCATCGGCACACCGCGCGGACGCGTTCGCCGCTGCGAGATTCGCCATCGAGCGGATCAAGCAGATCGTCCCCATCTGGAAGCACGAGCATTTCGAAGGGGGCGACGTCTGGATCGAGGGTGCGACGGCCGATCCACTCGACCACGCCGCGCGGGACGCGGCCTTCGAGCGCGCGTGCTCATAAGGGTGCGACTGTTCGCCCGTCTGCGCGAGATCGCCGGCGCATCCGAACTGGCGCGGTCCGTTCCCCCCGGCGCCAGCGCGCGGGTCGTGTGGGAACAGCTCGCCGGGGAGTTCCCGGCGCTGGCCGATTACGCGAATGCGATTTCCTGCGCCGTCAATGACGACTACGCGCGGCTGACAGTGACGCTGAAGGACGGCGACGAGGTCGCGTTCCTTCCGCCTGTCTCGGGTGGCTGACATCCGAGTGACGAGACACCATGTTCGATAAGCTCAACGCCGTCGAGGCGCAGTACGAGCGGCTGATGGCCGAGATGTCCGATCCCGCCGTGCAGGCGGACACGACGAAGTTCCGGTCGCATTCGAAGGCGCTCTCGGAGATGCAGCCGCTCGTCGAGAAGTTCCGCGAGTACAAGGAAGTCGTCGAGCAGCTCACGGCGACCGAAGGCCTCATGAAGGATCCCGACATGCGCGAACTGGCGCAGGAGGAGCTCGGGACGCTGGAGGCGCGCCGCGATGCGCTGCTCGCGGACATCCGGCTGCTGCTCGTGCCGAAGGATCCGAACGACGCGAAGAACGTCGTCCTCGAGATCCGCGCCGGAGCGGGAGGCGACGAAGCCGCACTCTTCGCGGCCGACCTGTTTCGCATGTACTCCCGGTATGCCGAGCGCCAGGGCTGGCGCGTCGAGCTCCTGAATGTCAGCGAGAACGGCTCGGGAGGCACGAAGGAAGTCACGGCAATCATCGAAGGGCGAGGCGCGTACAGCCGCCTGAAATACGACAGCGGCGTCCACCGCGTCCAGCGGGTCCCTGCGACCGAGGCGCAGGGACGCATCCACACCTCGACGGCGACGGTCGCCGTGCTCCCCGAGGCCGAAGAAGTCGACATCCACATCGATGCGAAGGACCTCCGGATCGATACGTTCTGCTCGAGCGGCCCCGGCGGGCAGAGCGTCAACACGACGTACTCCGCTGTCCGCATCACCCACATTCCTTCGGGCACCGTCGTGTCGCAGCAGGACGAGAAGTCGCAGGTCAAGAACCGCGCGAAGGCCATGAAGGTCCTGCGCTCCCGCCTGTACGAGATGGAGATGCGGAAGCAGCAGGAAGCGATCGCCAAGGACCGGCGCACGCAGGTCGGGACCGGTGATCGCTCCGAGAAGATCCGGACCTACAACTTCAAGGAAAACCGCATCACGGACCACCGCATCGGCTTCACGATGCACCAGCTGACCGAGGCGCTCGACGGCGATATCGGCGAGCTCATCGACGCGGCCGTTGCCCATTTCACATCCGAAAAGCTGAAGGAAGCCACGGACGCGGACGCCTCCGACACCGTCCACTGATCCGTCGATGTCGTCGGTGCACGAGCGGCTCGTCGATGCCAGACAGGCTCTCACCCGCGAAGGCATCGGCGCGGACGAAGCAACCGTCGACGCCGAGGTGCTCGCGCGCCATGTCCTCGGCTGGGATCGGGCCGCCCTCGTCGCCCGATGGCGCGATCCCGCGCCGAGCGGCTTCAGCGAACGGCTCGACGTCCTCATCGCCCGGCGCGCCGCCAGGGAACCGGTCGCCTACATCACGGGTCACCGCGAATTCTGGGGACTCGATTTCGAAGTCACTCCCGACGTCCTCATCCCCCGCCCTGAAACCGAGCTCGTCGTGGACGAGGCGCGGCGGTTCGCCCGCGAGGTGCGCGTCCCGCATTCGGCGGTCGATGTCGGCGCCGGAAGCGGCTGCCTCGCAATCGCGCTGGCCCGGGAGTTCCCGGACGCCCGGGTCACCGGTACCGACATTTCGTCCGCTGCGCTCGCGGTCGCGCGCCGGAACGCCTATCGTCTCGGCGTGTCAGACCGACTCACGCTCATCGAGACCGACCTGCTGGACGGCGCGCCTGCCGCCGCTGATCTGATCGTGTCGAACCCGCCCTACGTGCCCGCGGGGGACGCTCCCTCGCTGCCGCCGGAGGTCGGGCTGCACGAGCCGCACGCGGCACTGTTCGGCGGCGACGGCGACGGCCTCGACATCGTCCGGCGCCTGCTCGCGTCTGCTGCGACACACCTCGCGCCGGGCGGACGCCTCGTCATGGAATTCGGCTTCGGCCAGGAAATGGCCGTGCGCGACGCCGCGCGAGAGGCGGGCTGGACGATGGTGCGGGTGACCCCCGACCTGCAGGCCATTCCACGCGTGGCGGTTCTCAGGAGGTCGCTATGACGAACTGTCTCTTCTGCCGGATTGTCGACGGTCAGATTCCCGCGAGCATCCTGTTCCAGGACGATGCCGTCGTGGCGTTCAAGGACGTCACCCCCCAGGCGCCCATGCACGTCCTCGTCGTCCCGCGACGTCACATCGCCAGCCTGAACGAGCTGGTCGCCGCGGACGACGAGCTTGTCGGCCGGCTGACGCGTACGGCAGCGTCCATCGCGCAGCAGCACGGCTACGGGGCAGGCGGCTATCGCACGGTGTTCAACTGCAACGCCGACGCAGGACAGACTGTGTTCCACATCCATCTCCACGTGCTCGCCGGGCGCAAGATGGCCTGGCCGCCAGGGTGAAGGGATTGCCGGTCGTGCCGGCGCCGACGGCGCGCCGCGCCGGGTCCTTCAGGCGCTCGGCATCGCCCTGAACGACGAGCTCGGCGCAGTGGACGCGTTCCTGCGCCTGCTGCCCTACCGCCTCTGTCCAAGCGAGCGGGTCGCGATCCTGTCGTTCCATTCGGAGGAGGATCGCCGCGTCAAGCAGGCATTCAGGGCCGGCACGCGCCCGGTGTGTTCAGCGCGGTTGCCGGGGCGGTGGTGCGTCCGGCTCCGGACAAGCGCCGCGCGAATCCGCGAGCGTCCGCCGCGACGCTGCTGCTGGGCGGTTCGCGCCTGACCGCCTCGCCCCCTGCCGGCGCGAAGCGATTCCGCACGCCGTCGAGGGCGCTTCTGACCGATTCGGCGGCGATCCGCCGGACCACCGGGCCGGCGAGGGCGCGCAGCAGGAAGGGGGTCTCGCGGCCGAGCGTGAGCGATTCCATGACCACCCTGACGCCGGCCGGCGTCTCGACGTACCACCAGTAGACGTTCAGCCGCCAGAGAAAGCCGCGGTCATCGCCGGGGCTGCTGACGCACTCGTCGGCTGTGCCGGCATTGCGCACCTCGCGCGCGGCGGTCATCACGCTCCGGCCGATCGCCGCATGCGGCGTCAACCGCTCGAACGTCACTGCATGCTCGGTGTCATAGGTGACGGTCATCAGCGTTCGACGCACCAGACGGAGGTAGAGGCGGAGGCGATGGCCGTCGTGCCAGAGTATCCGCGCCGCGGGAACGTCCGGCTGTGTCGGCGGCGTCTGTTCGAGCGCCTCCAGCAGGGCGTCGAGCCGGACGTGCGGGACGAACACCGCGCCGCCCCAGTGCTGAAGCGTCGCCCCCGGAATCTCGACGGCCGGCAGTTCGCTCACGTCGATGCCGTCCGGGGCTGAAGCGCCGCCGCCGGCCGCTGTCGGCGTCGTGCCGCCCCGGGCGATGTCGGCCTCGATGCGCGCGATCGCGGCGTTCCATCCCGCGATCGCACCGGGTGGCGGCGCCGCCGCAGACAGCGGCGAGACCAGCATGAGCGTGAGAGCCGCGACGAGCGCGGCGCCGAGGCGCACACGCGCGCCGGCCGGCGTGAGCGTCCCGGCCAACGCCGGTCTGGCGGAAGCTGGCGTCGGCCGCATGCGGAATACCACGCGCTCCGCGACCAGGAAGTTGAGCCCGCCGACGAGCGCCACCGACAGCAGCGTGCGCCACGGCAGCGCCAGGGTGGTCGTCCGTGCGAGCGCCTCGGCGCAGGCGGCGTTGCCGAGCAGCGAGATCGCGCCGTTGGCCGCGTGGAACGCGACCAGCCGTTGCAGCCGATGCGCGGCGGTCACCCGGCGGCGCCACGTCCAGCACTCGTGCCACGCCCAGTTGTGCAGCACCGCCGCCTCGACCGATGCGGCCGTGCTGACCGGCAGGGACCATCCCCATCGGTCGGAGAACAGGACGACGAGCACCACTTGCACGGCGAAGCCCAGCGCCGCGACCACGGCAAACGGGAGGAGCTGGCGCCTCATCCAACCCTGCGCAGCGGAACGGCCGGGCGTGGCTCCGTACGGTGCAGCCGACGTGTGTGTCCCACCGCGGCAGTGACGAACACCACCGTGAGACCGGCCAGCGCCGCCAGACCGCCAACGTCGAAGAGCCGCGCCGGACCATAGCCCGGCAACAGCACGACAGGGTGGCCGACCGACCACAGCGCCCCGGCGATCAGCAGAAGGCGCAGTTCTGTCGGGCCAAGCCCGAAACGCGCCATTCTGAAGACGCCGACGGCGTGGGTGGCGAGGTAGGCCTCCGCCGACACCAGCAGGTACCCGGCGAGGACCGCGACCGCGAGCAGCGGCGTCATCAGCCCTGAGCACGCCAGGCCCGCGAAAAGCGCCGCCGAGCCGGCGAGATCGATCACGTGGTCAACGTAATAGCCCAGCCGGGGACGCTCCTGGCCGCGGACCCGCGCGACGGTCCCGTCAAGGCTGTCCCCAAACCAGTTGGCGGCAAGCGCCAGCACGACGACGGCCGCGCCCCATCCGGAGACCCGGATCGCGGCAAAGCCGGCCCCGGCGGCACACATCGCGGCCAGCCCCAGAGCGCTGAGATGATCGGCGTTGACGGCGGGCGGGAGCCTTCTTGCGATGGCGATGAGCAGCCGGCGTTCCGACGCCGCGAGGACGCTGCGGTGCTCACGCTGATGACAACCCGGCAGAACGGACATGGTGTGTACCCTCCTGCCCTGTAATGCGTGAAGCGGCCGGAAACCGGCTCACGGGACGCCGATGGTGGCGCTGGACGTCGATGGCTCGATGAGGAGAGCGGCGGTTGCCAGGCCGGCCGCCAGCCCGATCACCAGGGCCGCGACGACCGGGTGGCCGCCGGAGACCAGGCTGGCAGCGGCGGCGAGCGCCACGGCCAGGGCTAGGTCGATCACGAGCGCGGCCGTCCGTGACCGCCGGCGCTCGCCCCCCAGGCGTTCCGGGTGGGCGCGTTCGGTGAACAGCAGGTGTCCCCGCACCACGCCGTTCACGGCCGCCAGCATGCCGATGAGCAGGAAATCCCACCGGGCGGCGGTCGACGCCTCCCAAGTGTGAATCTGCCACGCCGCGGTCGTGCCGGTCGCGTAGACCGCGATCAGCGTCAGCTGGTGGATGCGCCACCATGCCAGCCGCCGCCGTGGCGGCGCCGCCGCCTCGTCGTGGTCCTCCTCCAGCGCCACGGCCATGGCAGCGGCGGAGGGAAACCGCTGCGCCGGGTGTCGCGCGAGGCACCGGTCGACGACCGCGACCAGCGACGCCGGCAGGTCGGCGCGCGGCCCGCCGAGCGACGGCCGATCGTCGCCGAGCACGCGGGATGCGATCGCGAGCGGCGTGGCGGCCGCAAACGGGTGCACCCCGGCAGCGAATTCATACGCCAGCACGCCGAGCGCGAAGACGTCGGTGCGGGCATCGATTGGTCCGCCGTCGATCTGCTCGGGCGCCATGTAGCCGGGGGTGCCGACGACCACGCCGGGCAGGGTGTGCCGGACCCCCGGCGCCATCCCGTCGGCGGCCTCGACGCGCGCGAGCCCGAAGTCGAGCACCTTGAGGCGGCCCTCGGCGGTGCGCATGACGTTTTCCGGCTTCAGGTCGCGATGCGTGATCCCTCTCGCATGCGCCGCCGCAACCGCGGCGGCCAGCTGCCGCAGCGTGTCGCGCACGCGCGCCCTATCGGCGCGCGGCGCCTCGTCGATCTCGTCGCGGAGCGTGTGGCCATCGATGAATTCCGTGACGATATAGAGGCGATCGTCGAATTCCTCGAGCGCGTAGACGGCGCAGATGCCCGGATGGGAGAGCGAAGCTGCGGTCCGCGCCTCGTGCTGGAGCCGTCTGCGGAAGGCCGGATCGCCCAGTTCCTCGCGCACCGCCTTGAGGCAGACCTGGCGGCCAAGCCGCTCATCGACAGCGAGGTAGACCCGGCCCATGCCGCCCCGCCCTATCTCGCGGACGACGGTGTATCGATCGAGTCTCGTGCCCGGCGCCAGTTCATGCTCGAGGCTGGCCGCGGACGCGGGGGCCGTGAGGAAGGATCCGGCCCGGGCGTGGTGCTCGAGCAGGGAGCGCACTTCGTCCTTCACTATTGCCGGCTCGCTCGCCGCCTCCAGGCGTTCCCAGACGTCGCCGGGCGGCAGGTCGACCAGCTCCTCGAACAGCGCACGCACGCGATTGCGTTGGGCCGGTGTCATGGGCTGCCGGCCGTGAGCTCGCGATAGAGCCAGGCGCGCGCCAGGCTCCACCGGCGCTTCAGGGTGGCGGCGGAGATGCCCAGGGCGTCGGCGGCTTCGTCCACCGTCAGTCCCGCGAAGAAGCGAAGTTCGACTATCCGGGCCTGCTCGGGGTCGACGGCCTCGAGGCGGACGAGCGCCTCGTCGAGGGCGGGGATGCCGTCCACCGGCATTTCGGCGCCGGCGAGCGTCTCGCGCAGCGAGACGCGGTGCTGCGCGCCCCATCGCTTGTCGGCGCCGCGCGCGCGTGCGCGCTCGACCAGGATCTGCCGCATCGCGCGCGCCGCGATGCCGACGAAGTGGCGTCGATCGGTCCACGGCTGCCCGGGTCCGGCAAGGCGGAGATATGCCTCGTGGACGAGCGCGGTCGCCTGCAGGGTCTGGCCGGGACGCTCGCGGCGCATGTAGCCGCCCGCCAGCCGGCGCAGTTCCGCATAGACGAGCGGCACCAGATCGTCCGCGCCAGGTCGAAATTCCGGTGCAGTCATATGCGTCGCAGACAGGCTACTGCAGAAACGCCGGGCCGAGCGACCGCGGACGGAGGTATATCATCCCGGAAACTGGAGGGACTGCTGTCGAGTACACGTCCGGTCGTGGGGCGATGGATCGCGCCGCGCAAATCGTGTCATTGACCGCGGCGCTGACGGATTCCGGCCTCGACGAACTCGCTCTTGCTGCGCCACCTCGTGCACACGCTGCACACCAATGCCCCCTGGTCTGGCGTCTCGGTGACCGCAACGGATGCGCCGCACTTCTGCGGGATCTTGAGATTCAGGAATAGACATGAGAACGAACACAAGACCGAGAAGGTAGCACCGAGAACTGGACCGAAAACCGAAAACCCTCACCAAAACCCTCTCGAGCACCCGTCAAGAAGCCGCCCTCGCGAGGAGGTACTGACCGCGCCCGTGCTCGCGGGCCAGGAAGAAATCCACGACGCGGTAACCCCTGCCCAAATAGGACTGGAAGATCTTCCGCGTGGACATGCGCCACGCGTGCGCAAGATCCGGCTGTTCCCGCAGCATGCCGGTGAACCTCGTGGGAATCTCGACCAGCACGCGGGCGGCTTCGACATCCAGCGCCACGTCACCCGGCTCGAGACAGTCCGCCCCTCCCCGGGATGGGTTGACGAGGACCGCGGCGACCACCGCGCCGTCCCGCACGCTGAGTGGTGGAGACGGGCGCTGCGCGTCCGGCCCGCCAGCGCGTGCGCGCGCCGACGCCGCAAGACGACGCTCCACGTGCGGAGTCGACAGGTGCCATTCGGCGACGAACCGGTCTGTCGGAGTCCCGCTGTGCAGCGCGCTGCTCGAGTCCCCGTACAGATTCTCTTCGTAGTCTTCGACCACGATGCCGAGCTCCGCGAAGTTGAGGTGGGCGCTGGACGCCTGGAGGGGATCGCACGTCCACTCGATCAAATCGACGCCCATGCGGAGCGCGTGCTGGCGCTGGGCGACCTTCAGCGCGGCGCCCGCACCCCGTCCGCGCGCCTCGGGCACGACGCCGAGTGCATGCGACCAGAGCGTGGAGCGTCCATCTTTCACGGCGGGCGCCGCGTACACGTACCCGTTCAGATCCCCGGCGGCGTCGAACGCGCCCAGGAGGACGCCCCCGCGTTTCACCGAGATGAGCAGGACGGCCGGTGGAACGACATCCTCGGCATCGGCATAAGCCCAAATCTGCTGCTCGAGGTCCGCGACCTGGCGGCATTCGACGAGAGTGGATAAGGCGCGGATGTCCATCGGATCAGCGAACTCGGCGCAGCTACAGCAATCCCGGCAGTTGTCGGAGCGACTCGATGACGGGAACGTCGGGAGGACACGCGATCGGTGCGACCGCAGAGCGAGCCACGAGGATCGCGCGCATCCCCAGCCGCCGCGCCCCTTCCACATCGTGGCACACGCTGTCCCCGACCATCACGGCTTCGGCAGGTTCAACGTTCACCGCCCGCAGCGCCGCTTCGAAGATCCGGGGATGCGGCTTCATGTAGCCGTGCTCGAGAGACGACAGCGCAACCGAAAAGAGCCCGCCCAGCGCAAAGTGACTCTGGAAGGACGCGAGACATCGGTGCGAATTCGTGATGAGCCCGATCTTCAACCCGGAGGCGTGAAGTTCCCGGAGAACATCGGGTACTTCCTCGTAGAGCCTGAAGTGGTGGCACGCGGCCCACTCGATGTAGATGGCGCGCGCGGCGGCCTCGAGTGTGGGGCCGGTCCCGCCCATGCCTTCGATAATCCGCCGCGTGTAATCGATGTACAACTGGGCGTCGTACAGCCCGCTCTCCGGCTGGAGCAGCGCCGCCGCGCCGCTCACCGCCGCTTCGAACCTGGCCGGATCGACGACGATGTCGAACGGCGCGCAGAACTGACGGTACCCGGGGCCCTGAAATGCCGGTCCCGGATAGATGAGGGTGAAGTCGACGTCGAAAAAGACCGCGCGGGTCCGCAGTGTCGTGGCCGAGCCGGTCACGGCCGCGCCTCGCCGGACGGCTCGGGACCGGCGATCGCTACCGCCGCGCGATCTGGACGGAGCACGTCAGCAGCCGCGGCCCGCACCTCGTCGATCGTCACCGCGTTCAGCAGCGAGGGAAGGCGGCGGTCGAAGTCGAGACCGAGACCGAAATGCTCGCAGGTCTGCAGGAACCTCGCGATGCTGTCGTTCGTCTCGAGCAGTCGCGGAATGGAACCGACCAGGAACTGCCGCGTTTCCTCGACTTCGGCAGGGGTCGGCCCTTCCGATCCGAGTTGCCGCACTTCGGCGTCGATGGCGGCGAGCGCACGCTCGACGTTGTTGGGGTCAACGCCGGCACGCACCACGAGGGGGCTCTCGCCGATCGTCGCGTCGAATGTGCTGTAGGTGTAATACGCCATCCCCTGCCGCTCCCTGATGTTATCGGCCAGGCGCCCGCCGAGCCCGAACTGGCCGAGGATGTTGTTCATCATCCAGTAGGCGTAGTAACGGGGATCGACACGGCTGATGGTTGTAAATCCGTAGGCGATGTCCGATTGGGCCTTCCCGGGCATCGACATCGTCGTGACCCGTCGGCCTGCGACGCCCGCGGGTGGCGGGACCTGGCTCGGCGGGGGCTCCGTGCGGCGCCATCCGTCGAGGGCGGCGGCCGCTCCATCGATCGCGCGCCGGGCGTCCACGTCACCCACGATCACGAAGGAGAGGGCCGCAGGACGGATATAGCGGCCGTGGAACCCGGCGAGCGCATCCCGGTCGATCCGTTCAAGGCTGGCGACGGTGCCCTTTGCCCGGCGGCCGTATGGATGTGACGATCCATAGAGCAGTTCGAACAGCGCCTCGGCTGCGCGGACTGCCGGATTGTCTTCGTCCTGCCGGAGCACGGTGATCGCCTCGGCCCTGCGCTTGCCCAGTTCGTCCGCCGGGAACGTCGGCCGTCGGGCGACGTCCATGACGATGGCCAGGACGTCCTGAAAGTCCTCCGCCAGGCATGTGCACGACAGCGTCATCGTGTGACGGGTGCTGCCGACGCGCAGCGAAACGCCGCGCTCGTCGAGCTCCTCGGCGATGACTTCCGCGGAACGGCGCTCCGTGCCTCTGTCGATCACCCGGCCCGTCAGGTATGCAAGGCCGGTCAGGTGGTCGGGCTCATACAGGCTGCCTGCGCGGAACGCCGCATTGATGGCCACCGCCGGGGTCGCGGCGGTCTCCTGGACGATCAGGACGGCACCGTTCTCGAGTGCGTGGCGGAGCGGAGCGATGCCCCGCCCGAGGCTGGGGATCATCGCGCGACCCGGGACGCCGGACTACCGGCGGCCGCCGTCACGGGCTTGAAGAGACCCACGGTCTGCATCGCCGGGTTGAGACGCTTCTGCGCCACATCCAGAACCTGCTCGACGGTGACGGCGTCGATCCGGCGCTGCAGCGAGGCGAGAAAGTCCGGACCCACGACGGTCTCGAAATATCCGAGCTGGTGGGCGATGTTCGTGACGCTGTCGTTCTCGAACACCAGCCGCGCCCGCAGCTGCCTCTGTGCGCGGACCAGCTCGGCGGGCTCGATGCCCGTCCGGCGGACGTGCTCGATCGCGTGCAGCGCGGCGGCTTCGAGCGTGCCGAGCTCGACGCCCTCGAGAGCCGTAAAGGACAGCGTGTAGAGAAACGGCGCGCGGGTCGGCAGCAAAGCGCCGGAGACCATCGACGCGAGCCCGCCTTCCACGAGCGTGGTGTAAAGGCGCGCCCGCCGCTGGGGGGGCGCATCGCGAAAACTCGACCAGAGATTGACCCCCTTTGCGCCCGTCAGCACGGCATCGAGCACCAGCAACGGGAAGAAGTCGGCCTCCGTCGCCGATGGCGCGTGGAACACGATCTTCAGGTAACCGGTGGTTCCCTCCCGCTCGATCAGGACGCGCCGCTCGCCGAGCTGTAGCGGTTCCGCCACCCGGAGGCGATCCGGGTTCCGTCCCGCGGGAATCGATCCGAAGTGCCTCTGCGCGCAGCGGAACACCTCGTCGGCATCGACGTCGCCCGCCACAACGAGGGTCGCGTTGTTGGGGATATAGAACCGGCGGTAGTGTCCATACAGATCGTCCCGGTTCATCGAGCGCAGGTCGTCGATCCAGCCGATGGTCGGATGCCGGTAGGGGTGTGCCCGGAACGCGGACGCGGTCACCTCGGCGTCGAGGAGCTGATCCGGATCGTTCTCTCCGCCCTGGAGCTCCGACATGATGACCGTGCGCTCCGACTCGCAGTCGGCGGGGTCGAACAGGCCATTCGACATCCGCTCGGCTTCGATGAACAGCATCTGGTCCAACGCGGCGGTGCCCGCGGTTTCGACGTAGGTGGTCTGGTCGATCCACGTATAGCCGTTCCACATGCCGCCGAACCGTTCGACGATGCCCTTCATCTGTTCGCGGGGGATATTCGTCGTGCCCTTGAAATTCATGTGCTCGACCCAGTGGGATACACCCGTGAGGCCCGGGCTTTCGTCGCCCGAGCCCACGCCGTACCAGCACCAGACCGACACGAGCGGGGCAGTGTGGATCTCCTGGACGAGCATCTTCAAGCCGTTGTCGAGCGTCGCGCGGCGCAGGGCCGTCCGGCCGGCGGGGACGAGGGACAACGTCATTCGTCCATTATACAAGCCGGTCTTGGGGCATTCTGGCCATTCGGACTGCCTGGTTCAGCCCGGATTCATTGGGTTTTTTGTCCCTTGTCGGTGGCCCGGCGCTTGCTTCTACAAGGCATGGAAATGGCCGCTCGGCCGGCTGGCTCACGGCTGGGTCGGACGACAGTAATCAAGAGGAGAATGAACATGTTCAAGCGTACGATTCTCGCGCTCTCGGTCGCAGCCCTGGCTCTCACGGGGGTGGCGCAGGCGCAGGAGAATGCCACGCTCACGATGCGCTCGGGTGAGCGCGTCAGCGGACAGCTGGTCGATATGGGCGGATCCGGCTTCACCGTGCGGGTCAACGGTCAAGATCGTCTGATCCCGACGAACGACGTCGGCGTAATCGATTTCTCCGGTGGCGCCATGACGGACGCGGATTGGGCGAAAGTGACGGACGGCCAGCAGGTGCTGTGGATGCGAGATGGCAGCACGGTGAGCGGGCAACTCTACGATATCGGCGGCACGACTCCGCTCAAGATCACGTTCAAGACGAGCTCGGGCGATCGCGAGATCTCTTCGTCGCAAATCGCCCGCATCGTCCTCGCCCGGCTTTCCGGGAGCGCGCCGACGAGTGCGACCCCGGCGCTCGCGCCCGCCACGGGGGCCGGTATCTCGGTCTCACCCCGGCAGGCGTGGACCTCGACAGGGCTGACGGTGCGGAGAGGAGAAGTCCTCTCCTTCAACACCTCGGGTGAAGTGCAGCTGAGCGGCGATGCGAGCGACGTCGCGGCGCCGGCCGGTTCGAAGAGCGGCCGTCGGGCGACGGGTTCGCCCTTGCCGAACGCGCTCGCGGGCGCACTGATCGGCCGCATCGGCAACGGACAGGCGTTCGCCATCGGCAATCAGACCACGGTCTCGATGCCGGCGGCTGGGCAGCTGTTCCTCGGAGTCAACGACGACGGGTTCGACGACAACCACGGGGAGTTCCGCGTGGAGATTCAGCGCAGCGCGTCCAGGCGCTAAGCGCCGCGTTCATCCGGATCGGGCCGGCTCCCTGGGGAGCCGGCCTTTTTTTTGTACGCACCCGCGGAGAGGTTCGAGTCCAGGGCGCGCCCGCTTGCGAGCTCTGATGGACGCGGAATCCGGAGTCGAACCGCGGTGATCGTTTCTCTTGCACTAAACTAGAACGATCACATGGCCGAGTGGAAAGACACGCTGAACCTGCCTCGCACCGACTTCCCGATGAAGGCGAACCTCCAGACGGCCGAGCCGCAGGCGCTCGCACGCTGGCAGGAACTGGGGATTTACGAGCGCATTCGCGAGAAACGCGCCGGCCGGACGAAATTCGTGCTGCACGATGGGCCCCCGTACGCCAACGGCCGGATCCACCTGGGCACCGCGATGAACAAGATTCTGAAGGACGTCGTTGTCAAGTCGCGCACGATGATGGGCTTCGACGCGCCGTACGTGCTCGGGTATGACTGCCATGGGCTGCCGATCGAGCTGAAGGTGGATCGCGAGCTCGGCCCGAAGAAGCGCGACATGCCGATCGCGGACTTCCGGCGGGCCTGCCGCGACTATGCCACCCGGTTCATCGACGTGATGAGCGTCGAGTTCCAGCGGCTCGGCGTGTTCGGCGACTGGGATCACCTGTATCTCACGATGGATTTCCGGTATCAGGCGGCGATTGCGCGGGCGCTCGGCCGGTTCGTCGAGCGGGGACTCGTCTACAAGGGCAAGAAGCCGGTGCACTGGTGCATCCACTGCCGGACCGCACTGGCCGAGGCCGAGGTCGAATACGCGGATCATTCGTCGCCGTCGATCTACGTCGAGTTTCCGCTGGCGACCGACGCCGCCGCCGAGCTGGCCGCGCGGGTCCCGGAACTCGAAGGGCGCGAGGTGTCCGTCCTGATCTGGACGACCACGCCCTGGACCATCCCCTCGAATCTGGCGATCGCCTTTCATCCCGAGTTCGACTACGCGGCCTACGACGTCGACGGGCGGGCGGTGATCGTCGCGGAGGCACTCGCCCCGAAGGTCGCCGAGGTCGCGGGACGCACGTTCGGGCCCCCGGTCGCGAAAATGAAGGGCGAGCAGCTCGATCGGCTGCGCTTCCGCCATCCGCTGTTCGAGCGGGACTCGCTGGCGGTGCTCGCCGACTACGTCACCCTCGAACAGGGCACCGGAGCCGTGCACACCGCTCCCGGCCATGGCAGCGACGACTTCACGACCGGCATCAAATACGGGCTCGAGGTGTACGCGCCCGTCGGTCCGGGAGGCCACTTCCTGGCGAACGTGCCGATGTTCGCCGGACAGCGCGTGTTCGACGCCAACGCCACGATCGAGGCGGCCCTCAAGGAACGAGGCCGGCTGTGGCATCGACAGGCGTTCGAGCACTCCTATCCTCACTGCTGGCGCTGCCACAACCCGGTGATTTTCCTCGCAACCTCGCAGTGGTTCATCGCGATGGACAAGGAGTTCGCCATCGCCGGCGCGCCACCAGGGGCGGGCGGGCCCGAGGGGCCGCGGACCTTGCGGCGCGCGGCGGTCGACGCGATTCAGAACGACGTGACGTGGGTTCCGACGTGGGGTCACGATCGCATCCACAACATGATCGTCAACCGCCCCGACTGGTGCATCTCCCGGCAGCGGGCGTGGGGCGTGCCGATCCCGGCCGTGGACTGCACGGCCTGCGGCGAGGCGCTTCTGACGCCGGCGCTGGTCGAACGCGCGGCCGCGGTCTTCGACACGTACGGGGCCGACGCGTGGTACGAGCGTCCGGTTGCCGAGTTCATCCCGGCTGGCCTGGTCTGCCCCGCCTGCGGCGGGACGGAGTTCGAGCGCGAGCGCGACATCCTCGACGTGTGGTTCGACTCGGGCTCGAGCCACGAAGCCGTGCTGCCCTTCCGCCCGGAATTGACCTGGCCGGCCGACCTCTACCTGGAAGGCAGCGATCAGCATCGGGGCTGGTTCCAGAGCTCGCTGCTCGTCGGCCTCGGCACGCGGGGCAGGGCGCCCTTCCGCGAGGTGGTCACCCACGGCTTCATCGTTGCCGAAGACGGACGGAAGATGTCCAAGTCTCTTGGCAATTCCATCGAGCCGCAGGACATCATCAAGGAGAGCGGCGCCGAAATCATCAGGCTCTGGGTCGCGATGGTCGACTACCGGGAGGAAGTACGGCTCGGGAAGCAGATTCTGGCCCGCGTCATCGAGGCATATCGCAAGATCCGCAACACCCTTCGATATCTCCTGTCGAATCTCTTCGATTTCGACCCGGCGACTGACCTGGTGCCGCTGGATCGCATGCAGGAGGTGGATCGGTTCGCCCTCGCCCGGTACGGCACCGCGGCAGTGACCGTGCTGAAGGCCTACGACGAGTACGACTTCCCGACGATCTTCCAGGCCGTCAACCAGTTCACGACCGTGGACCTGAGTGCGTTCTACGCGGACGTCTCGAAGGATCGGCTCTACACGTTCGGACGGACCTCGGCGGAGCGGCGTTCCGCCCAGACCGCGCTGTACATCATCGCGGACGGTCTGACGCGCCTCCTTGCGCCGATCCTGCCGGTCACTGCAGACGAGCTCTGGCGCCACCTGCCGGGGCCGCGCGACGCGTCGGTCCACCTGGCTGAGTTCCCGCGGGACGTCGAAACGCTGTTGAATCCCGACCTGAACGAGCGCTGGGAGCGGCTGATGAAGATTCGAGACGAGGTCAATCGGGCGCTCGAGACCGAGCGCCAGGCCAAGACGATCGGCAACGCGCTCGGCGCCCGAGTCAAAGTGCGCGCAGGCGGAACGGACGCTGCGCTGCTCCATCAGTATCGGGACGATCTCCCGATGCTGTTCATCGTGTCCGAGGTGGAGCTCGAAGCGGGAGCCGGGTTAAGCGACGGCCCCGAGATCGAGGTGTCACGCGCCGAGGGTGAGAAATGCCCCCGCTGCTGGCGGTTCGTGCGATCGCTCTCCAGCGCGAGGGGAACCGAAGGGCTGTGCGACCGGTGTGCCGGCGCCCTGGGCGGAGACGCTGCCGTTGCCGGATGAGCACATGATCCCTCTGTCCGGCGAAACTCCGGAAGGCGCGACCACGGCACCGCTTTCGCCGATCCGCCACGCGCACCCGCTCGAGCTCGGCACGATGGCCGCGGTCGTCGCCCTCGATCAGGTGACCAAGGCGATCGTGCGGCAGTTGCTGCCGCTCGGCGACAGCCGGAGCGTGATCCCCGAGTTCCTCGATCTGACGCACGTGCACAACACAGGGGCCGCGTTCGGGCTGCTGAACGCCGTGGACTTCCCGTACAAGTCGCTCGTGATGATCGGGATCGCGGCGCTGGCGCTGATCGCCATTGCGGTGTACGCGACACAGCTCGGATTCCACGAGAGAATGGCGCGTTTCGGCCTCGCGCTCATCCTCGCCGGGGCGTTCGGCAATCTCATCGATCGCGCGGTCTTCGGCTTCGTCGTCGATTTCGTCGATGTCTACTGGCGGACCGCCCACTTCTGGGCGTTCAACGTCGCGGACTCGGCGATTACCATCGGTGCGATCCTGGTCCTGCTCGACATGATCGGGCTCGGACGACGACATGCATCCTATTCTGTTTGAGATCGGCCGGTTTCCGGTCTACACGTACGGCGTCCTGCTAGCCGCCGCGTATCTGTCCGGACTGCAGTTCGCGCTCATGCGCGCGCGAAGCCGGGGGCTCGACCCGAACCGGGTGATGGACCTCGGCATCTGGATCATCGTCAGCGCCCTCGCCGGCGCCAAGCTGCTCCTGCTCGTCGTCGAGCACGATGCCTTCAGCCGCAACCCGGCGGAGTTCCTCACGCTGCTGCGATCCGGGGGGGTGTTCTACGGAGGACTGATTGCCGCTGTCGCCGTCGCACTCTGGTATCTCCGGAAACACCACATGCCGATGTGGTCGGTGACCGACGTGTTTGCGCCCGGTATCGCGCTCGGGCACGTCATCGGCCGCATGGGCTGCTTTTTCGCCGGCTGCTGCTTCGGACGGCCCACCACGATGCCGTGGGCGATCACCTTCCACAACGAATCGGCGGCCGAGAATGCCGGAACGCTGCTGAACGTCCCGCTCCACCCGACGCAGCTGTACGAAGCCGCGGCGGAGCTGGTCATCCTGGCCGCTCTCCTGGCAACGGAGCGGAAAGGACGGCCGTTTCCCGGCCGCACGTTCTGGAGCTACCTGGTCCTCTACGCGGTGTCGCGCTTCATCATCGAGTTCTATCGCGGAGATCCCCGGGGCAACATCGGGATGTTCTCCACCTCCCAGTTCGTCTCGGTCGTGCTCGCCCCACTGGCGGTTGCCATGCTGGTCGTGCTGCGTCGCCGGAACCAGCCCGAGCCCGATCAGGCGATACGCAGGGCACGAGCCGCGTGATGGCCGCCGCCGCGCCACGGCAGCTGACGGTGGAACCGGAGTACGACGGGATGCGGCTCGACAACTTCATCACGGCGCTGATGCCGGAACAGTCGCGCTCGCACATCCAGCGCCTGATCAAGGACGGCCGCGTAACCGGGCCGGGTTCCACGGTTCGAGCGAGCACCGCGGTCCGGAGCGGGCAGATCTTCGAGGTCGACGTGCCGGCGCCGACCGAGGCGACCCCCGAGGCCGAGTCGCTGCCGCTGCTCATCATCTACCAGGATGAGCACCTGGTGGTGCTCGACAAGCCAGCCGGAATGGTCGTCCACCCCGGAGCGGGGCACAGCACCGGCACGCTGGTGAACGCGCTGCTGCACCACGTGAAGGATCTGAGCGGAATCGGCGGCGAGCTGCGGCCCGGCATCGTCCATCGCCTCGATCGCGGCACCTCGGGCGTCATGGTGGTCGCGAAGAACGACCGCGCGCACCAGGAGCTGTCCAGGCAGTTTGCGGAGCGGGAAGTCGACAAGGAGTACATCGCCCTGGTGTGGGGGCTCGTGCAGGCAGGCAAGCGCATCGACGCCGCTATCGGGCGCGATCCCGCGCAGCGGCAGAAAATGTCCACCCGGGCGCGGCGCGCGAGGAGTGCCGTGACGCGCGTCACCGCCGCACGGCATTTCAAGGGCGTGTCGCTCCTGAAGGTGGCGATTGCCACGGGACGGACTCATCAGATCCGCGTCCATCTCAGCGCGATCGGCCATCCGATCGTCGGGGATCCCACGTACGGGGGGCTGCACCGGCGCACTTCGGCTACGCTGCGCGCCGTGCAGCGGCTCGAGCGTCCGTTCCTGCATGCCGCCAGGCTCGCCTTCACCCACCCCGTGGACGGCAGACGGGTCGAGTTCGATTCTCCGCTGCCGCTGGATCTCCAGGCGGTCATCGACGACATCGAGGACCGCGAATCGAAGAGTGAAGAACCGGACGAATAGCCCGGCCGGCGTCGCGGGCGGGCGCGGTGCGCCGGGCACGGCAGGATCCGGAACACGGGTGGGGGGAACTGATGTCCGAGCCGGAACAGCTGACTCACGAGCGCGTTTACGAGGGCAGGGTCTTCAACATCGATCGCGATCGGGTGCGCATGCCGAACGCGCGGGAAGTGACCGTGGATGTCGTGCGACACGCCCGATCGGTGGTGCTGATTCCAGTCCCCGAACCAGGACACGTCATCCTGATCAGGCAATATCGCTACGCCGTGAACCGGTGGCTGTGGGAGCTGCCGGCGGGCAGCGTGGACGAAGGCGAACAGCCGGAAGCCGCCGCGCGGCGCGAGTGCCACGAAGAGATCGGCCAGGTGCCGGATACCATCGTGCGGCTTGCCGCCCTCCATCCGACGCCCGGGTATTGCGACGAGGAGATGCTCTTCTTCAGGCTGTCGGGTCTGTCGCAGCCGACCGAAGCGGCCGCGCAGGACGAGGACGAAGACATCGAGCCGCGGGTCTTCAAAGTCGCGGACGCTCGCGAGATGGTGCGGCGCGGCGAGATCACGGACATGAAGACCGTCGCGGGGCTGGCGATGATATAGGTTCGGGTTTCGGGAACCTTACTGCAGTGTCTGCGTAATCGGCGCGTCGAGCTGCATGCCGCTATGCGTCTGTGCCGAGGAGGGAACCAGCGCGATCGCGAGCACCTCCTCCATGTGCACGACGTAGTGGATCCGCAGCTCGCGCCGGAGCTCTTCGGTCAGATCTTCCGTGATGTTCTTCTCGTTCTGCCTCGGCAGGATCACCTCGGTGATGCCGTGCCTCCGCGCTGCGAGCACCTTTTCCTTGATCCCGCCGACCGGGAGGACGCGCCCGGAGAGCGTGATCTCCCCCGTCATCGCGATGTCGCCCCTCACGGGGCGCCCGGTCAGCCCGGAGGCAAGGGCGGTCACCATCGTGACGCCGGCGGAAGGGCCGTCCTTCGGAATGGCGCCGGACGGCACGTGGAGGTGAATCTCCGAGTCCTTGTAGAACGAGGGATCGACGCCGTAGCGGGTCGCGTGCGCGCGGAACCACGACAACGCGGTGCGGGCGGACTCTTTCATCACGTCGCCAAGGTGCCCCGTCAGCGTCAGGCTGCCTCCGCCCTGCATCCGCGACGCTTCCACGAAGAGCACTTCGCCGCCGGCGGGCGTCCAGGCCAGGCCGACCGCAACGCCGGGGTCCTTCGTGCGATTCTCGATTTCCTCATCGAGGAAGCTCGGCGCCCCGAGCATCTCGACGACGACGTCCGGGGTGATCACCACGGCGGCCAGGTCGCCCTCGGCGCGGCGCCGGGCGATTTTGCGGCAGAGCGCACCGATCTCGCGCTCAAGACTGCGCACCCCCGCTTCGCGCGTGTATCCGCGGATCAGCGAGCTGATCGCCGGCAGCGTGAACTCGATCTGTTCCGACGTGAGGCCATGGTTCGTGACCTGCTTGGCGATCAGGTGCTCGAAGGCAATCTTGAGCTTTTCTTCTTCCGTGTACCCGGCCAGCTCCAGGACCTCCATCCTGTCGCGCAGCGGTGGCGGTATGGGATCCATCACATTCGCGGTCGTGAGGAACAGCACCTCGGACAGGTCGAACGGCACATCCAGGTAGTGATCGCGGAAGGTGTTGTTCTGCTCGGGATCGAGCACTTCGAGGAGGGCGGACGCCGGGTCGCCGCGGAAGTCCGACCCGAGCTTGTCGATCTCGTCCAGGATGAAAACCGGGTTCTTCGATTCGGCGCGGCGCAGCCCCTGGATGACCTGTCCCGGCAGGGCCCCGATGTACGTGCGGCGATGGCCCCGGATTTCCGCCTCGTCGCGCATCCCGCCGAGCGACACCCGGACGAACTTGCGTCCGAGCGAGTTCGCGATGGACTTCGCGAGCGACGTCTTCCCGACCCCGGGCGGGCCGAGGAAGCAGAGAATCGGCCCCTTGACGTCGGGATTCAGCTTTCGGACCGCCAGGTACTCGATGACGCGGTCCTTGACCTTTTCCAGGCCGGAATGATCCGCGTCGAGCACCTGTTTCGTCCGACGCAGGTCGAGCGAGTCCTCCGTGCGCCGGGCCCACGGTAACGCGACGAGCCAGTCCAGGTAGGTGCGCGAGACCGTGTATTCGGCCGCGGCGACCGGCATTTTCGAGAGTCGATCGAGCTCGCGGAAGGCCTCTTTCTTGACACCGTCCGGCATCCCCGCGCTGTCGATCTTCGTCCGCAGCTCGTCGATCTCCTTCGCCTGCTCGTCGCCCTCGCCGAGCTCCTTCTGGATCGCCTTCAACTGTTCGCGCAGGAAGTACTCGCGCTGGTTCTTGCCGACTTCCGACTGCACCTGGGACTGGATCTTCGAGCCGAGCTCCAAAACCTCCAGCTCCTTGATCAGGATGCGGTTGAGCGAGTCCATCCGGGCGCGGATGTCCAGGGTGTCGAGGACCTCCTGCTTCACGGGGGTCCCGATCGTGGTGAGGCTCGAGGCAATGAAGTCCGCGAGTTTGCCGGGTTCGGTGATGTTCGCGGCGAGCGCCTGGAGATCGTCCGACAGCAGCGGCGACAGCGAGACGACCTGCTGGAAATTGCTCTTGATGTTCCGCTGCAGGGCGTCGATCTCGAGGTGATCCTCGTCGCGAAGGCTTTCGTCGGCCATCGTCACGGCGCCCTTCAAGTAGGGGCGTGTCTGCAGGACCCGGTCGAGACGGACCCGCGCGAGCCCCTGCACGATCAACCGCAGGCTCCCGTCGGGGAGCTTGAACATCTTGTGGATGTGGGTCGCCGTGCCGACGGCGTACAAGTCGTCCTGGAGGGGCTCTTCCACCGACGCTTCGCGCTGGGTGAAGACCGCGATCATCCGGCCGGCGGTCGTCGCTTCGTCGATGAGCCGCACGGAGGCCTCCCGGGCCACCGCCAGGGGCATGAAGGAATTGGGGAACAGGACGGTGTCGCGGAGCGGCAGGACGGGCAGCTCCGAAGGAATCGACAGCGGCCGGTCGCCCGACACGAGAACGTCTTCGTCGAATTGGTCGGTCTTGTCGGCCTGATCGCTCACGGGCGACCCTCCTGATGCGCATAGGGCAGCCGCGCAATCCGCGACGCAGATCGCACGCCCCTGCCGGTGATGATACGCGGAATTAGCGAAGGTGGGGCGCCGGATGCACGGACCGCGGGCTCCGCGCCGTGCGCCCGTTCAGGCGCGGGGGCCCCGGCGCGCCCAGAGGCGCGCCGGAACCGGACGACATCATCCCTGCATGTCGACGAAGAGCGAGGCGTTGCCGCGGCGCTGCGCCAGCAGACGTTCACGCTGCTGCGCGGTCTCGCGCGCTTCTTCGCAGTCCTTGCAGCGCACGGCGAACGGGAGCGCACGGAGCCGGCGCTCGGAAATCTCCTCGCCGCACTCGAAACAGTACCCGAATGTCCCCTCTTCGAGACGGTGGAGCGCTTCTTCGATCTTGTTCAGCGTCTCCGCTTTCATCTGAATGAGAGCAAATTCGATCTCGTCCTGGATGTCAGCCTCGGAACTTTCCGCAGCGTCCAGCACGCCCGTTGCCGGGTTGTTCGGGCTTTCAGTCCGGACGTCCCGGATTTTCCCCTGCACCTGGTCCATGATTTCCCGACGGCGCTCCTCGAGAATGCTCGTGAGCTCCGTATGCCGGTCCCGATTCATCTGGCCGCCTGCCGCTTTATGAACTTCCATATAAGTCCGCTCCTTTCCGTCTCCGCCAGCCCTTCCCGTTGCGGGGCCTTTATGCAATACATTTGCCAATGAGAGAGCTGCTCAGTTTATTCAAGTTTCAGCCAAAAGCGCCAGTAACGCTCCGGCTCCTCGCCGAAGAAGTGCAGATCTGACACGGTCCCCGCGTCGTTTCGCCTCACCGCCACGGCACGCGGACGCCTAGGGCGTGGCAGTTTTATCTCCTGCGGTTTCACCGACTTACCGTCCACCGCCAACGTCCCCGTAGTCGCCGTCGCCCGCGATTGTTGATTTAGACGACAGACCCCTGCCGGTCGGTTCTTCGAAAAGTGTGGCATCTCTGTGGCGCCCCCGGCAAAGGCGGTGCCTATCGGGGGTATCGGGAGAGGAGAGGGCGGTGAGGCGGGTGAGGCGGAGTGCGTCCACGCGCGGCACACGGCCCCGCCCGGACGCCCCCCAGGAGGAGCTGTTACTGGATGAAGCGCTTGCCGATCGATCCGTTCGGCACGATGCCGCGGTCGAGAAGTTTCTGACCCTCGCGGGCGCTGCCCGTCCGCAGCCATTTCTCGTAGATACGCAGCGCGTCGCCGTGAGTCGGCGACCCGGTTTGCTCGCTCACGTCCGACAGGACATCCATGAAGCCGACGAATTTGCGCGAGAGTTCGCCGAAAACCTCCGCGAACGCGTCACGGTCGCGCCGGCTGAGCGATCCGTACGCATACTCTCCCATGGACACGTAGTAATCGACGTTCACCGCGCGCCGAGGCAGGCTGTCGGCAAAATACCCGGACACGAACAGGGACACGTCCCCGAGACTGCGCAACTGCGCCCGTTGCGCCGACCCTCCCTGCTCGAGGGCGCGCGTGAGCCGCAGCGCGAGCGGCTCCGCGTTGCGCCCGAAGCCGTCGCACGCATCCGCCCGGACGAACTGGCACAGCAGGTTGACGAGGTAATAGGCGGTCAGGTCGCCGGCCCTGACGTGCTGGCGCGCAAGCGCGGAGTCGAGTAACTCTTTGAAGTACGCCGCTGGCGACTGCTCGTGTAGAAGCGGACTCTCCATCAGCCCTCCTCGTCGGCATGGCGGGGCCATGCGCGTTCAGCCGGCGCCGTCCGGGGCGCCTGATCCGTGGAACTGCAACTCGTATTCCGGGCCGGGGGCCTGGGGACCCGCGGGTGTTTCGGGGAGGGCCTCAATAATAGCAGAGTCGGCTACCAGGCCCAAATGCGGGTCCAAGGGTGCCGGGGGTTCCGCCTCCAGGCCCTGCCGCTAGGACGGAGCTCGGGGAGGTGACCTCGCTGGTAGCCAATTTGGGGCACAGTCGGCCCAGGGTGCTCAGGCGTCGGCCGGCAGGGGCGCCCGACGGGCGATGGACGTTGGACGCGGCCAGTCGCCCGTCAGAGCGGTGCATGGCACGTTGAACGTTGGACGTGCCGCATAAGTGGGGTATAATTCTCCGTTTGTGCAGCCGCGGCGGGCGCGGATGTACTGCGAGATCAACGGCTTACAACCCCTTACACGCTTCAGGCGTCAGGTTCTTTGATGGCGAAACGTTGCGAAATCTGCGGAAAAGGCCCGGTTGTCGGGCGTAATGTGAGTCACGCCCACAATGTGACGGCACGGCGGTTCGAGCCGAACCTCCAGCGCGTTCGCGCCATTGTGAACGGCGGCATCCAGCGGCTGCGCGTCTGCACGCGCTGCATCCGGTCGAACAAGATCGTGAAGGCGGGCTCCGGCAAGGCCGTCAAGGTCGCGTAGTGCGGCAGGCGGTGTCCACCGAGTCTGCGCCGCTGGCGATCGGGCCCTATTCGCAGGCGGTCCGCGCCGGCGACCTCCTGTTCGTCTCCGGCCAGGTGCCGATCGATCCGGCCAGCGGCAGGCTGGTCGAAGGGGACATCGCGACGCAGACCCGTCGGGTGCTCCGGAACGTCGGCGCCATCCTCGAGGCCGCCGGCGCCTCCTTCGATCACGTCGTGCGCACGACGGTCTTCCTCACCGACATGGACGATTTCGCGGCGATGAACGAGGTCTACGCCGGGTGCTTCCGCTCGCCGGCGCCCGCGCGGGCGACGGTGCAGGTATCGCGTCTCCCCAAGGACGCGCGGATCGAAATCGACGCCATCGCCTCGTTCGCGCAGGGCACGTAGCCCCGTCGGCTCAGCGGCTCGCCCGCTCCACGCCCACCACGCCGGCGATGCTCCGAAGCGACTTGATCACCTTCTGGAGATGCTTGACGTCGCTGATCTCGACGGTCATGTCGATCCGGCCCATCTGGTCGTCCACGGTCGCTTCGACGTTCCGGATGTTCGTGTTGATCCCCGCGATCTTCGCGCTCACGTCCGCCAGGATCCCGCGGCGGTCCTCGACCTGGATGGTCAGCCGCACGGTGTAAGGCTTCGCGTCCTCCCCTTTGTCCCACTCGACCGAGATCCGCCGTTCGGGATCGTAGAGAAGATTGATCACGTTCGGGCACGCGGCGGAGTGCACCGAGACACCCTTCCCGCGCGTGATGTAGCCGATGATTTTCTCGCCCCGGATCGGATTGCAGCACCGCGCGCGGAACACCATCAGGTCGTCGATGCCGTGCACCGTGATCTTGTCCTCGCCGGTGCCGAGCACGCGCCGGACGACGGAGGCGATGCCGCTCTCGGGGGCCTCCTTCAGCTCCTCCTGTGGAACGAAGTGGGCCAGGACGGTCTTCGCCGAAATCTTGCCGTACCCGAGCGCCGCGTACAGCTCGTCGGCCTTGCTCATCCCGTACTCGCTCAGCACACGCGCCATCGTAACGGGCTCGGTCAGCGCCTTGAGACTCAGCCCGAAGCGCTTGGCCTCCTTGTCGAACAGCTTTCGCCCGAACTCGAGGCTCCGCTCCTTCTCCTCTGAGTGGATGAAGTGCTTGATCTTGTTCCGGGCGCGCGACGTGACCACGAAGTTCAGCCAGTCGCGGCTCGGCTTGTGGCCGGGCGTCGCGATGATCTCGACGATGTCGCCGTTGCGCAGCCGCGCGCGAAGCGGCACCATCTTGCCGTTCACCCTCGCGCCGACGCACCGGTGGCCGACGTCGGTGTGAATCGAATAGGCGAAATCGACCGGCGTGGCATCGCGCGGCAGCGACTTCACTTCGCCTTTCGGCGTGAAGATGTAGACCTCCTCGGCATAGAGCTCGATCTTGAGGTTCTGCAGGAACTCCTGCGGATCGCGGACCTCCTGCTGCCATTCGAGCAGTTGCCGCAGCCAGACGAAATACTGTTCGTCGCGGCCCGCGCCGACGCGCCCCTCCTTGTACTTCCAGTGCGCGGCGATCCCCTCCTCCGCCGTGCGGTGCATCTCCGCCGTGCGGATCTGGACTTCGAAGGGCAGGCCGCGCTCGCTGATGACGGACGTGTGCAGCGACTGGTAGCCGTTCGGCCGGGGCATCGCGATGAAGTCCTTGATCCGGCCCGGGACGGGAGACCAGGTCTGGTGGATGATCCCGAGCGCCCCGTAGCAGTCCTTGACGGAGTCGGTCACGATGCGCAGCGCCACCATGTCGTAGACCTGGTCGAGGTCGATCTTCTGCCGCTTCAGTTTCTGGTGGATGCTGAAGAGGCGCTTGATGCGCCCGTCGATCGTGATGACCGGAACCTGCGCATCGGCCAGCTTCGCGGAGACCGTCTTCTTCAGGTCTTCGATCATGCCCTCGGTCGCGCGCCGGCGGCGCTCGACGCGGATTCGGAGCGCCTCGTACGCGGTGGTCTCGAGATACTTGAAGGCCAGCTCCTCGAGCTCGTTCTTGATCTTGCTCATCCCGAGGCGGTTGGCGATCGGCGCGTAGATGTCGCGCGTCTCCTGGGCGATCTTCATCCGCCGCTCTTCGGGCAGATGATGCAGCGTCCGCATGTTGTGCAGGCGGTCGGCAAGCTTCACCAGGATCACGCGGATGTCGTCCACCATCGCGAGCAGCATCTTGCGGAAATTCTCCGCCTGGCGCTCCTCGCTCGACGAGAAGGAGATCGCCCCGAGCTTCGTCACGCCTTCGACGACGTGCGCCACGTCGGGACCGAAGAGCTCGGTGATCCGCTCGATCGGCGTCTGCGTGTCCTCGACGATGTCGTGCAGCAGACCCGCGGCGATGGCGACGACGTCGAGCTTCATCTCCGCGAGCTGATCGGCCACCTCCAGCGGGTGGACCAGGTACGGCTCGCCGGAATGGCGCACCTGTCCCTTGTGCTCGAAGGCGGAAAAGACATACGCCCGCCGGAGCAGGTCGATGTCCGCGTCCGGGTTGCCCGCCCGGACCTTGTCGACGAGGTCCTCGAACCGAATCATGATAGGTGGTGTCTAACGGAGCCGACGGAGCGGAGCGTCAGGGTCCTTGTTGACGGGGAGTTTTTCGGTTCACTATACTGACCCGGTTCGGGCGCGGGCAATCCTCCCGTTCGTGCCGGCACCGCCGAAGTCAGGACACGGACGCGCCGGGATCCATTTTAATACCCACATTTGCGCCGCACCGGGCGCGACGCCGGTTGAGGAGAGCATGACGACAAATCGAACCACTTCGGCCGCCGCCACGGCGCTGGTACTCGCGATGAGCCTGGTGGCGGGGGGTTGCGGCAAATACTCGTTCAGTGCCCTGAAAGCCCAGAAGGCCTACAAGGAAGGGAACGACCGCTACCGGGCGCAGGACTGGAAAGGGGCCGCCGCGAAATACGAGCAGGCGCTCCAGAGCGACCCCGGCAAGTCCGAAATCTTCTTCTACCTCGGCAACAGTTACGACAACCTGTACAAGGTCAGCCACAAAGGCGAGCCCGAGAACGACGCCTACATCCAGAAGGCCATCAACTACTACCAGAAGGCCGCGGACCACGACAAGAGTCCGCAGATGAAGAAGCTGGCGCTCGAGTACCTCGTGTCCGCCTACGGCACCGACAAGCTGAACGACCCCTCCAAGGCCGAGCCGATCGTCCAGAAGATGATCGAAATCGAGCCCAACGAGCCGACCAACTACTTCGCGCTCTCTAAAATCTACGAGGAGGGCGGCCGCTACGAGGAGGCCGAGCAGGCGCTGAACAAGGCCCGCGATGCCAAGCCCGACGACCCCTCGGTGTATACGACGATCTCCGCCTTCTACAATCGCCAGGGAGACTTCCCGAAGACGATCGAGGCGCTCAACAAGGCCGCGGCCCTCGCGCCCAGCAATCCCCAGGGGTATCAGCTCGTCGCGACCTACTACTGGGAGAAGACCTCCAAGGACCACCGGCTGTCCGACGCGCAGAAGAAGGATTACATCACGCAGGGTCTCGAGAACGTGAACAAGGCGCTCCAGCTCAATCCGAGCTACGTCGACGCGCTCATCTACAAGAACCTCCTCCTCCGTCAGGAAGCGCTTGTGGAAAAGGACCGGGCACGGCAGCTGCAGCTGCTGGAGGAGGCCGGCACGCTCCAGAAACAGGCCATCGAGCTGCGCAAGAAGACGGGCGCCTCCTAACCCCACTTCCCGATCGGATCCCGGCGCGCGACGCGGAGCTGACGCTCCGCGCTACGTAGGACCCGACCGGCGACCCGGAGCTGACGCTCTGCGCGACGTCCTGACACGCGGAGCTGAAGCTCCGCGCTACGTACGGACCCGATCGGCGTCCCGGAGCGCTAGGGAGCTCGTAGTACGAATTCGCACGCAGGGCGGAGCTTCAGCTCCGCCCGGGTTGTTGAGTTCCGCCGACGACGCAACACGGGCGTACAGACGAAAAGGGCGAACCTGGAAGGTCCGCCCTTGGATCGCGGGGCGTCCGGCAAGACCGATGCGCCCCGGAGCCGTTAATTCCCGCCGGGCTTCGAACCGCCGCCGCGCCGCATGTCCTCGGTGACAATCCCGACTTTCTGGATGCCGGCGCCCTTGGCGGCGTCGATGACGGCCACGATGTCGCCGTAGCGGAGCGTGCCGTCGCCCGCGATGAACATCGTCTTTTCCTTGCGGGTCTCGAAGATGTCACGCAGCCGGCTCTCGAGCTCCGGGAGCGTGACCGGCTGATGGTTGATCGAGATCTGGCGATCGGCGGTGTACTCGAGCATCACCTGTGTGTTCTCGACGGCTTCCGTCGGGGCCTTGGTCTCGAGCGGCAGGTTGATGTCGACCCCTTTCTGCGTGAGCGGAAGGGCGGCCATGAAGATGATGAGCAGCACGAGCAGGACGTCGATGAGCGGCGTGACGTTCATGTCCGCGCTGGCGTGCGGCGTCTCGCCGCGAACGACCTTTTCCGCGCCGAAGTGATTGTGCGCGTGCGCCATGATTACCTGCCTCCCACCGCGGGTTTCGCTTCCTTCTTTTCCGTGATCAGCCCGATGTCCTCGATCCCGGCCTTCCGGAGGTCGTCCATCGCCTGCATGACGGCGCTGTACAGCGCGTCCTGGTCCCCCTTGATGAGGACCACTTTCTCGGATTTGTCCTCGAGCACGCTCTTCACCTTGTCCGCGAAGCTGCCCTTGTCGACCTGCAGCCCGTTGACCCAGAACTGATTGGCGGAATCGATCGCGACCACCGTCTGCGTCTGCGTGTCGGGCTTGTCGACCGTGTTGCCGGCCTCGGGCAGCTTGACGTTGACGCCCTTCTGCAGCATCGGGGCGATCAGCATCATGATGATGAGCAGCACCAGCATGACGTCCACGAGGGGCGTCACGTTGATGTCGGCCTTGAGACTGCCTTTGCTGCCGAGATCCATGGCCATGGGTTATGCTCCTGGTCCTTCTGTCGTTCTGCGATGTCGCTCGGCCGCCCGCAACCGGCGTGCCGATGTTCGACCACGCCCGGGCGGCGAAGCCCGGGCCGTGGACGCTTACGCGGTCTTCTTGATGAAGTAGTCCAGCAACTCTGACGAGGAGTTGTCCATTTCGACGTTGAAGTACTCGATCCGGCCGGTCAGGTAATTATAGAACCACACGGCCGGGATTGCGACGACGAGCCCGAGCGCCGTCTCGACCAGAGCTTCCGAAATACCGGCGGACACCGCGCCCAGACCGCCCGACCCCGTCGCCGCGATCCCCTGGAAGGCGGTGATGATGCCGACGACCGTGCCGAGCAGTCCGACGAACGGCGCCGTGGCGCCGATGGTTGCCAGGGCAGCCACGCCCTTTTTGAGGTCGTTCGCCGTCAGCGCGGACGCCCGCTGGATGGCGCGGCGGACCGTGTCCACCAGGTCTTCACGGCTCAGACTGGCCCCGCTCTCCTGCTGGAACTGGTACTCCTGCAGGCCGGCGAGCACCACCTTGGCGAGATGGCTGTACCGATACGACTTCGAGGAGGAAATCGCGATCGCATCCTTCAGCCGGCCGTCCTTCAGGTGCTTGGCGACCTGGGGGGCGTAGAGCTTCGACTGCTTGCGCGCCTGGGTAAAGGTATAGATGCGCTCAATCGCAACGCCGAACGAAATCATCGACATGAAGACGAGGATCACGCCAATGGCCTTGGCCACGATCCCCATCTGTGCCCACATATGCATCAAATCCATTTCGCCACTCCTCCGGTGCTCTGGATCATCCAGAATTTGGTCACGGTTACAAGTCAGCTTATTGCAGTGTGAAATTCACCGTGACGGTCATGATGACCGGCACCGGTACGCCGTTGAGCAGGGTCGGCGTGAACTGCCACTGCTTGACGGCGTCGAGCGCCGCCTGGTCGAGCAGCGGGATGGATCGGAGCACTTTCGCGTCCTTCACCCGACCGTCCGCCCCAATCGTCGCCTCGATAATCACCACGCCGGACACGCGCGCGGACTGCGCGATCGGCGGGTACACCGGCGGCACGTTCTTCGTCTTCGTCGGCGTCTTGATGTTGCCGCCGACGCGAACGGGCGCTGAGGGCGGAGGCGGAGGCGGGGGGGCCGTCGGCAGTCCGCCGACGACGCCGCCAAGGGTGCCGCCCGGCACGCCACCCTCGACGCCACCGGGCACCCCGACGCCAATCGCGGCGCTCGGCGCTTCCGGCACGATGTTCTTCGGCGCCTCGACCGGCGCGGCGTTCGGGTTCGACACCGGCGTCGGCGTGGTCTTCGGCGGCGCGGCCGCCGCGGGTGGGGGCGGTGGAGGCGGCGGCGGGGGCGGCGGGGGCGGCGCGCCCACGAACGCCGCCATCGTCTGCGGTGTGGGCAGGACGTCGGTCGCCATCAACGGAATGATGATGACGGCCGCGAAGAGAACGACGTGCGCCAGGATGGAGAGTGGCACGGTGTACCACTTCTGCGATCCCAGCTTGATCGTCGGGTTCACGACATCGCCGAACATGTCACGCGGCACGGCTCAGTCCTCCTGGCTCTGTCGTTGGGCGGCGCAAGACCGCGAATTATAGTCAGAGCCAAAAACCAGTGTCAACGAAGCAATCCGCCCTGTTAGACACCGCTGTTCAGAAAATGGCCAGTCCACGGCACCAGACCGGAGCCGGCACGACGTCAGGACCGATGCGCCGGCGCCTGTATGCGCATCCCGTAAAACGACCGCCACACGAAGAACGCCGACCCGGCGATGAACACGCCCGCGAGCACGTGACTCATCAAAGCGCCGTACTGCTGTGCAAGCTGCACGCCCAGTTCTACAGCCAGCAACCCGAACAGCGTCGTGAACTTTATGACCGGATTCATGGCCACCGACGACGTGTCCTTGAACGGGTCGCCGACGGTGTCGCCAACCACCGTCGCGGCGTGAAGGAGAGTACCCTTTTCCTTCAGCTCCACTTCCACAATTTTCTTCGCGTTGTCCCAGGCCCCCCCGGCGTTGGCCATGAAGATGGCCTGGTATAACCCGAACAGGGCAATAGACACCAGGTAGCCGATGAAGAAATAGGGCTCGAGGAAGGCGAACCCGAGCGTCGCGAAGAAGACGGCCAGGAAGATGTTGAACATCCCCTTCTGCGCGTACTGCGTGCAAATCTCCACGACTTTCTTGCTGTCCGCCACCGACGCCTTCTCGACCACGCCGTCGAGCTTGATGTTCGCCTTGATGAACTCGACCGCCCGATAGGCCCCCGTCGTGACGGCCTGCATCGACGCGCCGGTGAACCAGAAGATCATGGCGCCCCCCGTGATCAAACCCAGCAGGAACGGAGGGTGGAGGATGGACAGGTACTGGAGCAGCTCAGGCTGCAGCCGGTGCGTGAGCACGACAATGATCGAAAAAATCATCGTGGTCGAGCCGACGACGGCCGTGCCGATGAGGACGGGCTTCGCCGTGGCCTTGAACGTATTGCCGGCCCCGTCGTTCTCCTCCAGCAGGTGTTTCGCGCGCTCGAAATCGACGTCGAAGCCGTAGTCCCGCTTCAGCTCGGCCCTGATATTCGGAATGGCCTCAATCGTCGACAGCTCGAACACCGACTGGGCGTTGTCGGTGACGGGCCCGTACGAATCGACGGCGATGGTGACCGGCCCCATCCCGAGGAACCCGAAGGCCACCAGGCCGAACGCGAAGACCGCCGGCGCGATCATCAGCGCCCCCACCCCCTGCGTGCTGACGCCGTAGGCGATCGACATCAGCGCGACGATCACCATGCCCAGCCAGTAGGCGCTGAAGTTGCCCGCCACCAGGCCGGAGAGCACGTTGAGCGACGCGCCCCCCTCCCGCGACGAGATGACCACCTCCCGGACGTGCGCCGACTCGGTCGACGTGAACACCTTCACGAGCTCCGGGATGATGGCGCCGGCGAGCGTCCCGCACGTGATGACGGTCGAGAGCTTCCACCAGAGCGTCGGGTCGCCGCCGAGATCCGGAATCAGGAAGTACGACACGGTGTAGGTCAGCGCCACCGACACCAGCGACGTCAGCCACACGAGGGTCGTCAGCGGCGTCTCGAAATTCATCGTCGCCGCGGCCGCGTACCGCCCTTTCGCCCAGGCGGCGTTCAGGAGGTAGGACACTCCGCTGGCGATGACGCCGGTGACGCGCATGACGAAAATCCAGACGAGCAGCTGCACCTGGATGCGCGGGTCCGTCACGGCCACGAGAATGAAGGAGATGAGGGCCACGCCCGTCACGCCGTACGTCTCGAACCCGTCGGCGCTCGGCCCCACGGAGTCGCCGGCGTTGTCGCCCGTGCAATCCGCAATCACCCCCGGGTTACGCGCGTCGTCTTCCTTGATGTTGAAGACGATCTTCATCAGGTCCGCGCCGATGTCCGCAATCTTGGTGAAGATCCCGCCGGCGATCCGGAGCGCCGCGGCGCCCAGCGATTCGCCAATCGCGAATCCGATGAAGCAGGCGCCTGCGTAGTCCCCCGGGATGAACAGGAGGATGCAGAGCATGATGAAGAGCTCGACGCTGATGAGCAGCATCCCGATGCTCATGCCCGCGCTCAGCGGGATCGCGTAGATCGGATACGGCTTGCCCGCGAGACCCGCGAACGCCGCGCGGGAATTGGCGAACGTGTTCACCCGGATGCCGAACCACGCGACGCCGTAGCTCCCCGCAATCCCCACCAGGCTGAACAGCAGGATGATCGCGACCTTCGCCGGCGCGAAGTGCTGGAGCGCCCCGAAGTAGAACACCATGATCACGCCGATGAAGATCTCGAGGAGCAGGATGAACTTGCCCTGCGTGATCAGATAGGTCTTGCAGGTCTCGTAAATCAGCTCCGAGATGTCCAGCATCGATCGATGCACGGGAAGGTTCCTGAGCTTCGTGAAGATGACGAGTCCGAACACGAGACCGAGGACACACACCCCGAGCCCGCCCGTGAGCAGCGTGCGCCCGTTGATCCCCTGGAACTCCACTTGCCCGAGATCGGGAAGAACGAGGTTGGCTTCCCCGCCGCTGTGGGCCGCAGGCGGCGGCGCCGGCGTGGCGGCGGCGGGCGTCTGGAGTGCCGCGGCGGTGGCAGGCGGCACCACGAGACACGAGAGGAACAGGAACAGGACCAGCAGGCCGGTGCGGCCGTCGCGTCTGCAGAACGTATCGACCATTTATGTCCTCAGCCCCCCCGGCCCGGCGTCGGGCGATGAAAAAGCTTCGAATCGTACCACAGAACATGTACGGCCAAACTCAATCACGCGCGGCGACGACTCGACTCGAGGCTCAGACCCGGAAGTCTCCGACCCGATCGTCGCCCCGCCGCACCTTGATCCGGCTCGACAGTGCCACACCGCCGGTGAGGAAGATTCGAATGGCCTGCTCCACCGTGATGTCCGGATACGACGCCTTGTCGCGGGCGCAGACGATGACGTCACCGAGGTAGAGATGATTGGTTGGCACGTACACGGCCACCAGGGGCTCCGGGCCGTGGCCGCGGTCGACGGTGAACTCTCTCGTGAGAAAGCCCAGGACGAAGCCTCCGCCGGGCTCCTCGACGAGCACCACGCGCTTGAACCCGTATTCGTTGTCCGGCGAGAAGGCGACTATAAGCTGCTTGACGGGAGCGTAAATCGTGCGGAACACCGGAACCAGGAGCAGGTAGCCCTCGGTCTTCTGGAGCAGCCGCTTGCCGATCACGTTCGTGGCGACCGCGCCGACGAGGAGCACCACCAGCGCCGTCGTCAGGATGCCGAGCCCCGGGACGTTCCGATTCAGCCAGGCGGCGTAGAACGGACCCACGAAGCCGTCGATCAGCCGGAAGATCCAGACGAACGCGACGACGCTGATGACCAGCGGCACGGTGACGAAGAACCCTGCGATGAAGCTGCGGCGCAGCCACTGCATCGGATCGTTCCTGCTAAGCGGCCGGACGAGCGTGCCGCGCGCGCGCCCGCCGGAGCGCGGCGATCATGATCGCACGAGCCAGACGATCGTGACGGCCGCGAGCGCCAGCCGGTAATAGGCGAACACGTCGAGGCGATGCCCGGCGAGGAAGCGGAGGAAGTACTTGATCGTGAGGTAGCCGACCAGGGCCGACGTGAGCATGCCGACCGCGAACAGCAGCACATCCTGGTGCGAGAGGCCGGTCCGCAGCACATGGAGGCCTTCCTTCGCCGCCGCGGCCGCAATGGCAGGAATACCGAGCAGGAAGGAGAACCGCGCGGCCGACTCGCGGGTCATCCCGAGCAGCATGCCGGTCGCGATGGTGGATCCGGACCGCGACATGCCGGGCACGAGGGCGGTCGACTGGCCGATCCCCATCACCACGGCATCGGTGGCCGTCAACGCGGCCTCGTCGCGCCGCTGGGTCCCGACCCGTTCGGCCAGGAGCATCGCGAGGCCGCCGATCGCCAGCGTGACCGCGATGACCGCCGGCGTTCGCAGATGCTCTTCCAGCCAGGTCGCGAACAGCACCCCGACGATGACGACCGGGATGGTGCCGATCACGATGAGTCGCGCGAGCTTGCCGGGGCCCGAGCCAGCCGTCAGCGCCGACGGCGCGGCGGCCAGCATTTCGGCCACGTCCTTCCGGAAGAAGGCCATGACGGCGACGAGCGTGCCGACGTGGAGCGCCACGTCGAACGGCAGGCCGAAGACATCCGCGTCCCAGCCGAAGAACGCCCGCGCCAGGATCAGATGGGCGGAGCTCGAGACCGGCAGAAACTCGGTGAGCCCCTGGATGATCCCGAGGACTACGGCGATGAGCAGGGTGATCACGGCCGCGGCGCCACGTCACGACGCCCGGCGGCGCGTGGGTTTGCGCGCCCGTGCGGCGGCGGCTTCGACCGGCGCCTTCGACAGGCCGCCGGCCGCCCGGCGACCCTGCCAGATGATCGCAATCGCGGAGGCGATGAAGACGCTCGAATACGTGCCGGTCACGATGCCGACGATCATGGTGAACGCGAATCCGTGCAGCACGTCCCCGCCGAAGAAGAACAGGGCGAGGGCGCTCAGCAGGGCCGTGCCGGCGGTAATCACCGTGCGGCTCATCGTCTGGTTGACGGAGAGGTTGACGATCTCATACAGGGTGCTGCCGCGGCGCATGCCGCGCATGTTCTCGCGAACCCGGTCGAAGATCACAATCGTGTCGTTGGTCGAGTATCCGGTCACCGTCAGGATGGCGGCGATCACATTCAGGGAGAGGTCGTACCGGAAGAACGCGAGGAACGCGAGCGTGACGAGCAGGTCGTGGATCGTCGCGACGACCGTGCCGACGGCGAAGCTGAACTGGAACCTGAACGCGATGTAGAGCAGGATCCCGGCCAGCGACATGACTGTCGCCAGGATGCCTTTCTGTTTCAGTTCGGCCCCCACCGCCGGGCCGACGATCTCGGTGCCGTTGACCTTGAAGTTGCCGACGCCGGCCTTCTTCACGGCGGCGACCACCCGGTCGGCAGTCTGGCTCAGGCCGGCACCGGCTTCCGCGCCGACGCTGGGGACGCGAATCATCAGCTGCCGCTGCGCATCGTCGCCGTAGCGCTGGATCACGGCGTTCTGCCCTTCGCCGGGCAGATCGCGTTCGAGGGCCGCGCGGATCGTCGAGGAGTCGGGCGGCTGCTGATCGAACTGGAGAATGACGATCGTGCCACCGGAGAACTCGACGCCGAGGGGAAGGCCCTTCGTCATCATCACCCCGACGCCGCCCAGGATGACGAGCCACGACAGCGCGATCGCGTGCCACCGCCAGCGAAGCCAGTCGACGTTCGGTGTCTTGAAAATCTGCATGTTCGGTTCTCAGATGCTCAGCGAGGGGGTCCTGCGCTGCGCGAGCTCAGCCTCGAACAGCGTCTTGGACACGAAAGTGGAGGTAAACAGGTTGGAGATGAGCCCGATGACGAGCGTCAGCGCGAAGCCGCGGATCGGGCCGGTGCCGAACTGGAACAGGAAGGCCGCCGCGATGAGCGACGCGATGTGCGTGTCGAGCAGGGTTAGGAAGACGCGGCCGAACCCCGCGTTGATGGCCGCGCGCACGCCGCGCTGCGCCGCCAGCTCCTCCTTGATGCGCTCGAAGATCAGCACGTTCGAGTCGACGCCGATGCCCATCGTGAGCACGAAACCGGCGATCCCGGGCAGCGTCATCGTCGCGCCGAAGTAGGCCATCAACCCGAGCAGGATGACGAGATTGAAGATCAACGCGATGACCGCATTGACGCCCGAGGCCTTGTAATAGACCAGCATGAAGATGACGATGAGGCCGAGGCCGATGAGCGACGCGAGCACGCCCGAGCGGATCGAGTCGGCGCCGAGCGACGGCCCGATCACGCGCTCTTCGAGGTAGGTCAGGCTCGCCGGGAGCGCGCCCGACCGAAGCTTCAGCGAGAGGTCGGCCACCGATTCGGCATTGAAGTTGCCGCCGCTGATCCGTCCGTCCGTCGTGATCTTCCCCTCGAGCCGGGGCGCCGAGACCACCCGGTTGTCCAGGATGATCGCCAGGTACTTTCCGATGTTGTCGCCACTGACCTTGCCGAACTTCCGCGAGCCCTCGTTCGTCAGCGTGAAGCTGACCGCCGGGCGGTTGTTCTCGTCGATCGACGGCTTGGCGTTCCGGAGGTCCATGCCGGTGACCGCCGGGACCTTCCGCACGAGATAGAACTCCGTCCCGGTGTCCCCGACAGAGCCGGAACCGGACACGACCTCCATGTCTTCGGGCGCCTTGCCGCTGTAACTCTGGAGCAGCGCCTCCTTGGTCGGCGCGGGGCCGGCCTCGACGATCTTGAGCTCGAGACGCGCGGTCGACTGGATGATCTCCTTGGCGTGCGCCACCTCGGTGACGCCGGGCATCTGGACGAGGAGCTGGTCCTGCGACGCGCCATATGTCGAGATGTTCGGCTCCGTGACGCCGAGCTCGTTGACGCGCCGCTCGATAGTCTGCTGCGCCTGCACGACGGTCTCGGCGCGCATGTCGCGCTCGATGTTCGGCTTCATCGTGAAGTCGTAGGCGCCGCCCGCGCCGGCGTTGCGATCGTAGCTCTGCGCCACCTGTTCGTCCGCGAGCCGCCGGAAGTCGGCATCGCGGTCGGCCGGCACGCCTTCGACGCGGAACCTGGCCGGCCCTGACAGCTTGATGGAGCTCACCGGCACGCCCGCGGTCCGCACCGCCTCGCGCAGCTGCTCACTCATCGTCGTCGTCTGCAGCCGCAGCGCGTCGTCGGTCTGGACACGGAGGACGAGGTGCACCCCCCCCT
>JANMCN010000169.1:0-22751 GCA_031361295.1 Acidobacteriota bacterium | reverse complement strand
ACCACATGCGCGCCACCACCAACCCGCCGGACACGCCGCCGCCGGACAACCTGAATTACGAGATGTGGACCGGTCCCGCGCCGATGCGCCCCTACAACTCCCTGGTCCATCCCCGCAGCTGGCGCGCGTTCATGGAATATGGCAACGGCATCGTCGGCGACATGTGCGTGCACATGCTCGACATGGTGCGCTGGATGATGGACCTCGGGATGCCGAAGCACGTCAGTTCATCGGGCGGCATCCTGGTCGACAAGGCGAGCAAGGCCAACATCACGGACTCACAGACCGCCACGTTCGACTTCACGAACCTGCAGGTCGTGTGGACGCATCGCTCCTACGGCGACGCGCCCGATCCCAAGTACCCGTGGGCCGCGACGTTCTACGGGGACAAGGGCACGCTCAAGGCGGGCGTGATGGGGTACGACTTCATCCCCACGGGCAAGGGGGGCACGCCTCTGCACGAGGACGTGACCTACGAGCTGGACCAGTTCCCGGAAGACCGGACGGAAAAGGACCTCGAACAGCACGTGGCCCCGGCGATTCGCGCGCACATGAAGAATTTTCTCGAGGCGATCGATTCACGCAGCCGGCCCGTCGCGGACATCGAGCAGGGCTACATGTCGGCGACGGCGTGCATTCTCGCCAATCTCTCGATGCAGCTCGGGCGATCGCTGGAGTGGGATCACGCGAACGGCGTCATCGTCAACGATCCCGAGGCGAACACGCTTCTGCGGCGGCCGTACCGCGGGGCGTGGGTCCACCCGGATCCGAAGACGGTCTAACAACGTCCAACGTCCAACACGTGCAACGTGCAACACGTCCAACGTGCAACACGTGCAACGTGCAACGTGCAACGTGCAACGTGCAACGTGCAAGACGTGCAACGTGCGACGCATAGCAGACCGATTTTGTGGAGGTCACATGATCAGCCGACGGAGCTTCCTTCGGGCGGGAACGACGAGCGGCGTGGCCTTGACTGCGTTCGCGAACGGGAGCCTCGCACGCGTCGCGGCGGCCGCGGCGCGGACCGCCGGCGTCGCACCGGCCGAAGTCGCGAGCGACGAGACCTACTGGCGCGAGATCCAGCAGGGGTTCACGCTCGATCGCACGATCATCAATCTGAACAACGGCGGCTGCTGCCCGAGCCCGCGCGTCGTGCACGAGGCCTTCAAGCGCTACCACGACATCTCCAACCAGGCGCCGGTCTACCACATGTGGCAGATCCTCGAGCCGAACATCGAGACCGTACGCCGCAGGCTGGCGGCGGAGTTCGGGTGCAGCCCCGAGGAGATGGCGATCACGCGCAACGCCAGCGAGGCGCTGCAGATCGCGCAGCTCGGGATCGACCTGAAGGCGGGCGATGAGGTCGTCACGACGAACCAGGACTACGGGCGCATGCTCGACACCTGGGATCAGCGCGCCCGTCGCGAGGGCATCACGGTGAAGAAGATCGCATTTCCGGTGCCTCCGCCGTCGATGGACGACCTGGCCGACCGCCTCATCTCCGCGATCGGCCCGAAGACGAAAGTTCTCCATTTCTGCCACATCACGAATCTGACGGGTCAGATCTTTCCGGTAAGAACCATCTGCGACGCCGCGCGCGCGAAAGGCGTGAGCACGATCGTCGACGGCGCGCATGCGTTCGCGCACTTCCCCTACAAGGCCGCGGATCTCGGCTGCGATTACTACGGCACGAGCCTGCACAAGTGGCTGCTCGCCCCCATCGGCACGGGCTTCCTCTACGTCCGGCGCGAACACATCGAATCGCTCTGGGGCCTCACCCCTACGGCCGCCGGGCGCGCCAAGGACATCCGCAAGTTCGAGGAGATCGGCACGCATCCGGCCGCGAATCACAACGCGATCGCAGAAGCGCTCAGCTTTCACGACGGAATGGGCATAGAGCGGAAGTCGGCGCGCCTCAGGTACTTGCGGAATCGCTGGGCGCATCGCCTTGCGGCCGGCAATCGCTTCAAAATCCACACGAACCTGGATCCCGCCCACTCGTGTGCCATCGGCACGGTGCAGATCCTGGGTGTCCCGACGGGCAAGGCCGTTCAGCAGTTGTGGGATACGTGGCGGATCATCGCGACGCCGATCGTGAACGCCGAATACGAAGGCATCCGCGTGACGCCCAACGTTTACACCACGCTCGAAGAGATCGACACGTTCGGGGACGCGATGGAGACCCTCAGCACAACGCCCTGACGTTCTGCACCCTACTCCCGCTTCAGCGCCCACTTGAAGCCGCGCGTCAGCAGATCCTGGAAGACCGGATCGTTCCACGTGGCTTCACCATGGCCGATGGTCGTCCCGAAGACACGGGTGGACCCGTTGTACTGGTTGATCCAGACCAGCGGATACTCCTTATGGTCTTCCGGGCTGACCGCCGTCGCAAGCGCCTTCGTATTGGGCCACACTTTTTCAATCACGTAGAGCTCGTCGACCGGCGTGATCCAGTCGGTCTTCATGCCCCGCATCACCGGTTCATCCGGCGCCGCAATCTTCACGGAGATGTTGTGCGCGGGCGTGTGACGGCGGCTCGTCACGCCGAGAAACTCGCGCCAGTCGTCCACGTCGGCGGCGCGGTAGGAGTGCATCGAACAATGAATCACGATCGCGGGGATCCCGCCCTTGTGGGCCGTGGTGATCTTCCGCAGATACGCGGGGTCCGACACGTCGGCAAAACATTCGTTGTGGATGACGATGTCGAACCCGGCGATCCAGTTCGGGTTGTCGTAGAGCGAGATGTGGCCGACCGTGCCGCGCCCGCCCTGCACCGCCACCGTCCAGTCCACCGGCAGCACTTTCGACACCGTGTCCATCAGGACCTTTGCTTCACCACTGTAGTCGTGGCAGCAGCCGCCGCTGACGACGAGCGCCTTGATCCGGGGCTGGCCGGCAAACGGATCGCCCCCCGCGCCGCGCCCCCTCTGCCCGGCCGGGGCGCCAGCCGGCGCGCCGCCCTGTGGACGTTGCGCCGCCGCCTGCGCCTCGGCGTGGACCGCCGTGGAGAGCACGAGCAGAGCAGCCGTCGCACCCGCCACCAGCCATCGAGCGTTCATGAGCATCTCCTCACCTGCGGACTTCCGCGTTCGGACGTCCGCATGCGGACGTCAGCGTTCAGACCAGTCAGTGGCATGTCGCGTCGTCGCGGTGGACGTAATAGGACTTGAAGTTCGACGCGTTCGGCTGCATGCAGCCCGAGAGATTGAGCAGCTCGATTTTTCGGAACTCGGTGGGGTGGCTCTCAGCCTGGATCGTGATGTACCCCTCCGAGAGCGGCTTCCCGTCGATTTTGACTTCGGGATTGTAGTTCGCCACGTTGCCGCCGCCGATCTGCGGGGAGTCGTACTCGAGAACCGTACGGCCGTCGATCATGTGCCTGATGTGGTCGGCGCCGAGCACCTCGACCTCGACCCGCACCCACGCGTCGCCGCGGTAGGTTGCGGACGTGGAGTTCTTGCAGTGGCCCTTCACCATGGCGCCGTTCTGAAAAATCTCGGTTCCTGGGGTGCAGACATTGGCCGTCGGGCGTTCGCCCGACGGACCGCCGCCCAGGAGCTGGGCCTCGATGGAGATCGGAAAGTCCTGATCCTTGCCCATCGTTTCGGGCGCCTGGCTGTGGAGCATCAGCCCGTTGTTGCGAAGCGCCCACTCGGGGCCGCCGGGCACCTGTTCGCCGACGAACCGGTACTCGGCCGCAAGGATGTAATGCGAGAACTTCTGACGGTAAAAAAGGTGGCCGAACCGTTCGTCGAACTTCGTGTACTTCTCGTACGACACCTTCAGGACGCCGTTCTCGACACGGAACGTGTCGCCGAAGTTCTCACCGAGCGCATAGCCTTTGATTTTCGGGACCCACCCGTCCAGGTCCTTGCCGTTGAAGAGCTGAATCCAGTCGCGGCGATCCGGCGAACGGGGAGCGCCCGTCACCCGGTGACCCGGGTGCATGCACGCGGTTGCCAGGGCGAGCGCGCAGAACGCCAGAAACGCCGGGGACTTAGACGTCACAGAGCACCACGGCTTCGCGAAGCGACGTGAGCGGGTCCCGCGTCGGCACGAACTCGTGCGCCACGTACCCCTGGTAGCCGGTGTCGGCAATCGCGGCGCACACCGTCGCCCAGTTCAGCTCCTGCGTGCCATCGAGCTCATGCCGGCCAGGAACTCCGCCGGTGTGAAAATGCGCGAGATATTCCTTGTTGTCGCGGATCGTCCGCACGATGTCCCCTTCCATGATCTGCATGTGGTAGATGTCGTACAGCAGCTTCACCCTTGGCGACGCGACGGCTTTGATGACTTCCACGCCGAAGGCCGTGTGGTCCCCCTGATAGTCCTTGTGATCCACCTTGCTGTTCAAGAGCTCCACGCAGAGCGTGACTCCGGAGTCCTCCGCGACTTTCTTGACGCGGTTCAGCCCTTCGATGCAGTTGGCGATGGCCTCGCTGTCGCTCATGCCCCGGCGGTTCCCGAAGAAGGTGATGACGTTCGGGACCTTCTGCGCGGCAGCTTTGGGGATGTTCTGCTCGAGATTCCTCACGATCGTGTCGTGGTTGGCCTTCACGTTGAAGCCGTTCGGAATGGTACCGCCTCCGGCGTTACCCATCGAGCAGATCAGGCCGAAGTCGCGCACAACAGCCCAGTCTGGCTCGTCCAGGAGATCGATCGCCGTGAGCCCCATCGCCGCGACGGCCTTGCAGAACTCCGGCATCGCAATCTTCTGGTAACACCAGCGCGACACGGACTGTTTCAGGCGCCCCTTCGTCACGGCCTTCCCCGTGGGGGCCTGCCGGGCGTGCGCATGGATGGCGGCGCCCCGCGGGAGGCCCGAAGCGAGCGTAACGGCGCCGGCCGCGAGCGCCTGCCGACGAGTCAGTCCTGGCATACGTGTCTCCTCCAGCATTCTCTTTCCGCCTGAAGGCGGAAGCCATAAAACCGAACCCGGAATCCCCAATCCCGGGTTTCAGGGATTCAGCACAAACGTCCACAGCGTGTCGCCGGCTCCAACGACAACGAACTGTTTACCGTCCATCTCGTACGTGATCGGCGCATTCGCGACGGACGCGTTGAGGCCCGCGTGCCAGAGCGCGTCGCCCGTGGTCGCGTTCAAGGCGACGAGGTCGTTCGACGCGCCGCCGCTGAACAGCAGGTTGCCCGCGGTGCTCAGCAAGCCTGCGCGCGACCCGCCCTCCCAGGGATGACTCCAGGTGACCTTCCCCGTCCTGTAATCGATCGCCTGCAGCATGGCCTCTGAGTAGCCGCCGCGGTCGGTGCCTCCCCATCCCTGCGGGTTCTGATCCGGATCGTAGATGTAGAACACGCTGTACGACTGCGTGGCGTTGACATAGAAAAGGCCCGTCTTCGGGCTGAAGCTCGGCGGAGGCCAGTTCGTGGCGCCCCCCGCATTCGGCGAGACGAGCGAACCATCCAGCTGCGGATGCTTGGCCGGGTTGGGAATCGGCTGCCCTTTCTCGTTGAACCCGGACGACCAGTTCGTCCTGATGAACTCCGACGAGACCACCGCCTTGCCGGTGGCGCGGTCGAGCACGAAGAACTTGCCGTTGCGGGACGCCTGCGCGATCAGCTTGCGGGGCTGGCCGTTCACCTCCCCGTCGATGAGCACGGCTGTCTGCGTCGCGTCCCAGTCGTGCGTGTCGTGCGGCGACGCCTGGAAGTACCACACCATCCTGCCGGTGTCAGGGTTGAGCGCGACGATCGAGGCGGTGAACAGATTGTCGCCGGCCCTGTTGGCGTGGGCGATGACGGGCTGCGGATTTCCGGTCGTGACATAGAGCAGGTTGAGATCGGGATCGTACGTGGGTGGCTGCCACGTCATGCCCCCGCCGTGCTGCATCGCCTCTTCGTTCGGCCAGGTCTCCGACCCCGGGTCGCCCTTTTTCTGCGGAACGACCCACCAGCGCCACTGCATCTCCCCCGTCACAGGGTCGTGCGACTCCACATAGCCCGGGACGTCGAGGTCGTCGCCGCTCACACCCGCGATGACGTGGTTCTTCACGATGACCGGCGCGACCGACCCGTAATAGAACTGATCGAGATCGCAGACCGTCTTGTGCCAGCGCTCGATGCCGTCCTTCACGTTCAGCGCGACGAGGTTGCAGTCTGGCGTCTGGTAGTACAGCGTGTCGCCGAGAATCGCCGGACCGCGGTTCCCGATGTGGATACCGCCTTTCGACTGCCAGGCATGGTGCCAGCGCTCGCGGCCCGTGCGCGCGTCGAGCGCCCAGACGTGGTCCGGCGCCGTGACGTACATCACGCCATCGACCATGAGGGGCGTCCCCTTGATCGAGCCGACGTTCGCGTTCGGCGCGCCGGGGTTGAGCCGGTAGACCCACGCGAGGCTCAGCGCCTTGACGTTGGACGCGTTGATCGTGTCGAGCGGGCTGAACCGACGCCCGGTGTAGTCGCCGTTGTACCCGGGCCACGAGTCGGTCCCCGGGTTGAGCAGCCTCTTCTGATCCACTCCGCCCTGCGCGGAGCCAACCGCCGCGGCGGCTGCGACCAGCGCCCAGGCAAGCAGCGTGACTCTCCTCATTTCAAGCTCTCCAGGTAGGCGACGACGTCGTGCATGTGCTTGTCGGTGATCGAGTCGAGCAGCGCGCGGTGCGCAGCCAGCGGATCGGTCTTCACGACCTGGAGCGCCGGTGTTCTGGTGAACGTCCGCATGTCGCCCGACGCGTCGCGCAGCGTGATCGTGAAGTCGTCCATCTGCACCAGGGCCCCCGAGATGGCCTGCCCCCCGGGCGGGGTGACGGTGACGGTCGTGGCCGTGGGCGGCGGCCCGGCGGCCGGCTCCCGGCCGCGGCCGCGACCCCCACGGCCGCTCGCCGGGAACAGAAAGCGTTGCTGCAGTTCCACCGGTTCGAGCCGTGCGCCGATGCCCGCGAGATTGCCGGTCGGCGAATGGCACGAACTGCACTTTCCCTCACCCGTGAAATACGCCGCACCCGCCTGGCGATCCCCGGTCAGCACGTTCTGGACCTGGAAGATGGGGGATCCACGCAGGGCATCGTTCACGCGCTGCCGCAGGAAGTGCGCGAGATCGACAATCTGCGCGTCGGTGAGCACCGTGCTCGACCGTCCGCTCATCATCTCCTTGTGCCCGCGCTTCAGGAGCGGACCGATTCCGCTCCCGTACCGGTCGCGCAGGACGACGAGCGAACGGACCAGGTTCGATCCATTCTGCGTGCCGCGTGCCTGCGGTCCGTGGCAGGAGACACATTCGGTGGCGTAGACCGTGCGTCCGCGGTCGGCCGCTTCGGCGTCGACCGGCGGCTTGTCGGCCGGGCCCGCCCCTGCCAGCATGCCCCCCCCGCCTCGCGCAGGAGCCGGCGGGATACCCTGCGGGCCGGCCGCCCGGCCCGCGGACGGTTGCGTCTGTGCCTTGGGTGGAGGGGCGCCTGGCCCTTGCGGCGGCGCCTGGCTCGCGACCACGATGGCCGCCATCGCGCCAAACGGAACCACTCTCGACAACACCCTGGTCGACATCCGGATCACGTTCCGTTCTCCTCGCTCCCGCATGGCGTTCGGGCAACCCTCCGACGGCTCGTCAGCGTCGGCCGGAGGCCGCGGCCCGGCCGCGCGGCCTGATGATACCTGCAATTGTTCGCGGGACTGAACCCGCGCTTCGGAGGCGCGCAATGGACGTCGCATCCGGCGCGGCACTCGGCGGAAGCGGGAATCAACTGGGCGCCGCGGGGAACGTCAAGGACGAAACCCCTGGATGAACGACGTGACGCCCTGGCTCACATCCGCCTCCACCTGGGGCGTGAACGGCGACGTCCGTGGCTCATACCCTCCCTCGTCGAATGCCCGGGCGGTCGGCAGGTATCCGAGCCACCCGTTCGTGTAGCCGAAATACATCGTGTGGGAAAACGGGGAACTGTTCCGGACGTCCATCGCGATCTCGCAGAACATCTCGACCGGCGCGGACCAGATGACGGTGTCGTTGATCCGCAGGAAGCGCACCGGGAGCCGGACGACCGGGCGGCCGTCAGACGCCGCGTACGCACGGAGCTCCTCTGGCCAGGCGAGCCCCGCCTTTCGCGGTGTTTCGATGACCCGCTCCGCGTGGCGCATCGTGACGTCGCTCGTGCCGGGGCCCATCGCGGCGGCGGCCGACAGGATGCGGTCCCCGAGCAGCACGCGAAATTGTGCGAGGTGCCCGCTTTCCGCCGTGGGATAGACGGAGTAGATCGGTGCGATATTCCCGGCAGCGCCATTGATGTACAACACCGTACTCCCGAGCTTCTGTTCCAGGTACGCGGCCACCGTTCCGGGAGCGTCGCCGCTGACGCCCAGGTTGTCGCCGCTCATCACGGTGCCGTGCATGGCGTAGTTCGCGACCAGGGCGATCAGGGACCCATCCGGCCGGTCGAGACGGATCAGGTTCACCTGCCGATCCACGGGACCCTCGGGGTTCAGGCCCAGCGAGACGCGCCCATCGACGTCCTTCGCGCGCCGGTTGATGTTGGCCATCGAGGTGCCGGTCCCGAACGCGATGCGCGCCGGCTCCAGTTTCTCTCGTGCGGTTCGGACGGCCTCCAAGAGCGCCCTGGTCGTGCGGGTCGTGTAGTCGCGGTCCCATTCGTGATCCGACCGTCCGAGCAGCACCTTGTACAGGCCCTGCGGGCCAACCTCCGGTGCCGCGTGGGTGTGCGTCACGCTCCACATGACCTGCTTTGCACTGATCCCGAGCCCGGCTTCCAGGTCGCGCGTCACGCTGTCGTACAAAGACGGGGAGAACAGACACAGATCGCTCGAGATCAGGTAGAACTGGGTGTCGCCGGAGTCCATCGCGACCACCCGGTGATAGAGCGGGTCGTGCACACCAGTTGCCTGTCGTGCCTGATACCCGAGCAGCCACTGCGGGGTTTGCGGGGTGATGTCCACTCTGGCGGCGGCAGCGCGGAACACCGCCGGTGCAACTGCGCCTTCGGCCCGGGCCCTTGCCGGCGTCTCCGGGGCCGGGGCCTGGGCGACAACGGAGGGGCTCGACGTGGACACCGCTATCGCGCACGCGACGAGCCCCACGGCCCCTCGAAACCCTCTGGCCATCACGACCTCCCTTTCCTGAATGCGCCAGTCCAGGTCCCTCGTCTTCGCCCCGAGCGCCCCGAACGCGGCTCATACTAGCGCGCCTCCCCCCAGGTACGATGAAAACCACGACAGATCGAGAGAAAAACGCGCATACTCTCGCGCCATGAGCACTGTGGTCGGTCCCGGTGGTGTGTCGGCTCCTGCAAATCCCTACGCACTCGTCCCCGGCGCGATCGAAGACCCGCCCGCACGATTCTTCGCCACGCTCCGCCGGATCGGACCCGGGATGGTGCTCGCGGCATCGATCGTGGGATCCGGAGAGCTGATCGCGACGACGACGCTTGGCGCACAGGCCGGGTACACGGCCTTGTGGGTCGTCCTGCTCAGTTGCCTCATCAAGCCTGTCATCCAGGCGGAACTGGGCCGCTACACCATTGCCACCGGCGAAACCGGGCTCGAAGCGCTCAACCACGTACCCGGGCCACGCGCCGGTCAGCTGAACTGGCTGGTCTGGGCATGGGCAGCCATGGTCGCCGCCACGCAGTTGCAGGTGGGCGCCATGTATGGGGGTGTCTCTCAGGTCATGCACCTGATCGTGCCGGCCGTGCCCGTCACCGGTTGGGTGGTGCTGTTCCTCGGGCTCACGATGGCCTTGCTCCTCGGCGGGGGATACGCGCGCGTCGAGCGCGTCGCGATGGTCAAGGTCGGACTCTTCACGGTCATCACCGCGCTCGCGGCGGTGGTCCTGATTCGAATGCCCCGCTTCTTCTCCTGGACGGCGGTCGCGGGCGGGCTCCGCTTCGAGCTGCCCGCATCGGGGATCGGCATGGCCGTCGCGGTATTCGGGATCACCGGCGTCGGCGCCGCGGAGCTGTTCATGTATCCCTACTGGTGCGTCGAAAAGGGGTACGCCCAGTTCTGCGGTGCGCCCGAGCGCTCGGCGAGCTGGGAGCGACGCGCGCGAGGGTGGATCCGCGTGATGCACTTCGATATCGGAGTCTCGATGATCATCTACACGGCGGCGACCGTGGCGTTCTATCTGCTCGGCGCCGGGGTCCTGCACGGAATGGGCCTCGTCCCCGCAAGCTCGGACATGATCCCGGTTCTGTCGAACCTGTATACCCAGACGCTTGGAAGCTGGGCGCTCGGCGTGTTCTACGTCGGGGCCATTGCGACGCTGTACGGAACCGTGTTCGCCGCCACCGCGGCCCATGCACGTCTGTTCTCGGACATGTGCCGGCTGGCCGGGCGCTTCGACGCCGACGACCTGCCGGCCCGTGTGGCCATGCGCAATCGCTTCGTCGTGGTACTGGGGCTGTTCCCGGTCGGGCTGCTCCTCACGGTGCAGGCGCCGGTCACGATGGTGATGATTGGCGGCATCGTGCAGGCGGTGATGCTGCCGGTGATCGGGGCGGGCGCGATCTTCCTGCGCCACCGCCGGCTGCCGCCCCAAATCGCGCCGTCGCGGGCGACGACGACGGCGTTGTGGGCGACCACCGGGGCGATGGTGGTCATGATGGGGTACTACGCGTTCTTCATCGTACGCGGATGAGAACCCGTTCCAGGGTCCAGGTCCCGGCTTCCGGGTTCGAATGGCTACTTGAGATACTTCCCCGCGAACGTGAGAAATGCGGTCCAGTCCGCTGCCGTCGCAGCGTGGCCTCCCGTGTGGTAGTGCCAGCCCAGATCGCCATGGGTCAGGGGCGTGTCGAGCGGCGGCGGGCCCGCCGGGGCGCCGAGGTCGCGTCGACCGAGGAGCCGAAACACGGGTCCGGCGTTCACTTCCGCTAGAAACATCCCGACGGGATCGGCCCACTGGTCAGCGGTGCCGCCCGTGACGAACACCGGCCTCGGCGCACTGAGCGCGATGAGCATGTGCGCGTCGACCGGCATCTCGTTCCAGCGCCCGGCAAATTTCTGGAAGTTGACGGCGAACCACCACGGGAAGTTCTGGGTCATGTCGTCCACCGTTTCGCCCCAGTCGCGGCGGGACAGCGCCGCGCCCATCTCGCCCGAGCAGCTCGCATAGACGACCTTGATGCGATCGTCGAGCGCGGACGCCCACAAGGCGGTTTTTCCCAGGCGCGAATGCCCCTGCAGCGCAATCCGGTTCGCGTTCACCGACGCGTCAGTTCCCAGGTAATCGATGATGCGGCTGATCCCCCAGGCCCATGCCGTGATGCTCCCCCACTCGTCCGGGCCCGGCTGCTGCCCGGCGCCACGCGTGAGACCGATCACCCCCTCGTTCAGCGTGTTCGCGCGATCCGGCTGAATGTCCTGGTACCCGACCATGGCGTAACCCCACCCGCGCGCCAGGATGTCGGCCGCGACCGGCGGGTCGCCCAGCTGGACGCCGCCCCCCGCACGTGCTGGAGCGGGGCCGCCGCCGAAGTTCGCGATCAGAATGACCGGCACGGCACCCGCCGCTTTCGCGGGCGTGTACAGCGTGACCCTGATGTGGACGGCATGCTCGCCGCTCCCGACCGTGCCGACGACCTGCTTCATCAACGCCGTGCCGCCACGCGCCGCGGGATCGGTCTCTTTGACGTCCCACGTGACCTTGGGCGCGTTCGTCGGCACCCGGCCGAAGATTTCCGTCTCGTACAGACGCATGATTTCCGGACGACGGCGCCGGGTCCACGCGTCCGGATCGGTGATCCGCTGTCCGTTCGACAGCACGAGCGGGTCGGGAAGCGTATACGGGGCCACCTTCGCCTCGTCGTAGTTCGAGAGGTGGCCGGTCTTCGCTGCGCGGCGCAGGGGATTTCCGTTCGCATCGGACGCCGGAAGTGCCGGCGGCTGCGGCGTGCCGGCAGGCTGCGACGCCGCGGGAGCGCCCGGCTGCTGGGCGTGAACCGCCAGCCCGATCGTGAGCGCAGAGCCGAGAAGTAGGCTGACTCCTGTTCGCATGGATCCTCCGGTCTGACGACAATATCGCATGCCGGGCGCTGACGCGCAGCGTCCCAACGGCTTGCGGGTCCGTGCGCGAACCGGTATATAGAGGGCCATGTCTTCTCCCGCACCAGTCGTCGTCGTGACCGAACCGGAATTCCGGAGGGCGGAAGCGGTGTTCACCTCGAGCGCGCTGCACTGCGTCGTCGCGCCGCCCTCTGAGGTGGAGCTCGCCGAGGCCATTCGTGCAGCCGGGGCACGACACGCGATCGTGGGGCCGGTGGCCTACCGGGACGGGTTGTATGGCGCCTTGCCGGCCGGCGGTGTGCTCGCGCGCTACGGAGTGGGCCACGACGGCATCGACAAGGCGCGCGCCACGGCCGCCGGGCTCCTCTGCACGAACACGCCGGACGTGCTTCACCAGTCCGTGGCGGAGCTCACGCTGCTGTTGATCCTTGCGGCCGCCCGCCATTTCGAACAGGTCGCGGGCGGGATGCGCACCGGCAACTGGGCGCCGCAGACAGGCATCGAGCTGCAGGGCCGCACGGTGGCGATTATCGGGTGCGGCACGATTGGGCGGGCCACGGCGCGGATCGCGAGGGCGGGTTTCGGCATGCGCGTGATCGGCTATCGCAGGTCCGGCCCCGCGCCTGGCGGAGACGCTGACTTCGACGCGATCACCACTGATTTCGGCGACGCGGTGGGCCGGGCCGACTACGCCTCCCTGCATATTCCGGCCTCGGCCGAGAACGCGTCGTTCATCAACGCAGCACGCCTCGGGCAGTTTCAGACACATGCCTGGCTGATCAATACCGCCCGAGGGGCGGTGGTCGACGAGCTGGCCCTGTACGATGCGCTGGCCGCCGGGCGGATCGGCGGCGCCGCGCTGGACGTGTACGCGCGGGAGCCCTACGTACCGGCCGCGCGGGGCAAGGATCTGCGCACGCTGCCACGGGTAGTGTTGCTGCCGCACGTCGGCAGCAATACCGCCGAGGCCAATGTCCGCATGGCCGCGCGCGCGCTCCGGAATGTGTCACTCGCCGAGCTCGGCGACTTCGACGCGATGGACCTGCTCAATCCCGAAGTGCTGGCGTAGCGCGCGCGCAGCTGAGGCCCTTCGGCTACACCGTCCTGCCCTTCGCACGCTCTCTCAGGTGGTCGCACCCACGCGCGGTCAGCGCCATCATCGTGAGCGTCGGATGCTTGTCGCCGGTCGATGGAAACGCGTTGCCACCAAACACGTACAGGTTGCCGATGTCGTGGGTCTGGCAGAACGAATTCAGGACGCCATCGGATGGCTTCTCGCTCATGCGGGCCGTGCCCACTTCGTGAATCGATCCGCCTAGTGGCCGCCGCCCGCCTGATGACCCGCCACGACCCGCGGGCGGCTCGCCCTCGACGCCGGACGCTCTTGGCCCACCGGGCTGAGCACGGTCAGCACCGCGGCCTGGAGCTGCCGAATTCGTTCCCGCGGCTGAGGGGGCTCCTGGGCCGCCCGGGAACCCGGCTGGCGCCACCGGCGCGGACGGCATCACTTCCCCACCGGCTTTCCTGAAAAGCTCTTCCGCATTCTGCTGAAAGTTCTCCAGGAGCCTGTAGTCGTTGTCGCTGTGCGTGAAGTGGATCTTGAGGACGGGAATGCCCCAGGCGTCCTTTACTTCCGGGTCGAGCTCGACGAAGTTCTCCTTCCGGGCGAGCATCTCACCACCGGCGTTCCACACGCGCGCCTGGGCGACATAACGGCTCTTCACCTCCTTCTTCCACTCGGAGCCGTAGCCCGGCAGGTTGGCCGCGAACTGCGGAAACTCGGTCTGTCCTCCTGTCGCATTCATGACGTACCCGCGGATGAAATCCTTGCGCTGTGTCCTGTCGTCGTAGTTCTGGAAGCTCGGAATCGTCATCCCCGCCATCTTCCCGTCGTCCAGCCGGCTCGGTCCGCCTTTCAGTTTCGGCAGGATGCCGCTCACTCCGCCTCCGCCGATCTGGTCGATCATGTAGTGGCCGAGGGTTCCGCTGGAGTTCGCGAGCCCGGCCTTGTCGGAGAGCAGCAGCAGGCGCGTATTCTCCAGCGTCGACGCGGCAAGAATCACCCAGGCCGCATCCACGTCCACCGACTGGTTGCTGTGACGTTCGATGTACGTGACGCCTTGCGCGCGATTCTCCGCGTTCACGCGCACACGGGCGACCACGCTGTCGGTCCGGATTTCCAGATTCCCTGTCTTGAGCGCCGGGGGCAGCGTGACAGCGATGGGGTTGAACATCGCGCCGACGTCACAGCCGTTCACGCAGTTGCCGCAGTAGTGGCAGGGGGGGCGGCCGTTGTGTGGCTGCGTCAGCTGTGCGAGGCGCCGGTGCGTGGCCGGCCAGCCGAGTCCTCTGGCCGCCGCCGTGAAGATGGTCTCGGCGCAATTGAGCGGCATCACCGGCAGGAACTCGCCGTCGGGGAATTGCGGGAGCCCCTCCTTCGCGCCGCTCACGCCGATGAACCGCTCGACGCGTTCGTAGTACGGCTTCATGTCCGCGTAGGACACCGCCCAGTTCATGCCGTATCCGTCGCGGGATGCGGCCTTGAACTCGTAGTCCGCCATCCTGTCCGTCGCGCGCGCCCAGTGCAGGGTGCGGCCGCCGAGGCACCTGGACCGGCCCCAGCTGTACACCGTCTCCGGCGAGGTCGTGTAGGGATTCTCGCTGTTGTCGATCATGATGCGGTAGTTCCGTTCGCTGCCGGCATACCGCCGCAGGAGACCAGGCTCCCCACGCCCCCGATAGTCCATCTGGTACAGAAACGTGTGACGGAACTCCTGCGCCGGATCGATTCGCGCCCCGGCCTCGAGCATGAGCACCTTCATACCCGCTTGAGCCAGCTCCATGGCCGCCCAGCCGCCACAGGCACCGGATCCGACGACAATCACGTCATAGGGCATTTATCTGGTTCCGGGTTCGGTTCGGTGTTCGGAGTCACGGTTCAACCTGGTCGAGAGGAAAACTCAACTGAGTACGGACGACAGCACAATCCGACGCGTGACCGGACTCACGCTGTGTCGTCACAGTGTCCGGTGCTCCGGGTGGTCACACGCGGGAAACGTCGCGTTGTACGCGTTGCCGCGATAGTCGAGGCACTCGATCATGCCGGCGCGCGAGGTGTAGAACGCGAACGCGTTCTGCTGCTTGATCAGGCGGTACGCGGAGTAGGCCGGGTGGGTGGCGCCACGCTCGTGTTCGGGCTTCGCCATCGCCTGGACGATGACCGCCCGCCCCGGAGCGTCAGCGGCGTGGAAACCCGCCTGCCGCAGCGCGCCCATCGCCTCACGCCATTGCCGCTGCGTCGCTGGTGCATGAACGGCCGACGCCTGTAGAACGAAATCGATGAAGTGCGCGCACCGCGCTTCTCTGGCCCCGGGCGTCTCGTCGGTCGGGATCAGGATGGCCGTGAACGCCTGCAGAGCTTCGAAATCCCGGGCATCGAAAAACTTCGGCTGGTAATCGCGCAGGAGAGGCGGCTCCGGGGGCTGCGACCCCATGACGTGCTGATGCGGTGCGGCCTGCAGCCAGGCGCCGAAAAAAGCCGAAGCGCCCGGCAGCGCGAGCGCATACGCGGCCAGCTGAAGGATATGACGACGCGTGAGGGAGCACTCCGCATCACGAAGACTGTCTTCAGGCATTGCGAGTCTTCTTTTCATTTGCACGTTGCACGTTGCACGTTCTACGCCTCCATGGGGGTATGGGCGTCGAGAAAGATCCAGCACACGGCGCCGACACTATATATCGCGGCGGAGACGTAGAACGTCAGCGTCCAGTCCTGGTTCGTCCAGGCGAGAAGGTATCCGACGACGAGCGGCGAGAGCGCGCCGGCGATACTGCCCATCATGTTCATGCAGCCGGCAAGCGTCCCCGCGTACCGGCCGCCGACGTCCATGCAGCCGGCCCACGCCGCCGGCATCACGAAGTCGTTGAAGAGCCCCGCGAAACCGAGGACGACCATGGCCATCCTGGGATCCTGAATCCTCGTGAAGATCAGGATCGATGCGGAGGCCCCGACGAAGCCGGTGATGGCCACGATCCGCCGCGCGCGCGCGACGCTGCCGATGACGCGCGCGATGCGAGGGATGAGCGCCGCCGAGATCAGGCACCCGACTCCGCCCATCAGCAGCGGCAATCCTGCGAGCAGCGCGCTCATCTTGATGCTCGTGCCCCGCGAGTTGCGCAGATACGTGGGCAGCCACGTCACGTAGAACCACCAGCCGTACGCCAGGCACGCATACTGCGCGCAGAGCAGCCAGACGGACGGCTTCGACACCAGGAGCCGCCAGGGGAGGGGGCCCGACACCGCCGCGGTCTCCCGCGCCGGCGGCAGCAGCGCCAGTTCGGCGCGGTTCACGTCAGGGTGGGTGGCCGGATCGTCGCGAAACCACCGGTAGAACGCGATGGCCCAGATCACGCCCAGAAGACCCAGGAGCTCGAACGCGCGCCGCCAGGAGAGCACCTGGAGGATGTAGGCCATGAGCAGCGGCGTCAGAGCCCCGCCCCACCGGGTCGCGAGCCACAGCGTCGCCTGCGCCTTCTCGCGCTCCCGTGTCGGCAGCCAGGTCGTGAAGATTCGGGTCATGTTCGGAAAAGCGCCGGCCTCGCCCGCCCCGAACAGCGTGCGCGTGACGATCAAGGCACTGAAGCTCCAGACCCACCCGGTCGCGGCGGTGAAGAACGACCACCAGACGACGATGCGCATCAGGACGCGGCGCGGCCCGATGCGATCGGCCATCCATCCACCCGGCACTTCGAAAAAAGCATAGGCCCATCCGAAGACCGAAAACGCCCATCCCATCTGAATCGGCGACAGTCCCAGATCCTTCTGGATCGACGGCGCCGCCATCGAGATGCACACGCGATCGATGTAGGTGATGATCGCGAGCACGATCGTGAAGAGGACGGCGATGTGACGCGCGCGGGTCGGCGCACCGGATGGAGCCGCGGCGGCAGGTGCCCGGATCGGCGACGCGGAAGGAGAGTTCATCGGACCTCTATTGAATGGTCGGTTTCCACTTTCCAGTTTCCAGTTTCCAGTGGCCAGTTCCCAGTTGCCAGCACTCGTTACTGGAACATGGCGACTGGCCACTGGAAACCGGTTACTGGCCACTTTTTCATTTCGCGTCGGCGAGCAGCTCCTTGACCGCGATCGTGCGCCAGCGCCAGAACCCGCCGGGGACCCAGCGGGTGCCGCCGTGCACCTGGATGGCGATGGGCCCCTCCGTGATGCCGTCCTTCGCGTGGTTCGCGGTATCCGTGAAGTCGGTGATCTGCTGATCGTTGACCCACACGGTGATATGCGGAACGTCGCCGACCATCCGGACTCGCACCGTGTTCCAGTCCTCGCGCTTCCAGGCCTTCATCCACGGCGCGTCGCCCTGCGGGGTCGTGCTTCCGAGCGGAATCCCGCCGGCGACATCCGGCGTCGGAGCGGCTGCGCGCGCGGGTGTCGGCGCGGCGCCACCTTGACGCCGAGCCGGCGCCGGACCCCGCGCGCCGACCCCCTGCAGGCCTTCCCCATAGATCCCGCCAATCGAACCTCCGGGCAGGTAGTCCATCGTGACCTGATACGCGTCCCCCGCTTCATTCGACCGGAAGAACAGGCCGCTGTCGCACCCGTAGTCCGGCTTCACCTCCATGTACACCTCGACGTTCCTGTACTTCTTGTCGGTGAGCAGGATGCCGCCCCGGCCAAGGGGACTCTGCGTGGCCACGATCAATCCGTGCAGCACATGATAGTCAGGCGTCGTCCCATGATGATTCGTCCTGCTGACGTGCCACCCCGACAGGCTCTCGCCATTGAACAGCGGGGTGAAGCCCTCCGGCGCGAAGGGCTTGGATGGCGAGATCGGCGCGGGCACGGCCGCCGCCGGCACCGGCGCGCCCGGCCGCTGCGCGCCGCGTAAGGGCGCACCGGCCGCAATCACGACGCCGCCCGCTGCGACTGCAACAATCAGCGCGCGCCGCATGAATCCTCCTCAACAGCTCTCAGGCTTCCGGCTGGCTGGCTCGCACTTCACACGTCAGGATTGACGCGTGCCGCGCTCCGACGTCAGCTCTTCAGACTTCATCTGTGCCGGCAGTGAGTTCGAGCGCCGCACTTCAGCGTTGAGCTGATGGCTGACAACGCCGTTCTCAGATGCGCTCGAACCGCGCCGGCTCGATCTTCCTCAGGACCAGGAAGACGCTCGCCATGGCGAGGAACGGCAGCGCGCCGGCACCGACGAACACGGGCGTCCAGCCGTACTTGTCCACGATCATGCCTGTATAGAGAACGGCCAGCAGTGCGGCGCCGTTGTCGCCGAGGCCCGCGATCCCGTTCACGCGTCCCGCAAGCTGCTGCGGCACGACATCGCCGACGGTCCCGATATACGTGGCCGACACCCACTGATTCCCGAAGAGCGCGAGCCCCATGAGCACGACGGCAAGGTAATTGTTGGTCACGAACGGCATCGTCATGCTGAGCGCGCCGAGCAGGAACGCGCAGGTGAACGCGATTTTACGGCCCCGGTCCACGGACCCGGTACTCTGCACGAGTCGATCGGTGATGAGGCCGCCGACCACGTTGCCGCCCATGCCGATGAGATTCGGCACCGACGCGAAGAACCCTACGGCCAGAAACGACATCCCGCGTCCCGTTCGCAGGTATAACGGCAGCCATGTCCAATAGAAGGTCGTAATGGGCCCGGTGAACACGCGGATGAGGAACAGGCCGAGCACCTTGCGATTCCGTATGAGCTGCGACAGCCCGATCGAGGGCCCCGCCTCCGCCGCGGCCCCGGACGGCTTCACCGCCACCGCCGCCATGGTCTTCTTGTCGGGGGCGATCGCCAGCCACGGCAGCAGCCACAGCAACCCGAGAAGCGACGGCACGACGAACGCCATCCGCCATCCGAACCTCGTCGCGAGGAACACAACGATCGGAGGGGCAATCACCGAGCCGAACTGCGCCCCGGCGTTGAACACTCCGCCCGCGCGGGACCGTGTCGCCGCGGGGAACAGACCTGCCAGCGCCTTGATGCCCGCCGTGTAGTTCCCGCACTGGGTCAGTCCCATCACGAAGCGCAGCCCGATGAAGCCGACAAGCGTACTGAGGCCGATCGCGACGGCAACGCCGCCGACGAGCGCGTGCGACGCGCTGATCAGCGACCAGGCCACGAGGATCGCCGCAAGGCCCGACCGGGTGCCCAGCCGGTCCATCAGCGCCCCGGCGGGAATCTGCCCGAGCATCATCCCGAGGTTGAAGAAGACCGCGATGTACCCGTACTGGGCGTTCGTCCAGTGGAACTGCGTCCGCAGTTCCGAGGCGAGCACCGACAGCACCTGCCTGTCCAGCAGGTTGATCGCGATGGACGCCGAGAGCAAGCCGACGATCGTCCATCGTGCCTTCTGAGTTAGGACCGTGCCGCCCGAGCTGACGCTCATGAGTGATTCGCCTCGTCGACCCTCGTCCACTGCCGCGTCGCCGCCGACCGCTGGATCGCATCGAGCGCCTGCTGGACGACCAGGGCGTCCGCGAAATTCGGATGGAAGGGTTCGTCGCGGGCGAGCGCCTGAAGAAACTCGGCGAGCGCGGCGATGAAGGTGTGCTCGTACCCGATGATGTGACCGGGCCGCCAGAAATTGCCGAATATCGGGCTCTTGGGATCGGTCACGAGGATGTCGCGCGCCCCCTGTTCCGTCGAGGGGTTCGAGGCATCGAGGAACTCGAGATGATTGAGGCGTTCCAGGTCGAAGCGGAGCATCCCGCCGGACCCGTGAATCTCGAACCTGTTCTGGTTCCGGCATCCGATCCCGAAGCGCGTGGACTCGAACGTGCCGGCGCTGCCATTCTCGAACATCACGAGCGCCATCACCGCATCGTCCACCGCACGACCGGGCGCGAGGGTGCGTGCGCGGCCGACGACCTCCGTGATGCGCCCGTTCAGGTACAGCGACGTGTCGAGTGCGTGCGTGAGGAGATCGTCGGCGACTCCCGACCCGGCGAGCGCCGGGTCCATGCGCCAGGTCGCCGCACGCGAGGTGTCGGCGCCCCACTGCTGCTTGTAGGCTGCGTTGTAATGGAAGATGGTTCCCAGGCGGCCTTCCTCGATCAGCTGACGCGCGTACGCGATCGCCGGCACCCGTCGATAATTGAACCAGACGAGCGTGGGCACGCCGCGGGCGGCTTTCTCCATGGCCCGCGCCTCGTCGAGCGACAGCGCGAGCGGCTTTTCACAGAGGACGATTTTGCCGGCTTCGGCCGCGGCCATCGCCGCGGGACCGTGCAGGTGATTGGGCAGCGCGATGTCGACCGCGTCGATGTCTTTCCGCTCGATGGCGCTGCGCCAGTCGGTCGATGTCTCTTCCCAGCCCCAGCGCCGGGCCATCGCGGCCAGCGACGTCCCGTCACGGCCGCAGAGCAGGGTGCGCCGGATGCGGTAGGGCAGGTCGTAGAAATGGGGGGCCTGGCAGTAGGCGTTGGAGTGCGCCTTGCCCATGAAGCCCTGGCCCAGCAGCGCGACGCGAAACTCTCGCATGAATATCAGCTTCCAGCTACCAGCTTCCAGCTTCCAGCTACCAGCTACCAGCGGTAATAATATACTTGACTCGATAACACATCGGCGGTATGCTCCTATGTATGGACACGCCGCGCACGCTTCTTGACGCCGTTTCTTACTTCTCCGACGCCGACAAGTGCCTCGAATACTTGAAAGTTCGCCGCTGGCCCAACGGCGTCATAACCTGCCCGACGTGCGGCAACGAGCACGTCCGTTTTGACCGCAAACGCCGCGTGTGGACGTGCAACACGAAGCACGCGCGCCGTCAGTTCTCCATCAAGGTCGGCACGATTTTCGAGGACTCGCCGCTCGGTCTGGATAAGTGGCTCCCGACCGTCTGGATGATTGCGAACTGCAAAAACGGCGTGTCGTCGTGGGAGATTCACCGCGCGATTGGCGTCACCCAAAAAACCGCGTGGTTCATGCTCCACCGGATTCGCCTTGCGATGCAGGACTCTGACGGCGGCGGCAAGCTCGGCGGCGATGTGGAGATTGACGAAACCTACATCGGCGGCAAGGCGCGCAACATGCACAAGAGCAAACGCCGTCGCATCGGTATCAGCCTGAACAACTCGATGATCGGCAAGGTCGCCGTCATGGGTCTGCTGGAGCGTCACGGCGACGGTGCGAGCCGCGTCCGCACGTTGGTGCTTCCGGGCCGCAAGAAGCACAACTTCCAGCCTGAAGTGCGCTCGCACGTCGAAGCTGGCAGCACCATCAACACCGATGCCCACTTCTCGTATCAAGGCCTCAGCCGCGATTACGTCCACAACGTCATTGACCACGCGGAAAAGTACGTGGACGGGCAGGTTCACACGAACGGCTGCGAGAACTACTGGAGCCTGCTGAAACGCTCCCTGAAGGGCACGTACATCAGCGTCGAGCCGTTCCACCTGTTTCGGTATCTCGATGAACAGGCGTTTCGGTTCAACAACCGGAAGGACATGAACGACGCTGACCGCTTCAGCGCCACGGTCAACGGCATCGTCGGCCGTCGCCTGATGTACAAGGATTTGATCGGAGCGGCGAACGCGCCGAACGTGCCCTAGCTGGCCTCGGAAGCGTCGAGGGCAGAGTCGGCGGAAGGCTCGATAACCTTCCGCTTGGGGCCGCGCCGTTTGGGATTCTGCGCGGCCTTCTCCTTGTGCGCGTCCAGCCGCTTTTGCAGGTCGGCCCGTGGGACAGACAGGAGCTTGTCCGTGAACTTGACGAACTTGGCGTATTCCTTCGACGGACGAGCCATATGACCCCCATGATAGCGCCGTTCCTGCTTGCCGCCGCAATCGCATCATCGAACCCAATCCAGCGTCAGACCGACCATGCCGACAATCAAGCACGCCAGCCCAATCAGGCCAACCAACAAGTCACGCCAACGCAGCCAACCATCAACCAAGTTATAAACACCCAGCCCGAAAGCCAGCCACCCCACCCCGGACAATCCAAGAAACAACAATTTTTCGACAAGGCGCTGACGGAGCCGCTCGCTGGTATCACTGTCTTGTTGGCGTTGATCGCCATCATCCAGGTATCTGTCTACTTGGCTATGCACAGCACCACGAAACGAGTGGAGCGCGCCTACGTCTACGTGAACGCTATTACTTCGTTTGAAGACTACGGGCCAGAGCAACGCCCGAGTGCCACTTTCGAGGTCATCAACTCTGGACGCACGCCCGCTAGAATCTTGAAATTTGGGGCCACTATGATCCATCGCTACGTTGGTTCGCCATTGGAACGGCCGATGCCAGAAAACGAACTCAACCTTGTCGAGATGGACTTTCATATGGTCCATGGCCAGCACTCCGACCATGGAGTCACTTTTGAGCCTGTCGATGTAGAGCAATTCAAGTGTGCGATGAATCGTACTTGTGTCATGTACATCTTCGGACGGGTTGTCTATCGCGACAGGTTTCAGAAATGGGGGTCGCGGTACGCCAATTTCACGTTCGAGATGGAACATCGCAAGCGAATCATTGACGACCCCGGCGAAGGGCCTATCATCGGTTTCAATATAGCGAACAAGGCTTACAACGACGCAGACTAGAGCCAGTCCGAAGACCAGCCCAATCGAGAGCACGCCGGCCTGTCCCAGAGAGGGTAACAGGTTTATCGAGTCATGTATATTATTACCGCTACCAGCTACCAGTTCCAGCTCCAGCGCTTCCGACTTGCACATACGACCCTCGACGGCAAGAGGCCCGGGAGCTCCACTGGCTGTAGCCGCAAGCTGGAAGCTGGGAGCTG
>JANMCN010000154.1:0-4487 GCA_031361295.1 Acidobacteriota bacterium | reverse complement strand
CGGCCAGTCCTCCGCAACGCGACAATCGTCAGCGCGCCACGACGAAAGCCCCGCAGGAGAGAATCTATAGCCGCTTTTCGAAGAACGCGGCAAGTGTCACGCTCCCCTCTTGCAGGAGGGCGTCGAGGGTCAGCAACAGGCTCAGGTCTCGAGATTCCATTGTCTGCAAGAGTGGACCCGTCCAATTGCAGCGGTCAAGTGGCTCGATTCGACGCGGCTCGACGCGACGGTCTCTGCAGCCTCTCAGCTGCCGCCGAATGAAGCGCGCCAATCTATTGATGGCATCTCACAACTGCCTGAGCCCTGAGACGTGGGCGTTTTGGATTGAATTGGCGGGGTGTCAGGGACGATTTCCGCAAGTGGCTCGTTGAAAACTCGGCTTGAGAGGTTTGACCGGCCCTGTCGGCGGCTGTAGACTCCGCGTCAGCTCTGCCACAGAGACCTGCTCTTTTTGACGATGAGACGTTCACCCGTTGACGTTGGCGGAGCGCGCGACAGGCGGATAGGGAGTGCCTGAATCAGCCATCGACGTCTCGGAGCTGACGCGCCTATTCGGTGCGAAGACGGCCCTGGACTCCGTGAGCGTGTCCATGCCACGTGGGGCGGTCTACGGCCTCGTCGGCGCAAACGGAGCGGGCAAGACGACGCTCATCAAACACATTCTGGGTCTGCTGCAGGCGGAACGCGGCTCGGTGCGCGTCTTCGGCCTCGATCCGGTCGCCGATCCGGTGGCCGTCCTGTCGCGCACAGGCTATCTGTCGGAGGAAAACGATCTCCCCGGGTGGATGCGCGTCGAGGAGCTCATCCGCTACTCGCGCGCGTTCTATCCAGCGTGGGACGTTGCGTACGCGGAAGAGCTGCGGCAGACGTTCGCGCTGGACCTCAAGACGAGAATCAGGAGCCTCTCGAAGGGGCAGAAGGCGCGGCTGGGACTGCTGATCGCGCTGGCCTATCGGCCCGAATTGTTGGTGCTGGATGAACCGTCGTCCGGCCTCGATCCCATCGTCCGGCGCGACATTCTCGGTGCCGTCATCCGCACCATTGCCGATGAAGGCCGCACGGTGCTCTTTTCGTCGCACTTGTTACAAGAAGTCGAGCAGGTCGCCGATCACGTCACGATCATCAGCCACGGCAGGATCGTCCTGAGCGCGCCGCTGCACGACATCAAGGAAGCACATCGCGTCGGCAACCGCGTGCCGTCACTCGACGAGATTTTCGTCGCGCGCGTCGGCACGAGCGTGGCGCCGGCACAGGAGACCTGACCGTGCGTGGCGCCGCCCGCGCAATCGGCTGGGAGTTTCGTTGGCGTCATCGCCTGTGGCTGATGGCTCTCGGCGCGTACGTCATCGTCTTCGTTGCGGTCAAGCTCCTGATGCTCGGACCGGGACGTCCGATCAGGATGAATCCGCCCAATGGTCTCGCGGGCTTGATCATCGCGCCCATGTCGTGGACGTTCTTCTATTTCGTCGGTCTGTTCAGCTATGGCCTGTCCGGCGATCTCGCCGCTCGCGAGTCGATCTTCCCCGCCCGCATGTTCACGCTGCCGGTGACGACGCGCGCGCTCGCGGGCTGGCCGATGCTGTATGGCACCGCGGCGGCTGCAGGTCTGTGGATCGCAACCGCCATCCTCGTTCGATGGCCGGGAGGAGTCGACATCCACGTGCCGTGGGTGTGGCCGGCGTTGATGGCTGCGGCCTATCTCGCCTGGACGCAGGCGCTGATGTGGATGCCGTACGGATTGCCAGGAGTCCGTGTCGTCATCGCGGCGCTGTGGCTGATGGCCGTGGACGTCATCGTGCTGCTCGCGCTCAACTACGAAGCGCGCGAGCCCGTGATGGTCGCCATCTGCGCCCCGCAGATTCCGGCCGCGTATCTCGTCGCCTGGTACGCCGTGGCTCGCGCCCGGCGGGGAGAGGTCCCCGATTGGCGCGGACCGTTCGCGCGGCTGGGGCAGACCCTGGATGTCCGTCCGCGCCAGCGAGAGAGGTTTCTCTCGCCGGCCCGCGCGCAAACGTGGTTCGAGTGGCGCTGGCATGGCCGCGTGCTGCCGGCGACGGTCGCCCTCGTCGTGCCGGTTGAGCTCCTGCTGCTGTTCATCCCGGGCAACGACACCGCGCCAATCGTGTTCCTGATCCTGTTCGCCGTGCTGTTGACTCCGCCGTTCATGGCCGCGTTTGCCGCAGCGGCGCTCAGCACGATCTCGTCTTCCGGGTCGTTCATGGCCGCGCGGCCGCTGACTACTGCGTCGCTCATCGCGGCCAAGCTGAAGATGGCGGGCTGGAGCACGCTGGCGGCGTGGCTGCTGGTCATCGTTCTCAGTGTGGTGGCGCTCATGCTGTCGGGCAGGATGCCGGTGGTCGTCGAACGCGCGCGCGCGGGCATCGACGTCACAGGGACGCTCAGGGGGATCGCCGTCGTGCTGCTGATGTTCGCGGCGCTCTTCGCATCGACGTGGAAGCATCTCGTGCAGAGTTTGTGCATCGGGTTGACCGGCCGCGCATGGCTGATGAAGTCCAGCGTGCTCCTCGCCCTGATCGCCCTTGTGGCCGCCGGGCCGCTCGCGGATGAGGTCATCACGAACCGAACCGTGCAGTCCGCCATCTGGAACGGCTTGCCGTGGATCCTCGTCGTTCTCGTCGTCTTCAAGCTGATCGCGGCGGCGTGGGTCGCGATCCGGCTCCATGACAGCCGGCTGCTGAGCGATCGCATGCTCGTGACCGGCGCGGCCTGCTGGCTCGTCACCGTCCTGATGCTCTACGGCGTGCTCGAGTGGTTTGCCGCGTCGCCGACCATCCCGCGCTATTTCCTTGGGGCCATCGCGATCCTCCAGGTTCCGCTGGCGCGCGTCTCCGCCGCTCCGCTGGCGCTCGCGTGGAGTCGGCATCGATGACGCGACGCACGTTCGTCCTCGGCGCCGTGCTGTGCTGCATCGGTCTGCCTCCGCTGTTCGTCCTGGTGAACGCCGCGTCCTTCTACGCCGTGAATAGGACGAACGGGACCATCGTGACGTCGGCGGGACAGACGCGCGAGTACATCCTTTACGTGCCCGGCAGCTACGATCGGACCAAGCCGTCGCCGCTCGTGCTCAGTATGCACGGCGCGGACAACTGGCCGTCCTACCAGATGAACCTCAGTCGCTGGAATCAGCTGGCCGACGAGCAAGGGTTCATCGTCGTGTACCCGGCGGGAGAGGGCGGCGGGCCGAAGATATGGCACATGCGTGGCGAGGGAAGCCGCATGCCGGATGTCATCTTCATTTCGGAGTTGATCGACAAACTGGAGGCGTCCTACAACATCGACCCCTCGCGAATCTACGCGAACGGCCTGTCCAATGGCGGCGGCATGACGTTCGCGCTGTCGTGCACGCTGTCCCATCGCATCGCGGCGTTCGGACCAGTGGCGGCTGCCGTGACACTGCCTGTGAATTGGTGCCCCGACCCACGCCCGGCGCCGATGATCGCGTTCCATGGGACGGCTGATCGGTTCACGCCGTACAACGGCGCCAAGGTTTGGCTCGCCCCTGAGCCGTTTCCGAGCATCCCGGAGTGGACGGCGAACTGGGCGCGCAGAAATCGTTGCTCACCGACGCCCGTCGAATCAGCCGCCGCGCCCGACGTGACGCGTCTCGAATATACACACTGCGCGGACGATGCGGGGGTGGTGCTTTACACGATCCTGGGAGGAGGCCATACCTGGCCCGGCGGCCAGCCGATGCCGGAATGGCTCGTCGGGCCCACGACCCGGAGCATCGACGCGACGGGTCTGATGTGGGCGTTCTTCCGCGAGCATCCGCTTCGAAGGAAGTAGATGTCGGCGTGCGGAAGTGGCGCTACTCGTCCAACGGCCTCGAACATGACGATCTCGTTCTGAGCGGAGCAAGTCGCCGGTCAGTTCGACATCCGCTGCGCAACATTGGTGCGAAAATTCGGGAACGCCATCTGTTGGTTCACGGTGTCGCCAGGCAAAAAACGGAGGTGCCCGCGCGGCAGCGCTGGTTGACACCGTCCGGCTGCTCGAGACGCGGGCAGTCGACTTCGAACGCGGAGAAATACTGGAGACGGAGAAAGGCCGCGAGCGTAGGTTGACGTCGTAGAACGAGGTTGTTGGGCGGGAGGCAGGGATTCGAACCCCGATACCATGGTTCAGAGGAGCCCGCGATGGCGTCGGTGATTTCGGGTGGAGTCGTTTTAATCAGGCAAATCGCGCGGATCGTTGGGCCCTGACCGGTCAGTGGAGGCCGTTCCGTGCGCAATATTGTCGACGGTTTCGGTCAGCTGGAAACGCTCCCGCACCCGTATTCAGCGACGCGCCCGCAACAGCGCCAGATATCCGAGGCCTCTTGCGCGGTCCACCCGATGCTGGAGCACGTACTTCTCCCACAGCGCCTCTTCTCTCCGCTGCGCCTCCTGCTCGTCGGCGCCGTCCAGATGCGCCATTTCATGCCAAATGGTGGCAGCCACCGCGTAGTCGAAGATGCCCGGGGCCTT
>JANMCN010000085.1:0-37480 GCA_031361295.1 Acidobacteriota bacterium | reverse complement strand
TCGAGCACCTGCGCCCGGCGGAACTGCCAGCCGTCCATGACCGGCATCATCAAGTCGAGGAGGATGACGGATGGCCGGACCCCCGACGCCAGGCGCTCGAGCGCGACCTTGCCGTTCTCGGCCGTCTCGACCCGGTACCCGACGGTCTTCAGGAAGTGCCCGAGCATCTCGCGGGTATCGACGTCGTCCTCCACGATGAACACCGTGCCGCTCACGACTGGATCCCCGGATTTCGGACCGAGAGGAGCACGTCCAGCGCGATCGCCGCGAGCGCGTCCGGCATGCAGGGTTTCTGGAGAATCCGGTCGCACCCGGCCTGGCGCGCGCGCAACTCGTAGGCATGCCCGCCGTAGCCACTGAGGCAGATGATCGGAGTGCGTGCGATGACAGGGTCCCTCCTGACGAGGGCGATGAGCTCGAAGCCGTCGAGCCCGGGGAGCGAGAGGTCCGTGATGAGGAGGTCGGGCCGTGCGGACCTGAGGATCTCGAGGGCCGTGTGTCCGTCAGCGGCCGCCAGCACCTCGAAGGAGACAGACAGGAACTCCGCGTACATCTGCCGGGTATCCTGGTGGTCCTCGACAAGGAGAATCACCGGCCGTGCGGGGGGCGGGGCACCCCCCTTATCGCTTCTGGAGGGCGTCGCAGGCATTACGGCCGCCGGTGCGTCTTTCCCTTCGCGTCGGAGGCGCCGTGGCCCATTTTCAGAAAGCCGGCGATGTGGGTCACGAGGTCAGGGGGAAGACACGGTTTGGCGATGAATCCGTCACATCCTGCCCGCTTCGCACCCTCGCCGTCGGTCGCAAGGGCATGCGCGCTCAGGGCCACGATGACGAGGTGCTCTGTCGCCGGGTCGCTCTTGAGAATCCGCGTGGCCTCCCACCCGTCTATCCCCGGGAGCGACAGATCCATGAGGATCAGGTCGGGGTTGAGGGCTCGCGCCTGCTCCAGCGCCTCCTGGCCGTTGGTGGCCGTCGCCACGCGAAATCCTGAGAACGTCAGGTAGTCGCTGTACATTTCCCGGGCATCGTCGAAATCTTCGACGAGGAGTATCAGCGGGGACGGCAAAGGCACGTTCATCGGTATCAGGAGCGGTGGCGTATGAGGTCGCGAATCGAGGACTCCAGTTCGTCGAGCGAGCACGGCTTCGGAAGAACGACGTCGCAGCCAGCACGGTGTGCCCGCTCCGGTTCGGCTGCGAACGCTGCGTAACCCGTCACCGCAAGGACCGGGAGGTCGCGGGTCCTCGGGTCCTGCTTCAAGCGCCGCGTCAGTTCAAAACCGTCGATGCCCGGGATGTTCAAGTCGGCGACGACGATATCCGGACGGAGCTCGAAGGCGCGCTCGAGCGCCTGAAGGCCGTTGTGGGCCTCTTCGACAAGAAAACCCGCGCTCCGCAGCCACTCGGCGTACAGACGGCGACCGTCTCGGTCGTCTTCGACGAGCAACACCGTCAGGCCGGTCTTGGCGGGTTCCAGTCCAGCTCTCCACCCGCCAGTATACCAACCCGCCTCGATCGGCCCGTACGAAACCTTGCAGCTCAGCCGGGAGAGAGCCCAGGAAGCCTCTCCCCTCGCGTCAGGGCAGCTTCAGCACCTGTCCGGGCTTGATCTGATCCGGATTCGACAACTGATCGCGATTCGCTTCGAATATCCGCATGTAGGCGTTGCCGTCGCCCAGGTGCTGTTTCGCAATCTTGCTCAGCGTGTCGCCGGGTTTCACCGTATACGTCCCGCCAGCCGCTGCCGGCGCGGCGGCCCCGCCGCCTGTCACCGTGATGTCGGCGACGACTTCGTTGCGCCACTCCGGAATCGTCTTGATGGCGTTCCAGAGCTCGTTCTTGTCGTTCTCGCTCTTGACCGATCCCACGAAGTGCAGCTTGCCCCCTTCTTCATTCGCGCTGCCGTCGAACTTCCCCTTTGCCGTCGATATCGCGTACGCGTACTTGTCCCGCAATCCCATCAGACACCACCTCAAATCGGTGGACTGCAAGCAGTGTTCCGCGGGACTCCAGGGTGACGCGGGATCCCTGCGTCCACGGACCGCGACCACGCCAACTTTCGGAACACGTCAAAAACCTCAGTGTCTCGGGATGTGTCGGTCGGCAACCGACCGGAAGCGCGCCGTTCTGGTCGATTGACGAGGGGTGCGACCGGTGACTGAAATCCGAAGCGCCGTGTAACTTTGAGCGGGTGTCGAGCCGGCGGCTGCATTCTAAGTGCATACTGGAGACCGTGACCAGCGTGGCCGAGCGCGACGGGTGAAGGCTGAACGCAAGGGCGGAAGGCTGAGCTGATGAACGAAGCCGGCACCTGATGGTCCTGCGGGAAGAAGCCTGAGCTGATGCCTGAGGTGAAACATGACTGACGTTCCCAAGAGCGCGCTGGATATCGTGATGGAGCGCCTGCGCCGCAAGGACGCGGAGTCGGGCACCGAACAGCAGACGCTGACGGACGGCCAGCGCGCCGCCATCGCGGAGGTGCGCAGCGTCTACGACGCGCAGGTTGCCGAGCGGCGCATCATGCACCAATCTGCCGTGGCGGGGCTCTTCGAGCCCGACCAGCTCGCTGAGCGTGACATCGAACTGCGCCGGGATCTCGACCGCTTCGAGCGGGAGCGCGAGGAAAAGGTCAAGCGGATCCGCGAATCGGGCTCGACTCGCTGAGCACGCGCCTACACGGAGCGATCACAGCGCTCCAGCCCGCCCTGGGACGCATGGTAGTCTCCACGCCATGAGCCCGACTGTCGGGAATGCTGTCCCCCGTCCCGCCGCCGCTCCACACGCGATCCGGAGGCGCGCCGTCGTGAGCTGGGTCCTGTACGATCTCGCCAATACGATCTTCTCCATGGGCGTGGTGTCGCTGTATTTCCCCATCCTGGTTCGCGCGCACGCAGGCGCCGGCGATGCGGACTTCGAATGGGGCTTGATCGGCGCGGTCTCCATGGGCATCATCTTCGTCGCCTCGCCGCTGCTCGGCGCGATGACGGATCGCGCCGCGAAACGGATGCCGTTCCTTGTCGTCAGCACGCTGATCTGCGTCGCCTTCACCGCGCTCCTCGCCCGGGGCGGTTTCTACGTCAGCGCCGTCTGCTTCGTCATCGCGAATGTCGCGTACCAGGCGGGGCTCCAGTTCTACGACGCCATGCTGCCAGAGGTCAGTCACGAGAGGAACCGGGGAAAGATCAGCGGCATCGGCGTGGGCGTGGGATACCTGGGCTCCTACATCGCGGTGGGGCTGGGTCTGAAGGGCGTATTCGGGTCCGACGACAAGGCGTTCCTGTTCACCATGATCGCGGTGTTCTTCCTGCTCTTCGCGCTGCCCTGCTTCGTCTTCGTGAAGGAGCGCGGCAATCCGAATCCCCGCGAGGTCTTCAGCCTGCACATGCTGCGTGAGTCCACCCGCGACACGCTGGCCACCGTCCGATCCGGCAGCGAGTATCCGGGGCTCATCCGCTTCCTGGTCGGTCGCGTGTTCTACACCGACGCCATCAACACGGTCATCAGCATCATGGTCCTGTACACCATCAACGTCGCCGAGCAGACCGGACTGACGTACGCACAGGGCGAACGGGCGGCACAACTCATCATGATGACCGCCATCACGTTCGCTGTGGTCGGAGGATTCGCCTGGGGATGGCTGGTGGACCGCCTCGGGCCCAAGCGCACCCTCGACGCGGTCCTCTTCATGTGGATGGGGGTGTTCCTGCTCGCCGCAGCGGTCGGCATCCTCGGGCTGCCTCTGCTGACGCTGTACGTCGTCGCGTGTTCGGCGGGCATTGCGCTCGGCGGCGTGTGGGCGGCTGATCGCCCATACATGCTCCGGCTCACGCCGCCGGCCCGGATTGGCGAGTTCTACGGCTTGTACGGAATGGTGGGGCGCTTCTCCGCCATCACCGGGCCCCTCATCTGGGCCGGTGTCACATGGCTGACGATCAAGCGGTTCCACCGTCCGCCACATGTCGGGGAGGGGATCGGCGTGCTGGTGCTCCTGTCGCTGATCGGCATCAGCTACGTCATCCTGCGCCCCGTCAGTGACGCAGCCCGCGACTGGTCTACTCTGAAATCTCGGCCGGCAGCCACCCCCTCACCGAGTTGATCAGCCAGATGCCCGTCGCGTGCTTCAGCTGCGGCACCGTGACCCGCCGCTGCGCGATGGTCCCCTCGGCGAGCAACTGGCCGCGCAGCGTTCCCGGGAGGAGGCCGCACTCCACGGGAGGCGTCACCTTCGCCCCGTCGAGTTCGACGACGATGTTCGCCTCGGTGGCCTCGGTGACCTCGCCGTCACGATTCCAGAGCACCACGCCGTCGCGGTCCGGCCTCGACGCGCGCGCGCGCTCGTAAACGTCGCGCCGCGTGGTCTTGTGATACAGGAACACGTCGTTCCTGTCGATCGGTTCGGTCGCCAGGGCGACCTGCATGGGGGTGTCCGGCGACGGCCCGAGATGGATCCCCACACACACGATTGAGCCGTCCTGGCTGAGGAGCACGCGCAGCTTGGCGGGCTCGACGAGATCGGCGACCGCGTTGTCGAGCAGCGCCTGCACCGACTCGAGATCGCATTCGAACCGGAAGCACGCGGCCGACTCCGCCAGGCGCTCGAGATGGCGCGACAGCAGCGCAAAACCTGCCGAAGGCGTCCATCCGATCGTTTCGAGCAGCTGGAACGACGCGCGGCGTCCGATCGCGTACGAGAACCGGGGCGGGTTGAGCAGGATGGAAGCCTTCAGCCTGCACTCCTCGTATTCGTCTTCGTCGACTGAGTCCCAGACGATCCCGCTGCCGACCCCGAACTCGGCCGACTCGCGTTCGCGATCGATGGCGACGGTCCTGATGGCCACGCTGAAATGACGCCCGCCGTCGGGAGAGAGGTAGCCGATCGCGCCGGTGTAAATGCCGCGAGGTCCCGTTTCGAGATCCCGGATGATCGACATGGAGCGGTGCTTGGGTGCGCCGGTGACCGATCCCGCCGGGAACAACGCCTCGAACAGGCCCGCGAGCGTCACGTTGCCCCGCGCGCGGACCGTCGAGGCCATCTGCCACTGCAGCGGGTACCGTTCGACCTCGAAGAGGGACGTGGCCTCGACCGAACCCGTGCGCGCGAACCGTCCGAGATCGTTTCGCGTCATATCGACGACCATCACGTTTTCGGCCCGATTCTTCGGCGAAGACCGCAGAGCCTCGCCTCGTGCGCGGTCGGCGCTCGCCCACAGACCCCGCGGTCCCGTGCCTTTCATCGGGCGGCACTCGATCAGGTCTCCACGCACACCGACGAAGAGTTCCGGGGAGGCGGAACAGATGACATGCCGCCCATCCTCCACGTACCCGCCGCAGGGGCCGTCCTGGGCGGCGTCCAGATCCACAAGGAGCGCGAGTGGATCTCCAGAGAACAGGGTCGCGAGCCGGAAGGTGAAGTTGATCTGATACGTTTCGCCGGCTTCGATCAGGGCTTTGATCCGACGGATGGCATCTTTGTACGTGGCTTTGTCGATCGAGGGGGTCCACTCTCCCGTGCGGTACGCGCCGGCCCTCGGGAGTCCGTACTCGACCTCCACGGACTCGGGACGAAAGAGTCCGAAACACACGAGCGGCAGGGCTCGAGCGGCCGGCGCCCGCACGGGCAGGTCAAAGGCAGCGGCGGCCTCGTAGGTGACGTAGCCCGCCGCGTAGCATCCCCCCGTCGTCACAGCGCTCTCGACGTCCTGAAGGACACCCACGACCTCGGCGGGGGTCCGTGCGCGGAGGATCGCGGCAGGGTCGCGAAAGATTCGCCATTCGCGGGCGGGACCCGTGCGCAGCCGGACTTCGAATCGCCCGCTCATGGCCTGCCCGAACCGTTATACCCGACGTGCTGGCACGTCGTGACACAGGCTGGGCGAGACGCGGAGCGAGAGAGGATCAACAGCGTACCGTCAGAATGGTGCCGCCTCTCAGTGCGGCGTAGTCGGCGGAGGAACTTCCTTGTATCCGGCCGGAATCTCGAACGCACCCGCGGGAGCGGGCGCCTCGCCGATGTCGGTGACAGCCGAGCGGATCTCCACGGCGCCCATGCGCAGGCTCTGGCGGAGCACGATCCCGCCTTGGGTCAGCTTGTCGAGGCCCATCGCCGCCAGCATGCCGGTCGCCTGCGTCTTCGCGGCCATCGCCGCATAAGTCTGGAACTGGTCGGTCGTCGCGCAGGTGTCCCCCGACATGTCGATCGAGGCCGGGAAGTCGGCTCCGAGGCTGGCGCGCGCCGCCGGCGGAATGGGCAGGTCCACCTTCATGGTGAAAGTGGACCGCTCGCACTTCACCCCCGCAACGGTTTCGGCCTCGCCGGTCCGGGTCGACGTGATCTGGGGGGTAACCCCGGCGGCCTGCATCGCGGCGGCCGCCCCCTGCAGTCCGGTCTTCCAGTATGTCTGGTCTTTCGAGTTCAGGAGGATGGTCGTTCCGTCCGGCTGCACCAGACTGACCGCACCGGCCGCCTGCCCCATCGCCGCGTTGACGAACTCGATGCGCGTCCCCTTCTCGCCAATGTAATACGTCATCGTGGCGGTTCCCTCGGGGAGGAGCTGGCGCGTCAGCGCGTCGCCCATCATCGCCAGCATCGGATTGGGCGCGGGCGAAGCCGGCGTCTCCGCCTTCTGCACCTCAGTTCGCAATGTGTATTTCAACTCGGCGCCGGCGCGGCTGGAAACCAGCGACGCAAAGCACAGCCCGACGAGCACCTTCTTCATCTGCCCCCCATGCATGCCAGTGTACTCCCGCTCGCGGGGCTGAAGCCCCGCGCTACGTGCGACAGACCGCGCAGCTGAAGCTGCGCGGTCGCGCCGTGTCTGGCGAGCGGGGTGCGGCTGGTGTCAGCCGCGGCCTTTGTTGACGACGAACATGACGAGGGCCACGACAATGACGGCCATGATGATGCCCACCCACAGCCCGGCTTTGAAGATGCCGCCGACGACCTGGCACCCGGATGCGGATGCGCACGCAACCAGGAACAGGAACAGGAACAGGCGCGACGATGCGGAACGTGTCAAGACCACAGGACCTCCCTTTGCCGGCGAATCATGCCGTGGGATCGCCTTGCAGCCCGCATGCCGTCCGGCTGCGTGAGCCAGTCATCCGTCGCGCGGGGCTTCAGCGCGCGACCGGCGGATGGCCACCTCATCAATCATCCGGCGCTCAGCGTCGGGAGCCCCCCTTGTCCACACTCCACATCCCGGAGCCGCGGCATGCGATATACAAGAACACGAAGCCGTAGAGCACCGCGAGCTCACCCCCATTTCGTATTGGCCACAGCCCTTGAGGACGGTGCGCCGTGAAATAGGCATAGGCCATCTCGCCGCTCGCGACGAGTCCGGCAAACCCGGTCATGAACCCGGCGGCGATCATCAGCCCGCCGACAAATTCGATCACGCCGGCGAGGCCGAATTGTGTGGCGATCGCCACGCGGTGGCCGCCGAGCACGCCAAACAGCTTCTGGGCACCGTGGCAGGCGAACAGCAGCCCGGCGGCGACTCGCATCAGGGCGTAGCACTGCGGCGCGAAGCGCCCCAGAATCCATTCCATCGCAGACCTCCCGGATAAGTGTAATCGGTTCGATTCTGCTCATATGCGCCGCAACCGCGCCAGCAGGTCCGCGAAATCGGCCGGCGTCGGAGCCTCGAGCTCGAGGATCCGACCGTCCGCCGGATGCAGGAACCCGAGCCGCCACGCGTGCAGCGCCTGGCGTCCAAACGCAATCGGACGCAGGGCAGCGGGACCATACACGTACCGCTCTTCTCCGACGAGAGTGTGCCCGCGGAGACGCGCCTGGATCCTGATCTGATTGCGCCGGCCGGTCCGGAGACGAACCTCGAGGAGCGACGCGCCTTCAAAGGCCTCGACGACCCTGTAGGCACAGACGGCTTCGGTCGCGCGGGGATCGCGCGGATGCGTCTCCTTCTGGATCAGCGCCTTCTCGTCCCAGACCAGAAAATCCCGCCACGAGCCTTCCGGCGGATCCGGGACGCCGTACACGACCGCGCGGTAGACGCGTTCGGGCTCGCGCCGCTTGAACTGATCCTTGACCGCCCTCTGCGCGCGTTCGTCCTTCGCGAACACGACCAGCCCTGATGTGTCCTGGTCAATCCTGTGGACAGGGAACACGCGACGCCGGCCGTGGGACCGAAAGCGATCTTCGATCTGCTCGTACACCGACAAGCCAGCTTTCCGCTCGAGCGGCACGGTCAGGATGCCCGCCGGCTTGTTGACGACGATGAGCACGTCGTCTTCATAGATGACGTCCAGATCTCCGACAGCGCCCGTCCGCCGCCGCGCCTTCGCGCTGCCCGGCCGGTCCATCCACACGCGAACGGTGTCGCCCGCGACGAGCGGCCGGGCCGCCTGTTTGAGCGAGACTTCCCCTCCATTGACGTAGACCTTGCCGCGGTCGAGCGCCGTCACGGCGCGTGCCCGCGATCCGAGACGGGAGCCCGCCGCCAGATACTTGTCCAGCCGGAGCCCCGCCTCTGCACTCTCGACTGTCCACTGCGCGTCAGACATGGCTCGCGGCTTCCCTCGCGCTTCGAGCATCACTCGTCACGCACCGTAGCACCCTTGGCACCTGGCACGGTTATCACCTTGGCACCCCTGCGGTCTCCCTCTGCCGAGTTCCATGCGGCCGCGGATCGACAGGATACCCGGAGGCGGCGGCGCACGCTGCTTCCTCGCGTCGACACAATTCGTTTCGCTGCCGTCAACCGCGTCCGCCGCGGGACGCTGGTTCTCATCGCGCTCCTTGGCGTCGGCCCGCTCGGTGTCACGTCGGGCGCCTCAACGCCCCCTCCTGACGGAGCGGACCAGTCGCTTCCGTTTCAGGGCCGACCCCGCAGTTGACGGTGCACACCCGGGCGACCTGCGATATTCTCCGCACGCCATCTGTCAATTCGGCTGTTCCGTGCGGACTGAAGCGGCTGGCTGTATCTCCGGAGGTCTGATGCGTCGCTCGATTCTCAGAGCATGGTGTGTACTCTCGATGGCGGCGGCCGGCGCCCTCGTGTCTGCGCAGGCGCCCGGGCCGCAGGGTGGCGGCGGACGCCGGGGTCAACCGGGCGTGCCGATCGAGCCGGGCGCCGAATGCCCGCCGGGAACGACGGAAGTGCGGAAGGGGCGGTGCCAGGCCCCAGACAAGCCGGCTCCCAGCATCGTCGACTACCGTCCCAGGTCGACGGTGGTCGCCGACGCGCACATGGTCCCGAAGGCGAAGTACCCCGTTGTCGACATCCACAGCCACCTGACGATTACCGCGGCGAACATCGACCAGACGATCAAGGAGATGGATGCGCTCAACCTGCGGGTCCTGAACAACCTCAGTGGAGGCTCCGGTTCCGTACTGAAGGAGAAGGTCGACACGATTCGGCACAGCGCGTACACGGACCGCTTCCGCGTGTTCGCGAACGTGAACTGGGACGGCGCGGGCGGTTCGGGCTGGCAGGAAAAGGAAGTCGCGGCGCTCCGGCAGGCGGTCGCCGACGGCGCGGTCGGCCTCAAGATCTTCAAGGAGCTGGGGCTCCGGAACCGGAAGGCGGACGGATCGCGCCTCCAGATCGACGATCCGGATCTCGATCCGATCTTCCGGCTCTGCGCCGAGCTGAACATCCCCGTGCTGATTCACACCGCCGACCCCGCGCAGTTCTTCGAGCCCATCGACAACCACAACGAGCGGTGGCTCGAGCTCGGATTGTTCCCGAACCGCGCGTATCCGCAGGACAGGTTCCCCTCCTTCGAGACCCTCATGCAGGAGCGGGATCGGATGTTCGCACGCAACCCGAAAACCCGGTTCATCGCCGCGCATTTCGCGTGGTATGGGAACGACGTCGCGCGGGCCTCGCGCCTGCTGGACGCGATGCCGAACGTGTACCTCGAGGTCGCGGCGGTCCTGTACGAGTTCGGCCGCCAGCCGCACGCATGGGCCGGGTTTTTCACGAAGTATCAGGACCGCGTCCTCTTCGGGAAGGACACGTACGAGCCGTCTGAGTATCCGTACTACTGGCGGGTATTCGAGACGACGGACGAATACTTCGACTACTACCGGACCTACCACGCGTTCTGGAAACTGTACGGGATGGGTCTTCCGGATGGCGTGCTGAAGAAGTTGTACTACCAGAATGCGGTAAAGATCACACCCGGGATGCCGCAGGCTGGATGGTAAGCCAGCCGTGGCCGCCACGCGATACTGCCGCCGGACTGCCGGACACGGCCGTTGCCTGACTGACGCGGCCCGGCCTACCGGAGCGTGAGTCGGTCGGTGACCGCCGTGACCCCGGCGGTTTCGCGGGCCAGCTGAACTGCGCGAGCTCGTTCGGCCTCGGACCGCACGCTGCCCTTCAGCGTGATGACTCCGCCGTCGTTCTCCACCTCGATCGACGCGGCCTTCACCGTGTCGTCGAGCGCCATCTTTGCCTTGATCTTGCCAATCAAGGTCGCGCTTTCCAGCGCGCGCTGCGCCTCGTTCGCGCCCACGGCCACTTTTTCGCCCACGGCGGCCCCGGCCTCGCGCGCTTTCGAGGTGTCGACCGGACGACTGTCCCGGCTGATCGACGGTTCGCTCGCGGGATGCGCCGCTCCATGATCGGCAACCCGGTAGCCCAGGAAGAACGCCACGCCAGCCGCGAGCACAATCAGAATCACGACCAGCCGCACAAGAGCTCCAAACATAAAACGCCTCCCCGCTTCGCGATAAGCATCAGCCATGCCCACTGGGGTGCACACCTGACGAAATGCGGGACGAACGGCGCACATCTATCGCCTATCGACAGGAGCGAAGGGCGTATTTGACATCGCCCGGCCTCGCTCGTACTGTGTATTCTCCCTTTATAGTCTCGGAAGTCCCCCAGCCAGGAGTGTTCGATGAAGCGTACAGAATCATTCGCGGCAGCCGTGTTCCTTGCCGGAACGCTCGGGCTTGCCTCGCAGGCCGGCGCGCAGGATATCAGGCTCGATCGGACGGTGACCTTCGCCGAACTCGTGACCCAGCCAGGCACCGACGCCGCAACCGGAAACGAATACCGGCAAGGTCCGGTGGAAGAGGACGCCCTCAAGAAGCTCATTCGCGGAAGCGTCAGCTCAGCCCGTGTGTCTTCCGCGCACGTGCCCCGGCCGGAGGATCTGGCGGTGGACGGTGCCGGAGCGGCGACCGGCTTCAACGGCCTGACGCAAGCCCAGCAGCGGCTGGCCGATGGAGGCCATCAGTTCACTGTCGAGCCTCCGGACCAGGGGCTCGCGGTGGGCAACGGCTACGTCATCGAAGCCGTGAATCTCGCGTTGCGGATTCGCCTGGCGAGCGGTGCACCCGGTGGGGCCGTGGTGTCGCTCAACCGGTTCTTTTTCCAGGAGTCGGCGATCGTGCGCGCGACGGCTACGACGCCGGCCCGTTTCGGTCACTTCGTCAGCGATCCCAAGGCGTATTACCACGCAGCGACCGGCCACTGGTTCGTCACCGTCCTGTCGATTGATATCGACCCGGCGACCGGCGCGTTCCAGGGACGCTCGCGCGTACACGTTGCCGTGAGCCAGACCGCCAACCCGACGGGTGCGTGGCGCATCTATTCGATCGAGACCACCAATGGAACGGGCGCGACGCCCGGCCACGCGGGCTGCCCGTGCTTCGGCGATCAGCCCCTCATCGGCGCGGACGCGAACGGCTTCTACATCACGACGAACGAGTTCCCGATCTTCGTCGGAGGATTCAACGGCGCGCAGGTGTACGCGGTGTCCATCAACGATCTGGAGAACCCGGCCGTCATCCAGCCCCGTATGAAGGCGTTCGACAACCTGCCGCTTGCGGAAGGACCTGCCTACACCCTGCAGCCTGCCACCGCGCCGCCCGGTGTGGCGTATAACAGCGGCACGGCCTACTTCCTGAGTGCGCTGGATTTCACGGGTACGCTGGACGATCGGATCGCCGTGTGGGCGCTCTCGAACACGGGATGGCTCGCGACAGGGATTGGAACCGCCCCGTCGCTGCAGAGCCTGGTCGTCCAGAGCCAGTCCTATGGGCAGCCACCGGACGCCGAACAGAAGGACGGCCCGACCCCACTGGGCGACCTGCTCAAGGGGCTGAAAATCGCGACCGAGCATCTCCCGCTCGTCGCGGCGAACGACGACCGCATGCAGCAGGTCATGTTCGACGGCACGAACCTGTGGAGCGCCCTCAACACGGTCGTCAAGCCGCTGAACGGTCCGACACGGGTCGGCAGCGCGTACTTCGTGGTGCGGCCCTCGACCGCGGGAGGGGCGCTGTCGGCAACGATCGTGCGCCAGGGGTACCTGTCCGTGAACAACAACAGCGTGTTGTATCCGTCGGTGGCCGTGAATGGGCTCGGATCAGCCGCCATTGGGCTCACCCTCGTGGGGCCCGATTACTACCCGAGCGCGGCATATGTGCGGGTACCAGGTTCGGCGGCGCCGAGCGTCTTGAATGTCGCAGCCGCAGGCGCCGGGCCGGAGGACGGGTTCACCGGATACGTGACATTCAGCGGAAGGACGGCACGCTGGGGAGATTACTCCGCCGCCGCTGTCGATGAAGCCGGCAACTTGTGGTTCGCCACGGAGTACATCCCGGCGCTTCCGCGTACGCTGCTCGCGAACTGGGGCACGTACATCGGCAAGATCACACCCTAGTTGTTCCCTGTGGTGTCAGCCCGGTCGTCAATGGACGGCCGGGCGACGCCCGTTTTTTCCCACCTACTCGTTCGCGAGTGCGATCACCGGATCGATTCTCGTCACCCGACGCGCCGGCAGGAACGACGCGACGACACTGGCGGTCGCGAGCGTGACGACGACCGCTGCAAACACCGTCATGTCGCGCGGGTGCACGTGGTACAGCACCGGCTGCAGCGCACGGGAGGCCAGCAGCGCCAGGGCGAGTCCTAGGAACAGTCCGACCGCCAGCTGGAGCACGGTCTTCCGCATGATCAGCAGGATCAGCTGCCGACCCTGCGCGCCGAGCGCCACCCGGACGCCCATTTCGCGCGTCCGCTGCGTCACCGCGAACGACATCACGCCGTACAGCCCCGCGGCCGCCAGGAAGAGCGCACAGATTCCGAATGCCATGAAGAACGTCCCGAAGACGGTGTAGAACCATGTCTGCCGTTCGATCACGCGCGCCATGGTTTCGACTTCATAGATAGCCAGCTCCGGGTCGAGAGAGGTGACGGCCGATCGGACGAACGACGTCATGACTGCCGGGTCGCGGCGGGTACGCACCGCGATCCGGACGCCGTTTGCGACGTCGCTCTGGGCAATCGGAATGTAATAGCCGACCGGGCTGGCGTTGTTGTTGCCAATGCCCTGCATGATCAGGTCGGGGACGACGCCGACGATGGTCAACCAGGGCTCCATCCCCGCGGGACGGATGCGCTTCATCCGACGGCCGATCGGGTCCGTGCCTGGAAAGTGGGTCCGGACGAACGACTCGTTGATGATGGCCACCGGCTGGCTGCCGGCTGTGTCGATCGTCGCGAATTCGCGGCCGCTCAGCACCTTCGCTCTGAAAGTATCGAAAAACCCCGCCGTGACAATGCCTTCGCGCGCCAGCGGGTAGTCGCTGACCGTGGGATACGCCTTGCCTTCAATCTGCACCGCGATCGACCCGTTGCCGGCTGCCGGGAGCCCATCCGAGAGTGTCGCCCCCTCGACGTTCGGCAGCGCGCGCAGCCTGGGAAGGAGCTGCTCGAAGAAGCGGATGCTCGCCGCCGGGTCGGGGTACGTGTTCCGGGGCAGGTCCACGCGCGCGGTCAGGATGTTGTCAATCTCGAACGGCATCTTCACGTTCTTGAGCTGGACGACGCTCTTGATCATGAGGCCAGCGGCGATCAGCAGCCCGCACGACACCGCCAGTTCGGCGATCACGAGGAAGCTGCTGAACCTGCCCAGGCTGGCGCTCGTGGACGAGCGGCTGTCGTCCTTGAGCACCGCCCCGGCGCTGACCCGCACGGCATGCATCGCAGGCAGCGCACCGGCGAAGAGGCTCGCCAGAACCACCAGCGCCGTGACGAACAGCATGACTCGGTAATCGAGCTCGAACGTGATCCAGAACGGCGGCGGATTGACGGAGAGCGCCTGCGTGAACCAGCGCATCCCGAAGATGCTCAGCACCACGCCGATGGCCCCACCAGCGGTGGAAAGCACGAAGACTTCGGTGAGATGTTGACGCACGACCCGAGTCCGCCCGGCACCGAGCGCCATGCGCACGGCAACCTCCCGGCGACGCAGAGAGGCGCGCGCGACGAGCAGATTCGACACGTTCACGCACGCGATGAGCAGAACCCCGATGCCGGCTCCGAGCATCGTGTACAAGAGCCCGTAGATCTCTGGTCCGAGGACCGTCCGAGCATAGGGCATCACATCGGCGCCGATACCGCGGTTCGTTGCGGGAAACTCACGCTCGAGCTGGGCCGAAATCGTTCTGGCCTGCGCCTGCGCCTGCCGGAGACTGACCCCGCGCTTCAGACGCGCGATCACCAGAGTGTCCGGTCCGTGCCCGCGTTGGGTCGCGAGCGGGTCGATCGCCAGGGGTATCCAGAGTGCCTCGCGGATTGGAAAGGCAAACGCGTCCGGCATGATTCCGATCACCGTGCGTTCGACGCCGCCCGCGCGTATGGTCCGGCCCACGAGCGCTGGCGAGCCGCCGAACCGATCGCGCCACAGCGCATGGCTCAAAATGACGACAGGCTCGGCTCCGGGGCGGTCGTCGCCGGCGCGGAAGCCGCGGCCCAATATCGGTTCGACGCCGAGCGTCTCGAAAGCCGCCACGGTGAGCTGGCCACCGCTGTACCGCTCCGGCCGGCCCTCCTCGTTCGACAGGTTCATCGGAGCGAACCCGTACGCGCCCATCCTGTCGAACGAAGTCTGCCTCTGCTCCCAGACAGCGAAGTCCTGGACGCCGATGGGCCGCAAAGGCTGGTTTTGCGGGCCGTTGGTGCTGACCACGGCGACGATACGGTCCGCATCTGGAAACGGCAGCCCTTTGAACATGCCGCCGTTGACGACACAGAAGACCGTCGTGCTGAGTCCAATACCGAGTCCGAGCGTGAGCACGGCCACCAGCGACAGGGTCGGATACGTCCCGAACATGCGAAGACCCGAACGCACATCCGAAATCAGCTGCTGCATATGGCCTCGACGGCACCAGAGGTCGGGTATTGCTACGTGGTCCGGCCGGACATCGTTCCATGGGCGATTTCGGGTAACATGTACAGTGAAAACTCAGCGTCCAAGCGCTGAATGCGGGCATTTTGCGGCCCGTCGACGTCCCGGGGGATCATGCGGCCCATTCTCGCAGTAGTGCTGCTGTCCTCCGTGGCAGCGGTTGGTTCGGTCCTGAGAGCTCAGGAAGGCGCACGCACGGGCGCAGCCCCGGCCGTTTCCGCACGTACGGTGGATGGGTCGAGCGCCGCTGCCCGGGCCACGCTCTCGCCCGCCGCCGGCTTCGACACCCTCGTGAAGCCGTTCCTCGCCGAGAACTGCTACGGCTGCCACGGCAACAAGAAACACAAAAAAGACCTCAACTTCGAAGCCATCGAGTCTGTCGATTCGCTGACGAGCGACGGCGACCGCTGGGACGACGTGGTGCAGAAGCTGCGGCACCGCGAAATGCCTCCGGATGACGAGCCCCAGCCGGCGGAACACGATAGGCAAGCCGTCGCGACATGGCTCGCGCGCGAGCTCGGCCGCATCGAAAAAGCCACCCCGCCGGACCCTGGTCGCATCACGGCGCGCCGCCTCAACCGGACCGAATACGACAACACCATCAAGGAACTGCTGGGCGTCGACGCCCACGCGGCGGACGACTTCCCGCAAGACGACGCCGGGTACGGGTTCGACAACATCGCCGACGTGCTGTCGCTCTCACCCGTGCTGATGGAAAAGTATGTGTCCGCGGGTGAGCGCGTCGCACGGATGGCGCTCTTTGGCGCGCCGCCGCTCAAGCCGACGCTGGCGCGGCTGCGTTCGGAGGGCCGGCGGGTGCGGGAGGTCCGGTTGGTGCCGGACACGTACGACGTCACCGGCCTGAGCATGCCGAACGCATTCCACGCCGTGCATCGCATTCCGGTGGACGGCGATTATGTGATCAAAGTCGGCCTCGCCGGCGTCCGGCCCGCCGGGTCGAATCCCGTCGAGGTGGCCCTGTGGATCGACGAGAAGCCGGTCGCCAGCGTCGCCCATGATCCGGACCGGGCGGCGACGTTTGCCGACGACCGCCAGGATTTCGGCGGACAGACGAACGAGTTCAAGATCACGCTGACCGCGGGCGATCACTGGATTTCCGTCGCGGTGCCGCGCATTTTCGAGGGACTGCCCGCGCGCTTCGCGGGCCCGAATCCTTCCACGCACCCGGCGCCCGAGCCGAAGCCGTTCAGCCCGCGCCCGGGAGCCACGCCTGAGCAGGTCGCGCAGCAGCGCAAGCAGTTCGAAGCCACCCAGGCGGAGCTCGAGAAGCTGCCGTTGAACGGCGTGCGCATCAGCGGGGTGGATGTTGGCGGTCCGTACTCGCAGCCAGGCGGTCCGTCGCGCGCGAGCGTGCAGAGGATCTACACCTGCGGGCATCCGGTCGACGGCGCCCATACGCCGATGTGCGCCACGCGGATCATGACCGGCCTCACGCGCCGCGCATTCCGGCGGCCGGTGTCGGCTGCCGAGGTGCAGAAATACGTGGCGCTCGTGCGCCTCGCGGAAGAGCAGGAACACTCATTGGCCGAGGGCCTGGCTGTCGGGATCCAGGCGCTGCTGGTCTCGCCCGATTTCCTGTTCCGCATCGAGCAGGACCGTCCGGCGATCGCCGGCGGCAGGACGTCGAATCCCATCAGCCAGCACGAACTGGCCACGCGGCTCGCGTATTTCCTCTGGGCGAGCATGCCGGACGAGCCGCTGCGTCACGCGGCCGATGCCGGCACGCTGCGCAATCCGGCAGTCCTCGCGGCCCAGGTGCGGCGGATGCTCAGGGACCCCAGGGCGATCGCGCTCGCGGAGAACTTCGGAGGCCAGTGGCTGCAGTTTCGCGCCCTCGAGTCGACGACGCGCGATCGCGAGCGGTTTCCGGACTTCGAGGACTACCTGCGACTCTCGATGCGTCGGGAGACCGCGCTGTTCGTGGACCATATCGTGCGCGACGATCGCAGCATCCTCGACTTCATCGATGCGCGGTACTCGTACCTGAACGAACGCCTCGCCCGCCATTACGGCGTGGTCGGCGTCACGGGCCCGGAGTTCCGCCGGGTGGATCTCTCAGCCACGCCGCGGTCGGGCGTGCTGACCCAGGGCAGCGTGCTGACGGTGTCGTCGTACGCGACGCGCACCTCGCCCGTGCTCCGTGGCAAGTGGGTGCTCGACAACCTCCTCAACTCGCCGCCGCCGCCGCCACCGCCCGACGTTCCCAACCTGGATGAAGCGTCGATTGGCACAGCGATGTCGATGCGGGAACAGCTCGAAGCACACCGGAAGGATCCGATCTGCGCGTCCTGCCATCGCCGGATGGACCCGCTGGGCTTCGGCCTCGAGAACTTCGACGCCGTCGGCGCCTGGCGCTCTCTCGACGGCAAGTTCCCGATTGACGCCACCGGCACCCTGCCGGACGGCGACTCGTTCACGGGACCCGTCGAGCTCGCCGCCATCCTCAAGGAAGGCCGTGAGCCGTTCGCCCGGGCGATCACCTCCAAGCTGATGACGTACGCGCTCGGCCGCGGCCTCGAGCGGTACGACACGAGGACGGTCAAGCTCATCGCGAGCCGGCTCCCCGCCCGCGATTACAAGTTCTCCGCACTGGTTCTGGAAATCGTCAACAGCCTGCCCTTCCAGTCGCGGCGGGCCGCGCCAACAGGAGCCGCCACCCCATGATCGTCACGCGCCGCCACATGCCCCGCCGCACATTCCTCAAGGGAATGGGCACCGTCATCGCGCTGCCGATGCTCGACGCGATGACTCCGGCGTTCGCCCGCGCCGCGGACGTGGCCCGGCCCGCGGTCCGGCTCGCCTTCACCTACGTGCCGAACGGCATCACGATGAACCAGTGGACCCCGGCGGCAACGGGGGCCGGCTTCGACTACACGCGCGTGATGAAGCCGCTCGAGGCATTCCGCAACGACACACTGGTCCTGTCGGGGCTCGGGCATCGCAACGGCGCCGCGCTCGGAGACGGGCCGGGCGATCACGCCCGCGCCGCCGCGTCGTACTTGACGGGCGTGCATCCCCGCAAGACTGCCGGCGCCGACATCCAGAACGGCATCTCCGTCGACCAGGTCGCGGCGCAGCACGTCGGCAAGCACACGAGATTTGGATCGCTCGAGCTCGGATGCGACGATTCCCGCACGATCGGCAACTGCGACTCGGGCTACTCGTGCGCGTACACCAACAGCCTCGCGTGGCGCGGCCCCGCCACGCCGATGCCGCCGGAAACCAACCCGCGCCTCGTCTTCGAGCGACTCTTTGGCGACATCGACACGAGCATCACGCCGGAAACGCGGGCGCGCCGCCTCCGCTATCGCCGCAGCATCCTCGACATGGTCGGGGAGCGCACCACGCAGCTGGCCGCGGACCTGGGCACGGCCGATCGACGCAAGCTCGACGAGTACCTGTCGTCAATCCGCGAGATCGAGCGCCGCATCGAGATGGCCGAGCACGATTTCACCGGGCTCACGCCCGCCATCGACAAACCCACGGGTGTGCCCGTCGAGTACGCGGACTACGTCAAGCTGATGTTCGACTTGCAGCTGATCGCGTTCCAGACCGATTCGACCCGCGTCGCCACGATGATGATGGGGCGCGAAGGCAGCATGCGGACCTATCCGGAGATCGGGGTGCCCGACCCCCATCACCCGCTGACGCACCACCGGGGCAACCCCGAGTGGATCGAAAAGGTCACGAACGTGAACACGATGCACATGCAGTTGTTCGCCGGATTCGTGGGCAAGCTCAAGGCGACGCCCGACGGCGACGGATCACTGCTCGACCACTCGATCATCGTGTACGGCAGCGGTCTCAGCGACGGCAACCGGCACCTCCACGAAGACCTTCCGGTCCTCGTCGTCGGCGGCGGCGGCGGCTTCCGCGGCAACAACCACATCGTCTATCCCAAAGACACGCCGATGACGAACCTGTACCTGACGCTGCTGGATCGGATGGGCGTGCCCTCCGAACAGCTCGGCGACAGCACCGGACGCATCGAGCACCTCACCGAGGTCGGCTAGTCCGTCGCGCGGGATTCGTGATTCTGGATTCGGGCTCGCGGCTCCGGACAGGCTGCAGCGCACGCGCTCGACGGTCACGGGCAACCTAGGTCTGGAAACTGGAAACTGGAAACTGATCGTCCCCTTCCTTACACAGTTCCGTGCTCCTTGAAGTCATCGTCCAGTCGATCGCCGACGCCCGCGCCGCGGCGGAAGGCGGCGCCGACCGACTCGAGGTCGTCCGCGCCATTCACCAGGGCGGGCTGACGCCGTCGCTCGCAGTGGTGCGCGCGATCGCGATCGAGACGGCGCTGCCGCTGCGCGTGATGATTCGTGAGAATGCCGGGTACGAACTGGCTCCCGGCGAGCTGCCGGTCCTCAGGCGGGCGGCGGCGGAGTTCGTGGAGGCCGGAGTCGACGGGCTCGTCGTCGGGTTCGCGCGCTCGGGCGAGGTCGTCCTCGACGATCTGCAGGAAGTGCTCGAGGGCCTCCGTGGCGTCCGCGTGACGTTTCACCGGGCGTTCGACTCCTTGCGGAACCCACAGAGCGCCATCCCGACGCTGACCGCCGTCAGTCACATCGATCGCATTCTGACCAGCGGCGGCGACGGTCCGCCGCACGTGCGATCGGCGAGGCTCTCCGACTATGGACGCCTGGCAGGCCCCCGCGTCGCGATTATCGCGGGGGGCGGCGTAGACGAGGAGGCGTTGGCCTCATTCGTGCGCGACGGGTGCGTCCGCGAATTCCACGTGGGCCGCGCGGCGCGAGATGGGGGAGACCCCGACGGCGAGGTCTCGGCCGCCCGCGTGCGCCATCTCAAAACGCGCCTGGCGCGGCCCGGCTGACACGATGCAGCCCATGGTGCTTAGAACTTCACCTTGACCCCGAGCTGCACCTGCCGCTCAGTCGTGCCGCAAAGCGCGCAGGACGGGCTCGACAGCATCGACGAGATCGTGCCGCCCGCCGCGTTGTCGAACGTCGTGTTCGGATTCGCGAACTGCGGGTGGTTGAGCACGTTGAAGGCCTCCAGGCGCAATTCCGTGGCGATCCCGCCGATCCTGGTGTTCTTGATGAGCGACGCGTCGATGTTGAACGAGCCCGGCCCGCGAAGAATGCCGCGGCCCGAATGGCCGTAGGTGCCCGTGATATCCGCCGTGCGGGCGAAGCACGACGTGTCGTACCACTTGTCGATCGTCGGGTTGGAGAGCTTCCCGCCGCAGATGCGATCGGGCCGATTGCCGGTGCCGGTCGACTGCACACCCTGAGTCTGGGTGATGGTGAGCGGCAGCCCCCCCCGCAGATACAGGATGCCGCTCATCTGCCAGCCGCCGTAGAACCGGTTGCGCGCGAGCGGCAGCTCGTAAATCCAGCTCGATGAGAAGGTGTGCCTGACGTCGTAGTCGGACGGGCCCCGGTTGTAATTCAGGTCGTAGGCGTTGGTGATCCCGGCCTCGTTGTCCGACGCGAAATCAATCGACCGGCCGAAGGTGTACGAGTTCAGGAACCAGAAGTTGTTGGCGAATCGCCGCTGGAACTTCATCAGGAGGCCGTGGTAATTGACCATGCCGATGCTCCGCGACTGGCTCAGCCCGCGCACCGCGGGGGCCAGAGCGATGAACGGCCGGTTGACGTTCGAATCGCTCACGCCGACCACCGGCGGCGCCTGGTTGATGTCGACCTTCAGGACCATCTGACGTCCCTGCGATCCGACGTAGGCCGCCTCGGCCATGTAGTTCGTACCGAAGCCTCGCTGAACGTTGATGTTCCACTGCCGCGCGAACGCGTCGCGGAAATTGATGTCGAAGACGGAACGTGTGGACCCGGCGGGCGCGCGGTTGGGATCCACGCCGGGAGGCGGCGGCAGGCCGTCCTTCAGCAGCAGATTGGTGCCGTAGGCCGTCGGGCTGGCGTTGAGCGAGGTGGACTGCAGGAAGGGCGGGTTCTGTGCCTTCGAGGAGCTCGTCCCGCCGGGCGAGAAGTTCCAGAAGACACCAAATCCACCGCGGACGAGCGTCTTGCCGTCGCCGGCCAGATCATACGCGAACCCGACGCGTGGCCCGACATTCCGCTTCGAGTACGTCTGCAGGTATCGACCCACCTGCACGCCCTGGATGGTGGCGTGGTCGGAGGCGACAACGAACCTGCCGGTGCTGACATCGAAGTTGGACTGCCGGTTCTGAATCTCGACCCACGGCGGATACACATCCCAGCGCACGCCAAGATTCAATGTCAGTTTCTGGCTGGCGCGGAAGTCGTCCTGCAGGTAGATCGAGTATTCGGGCCGCTTCTCGGTGTAGGTGCCCGCGTCGAACAGCGTGCGGTTCTTCGTGTTCACCAGGCCGAGCATGAAGCTGGCGACGTCGAACCCGGTGGAGCTGCTGATCGTGCAGCCGGCGGGCTGGCCGGCGCAGTTCGACGTCATGTTGTTGTTGAAGTTGAAGTTTCCCACGATGGAGTCGGCGTTGAGGATTTCGCGGGACCGCAGCGTCAGGCTGCCGCCGGCCTTGAGCGTGTGCTTCGCTTTGAGCCACGTCACGTTGTCGAAGAATTGGAAGTCGTTCTGGTTGGTGATGAGCGGCTGGTTGCCGTTGGCGCCGAGGTTCCGGATGTTCTGGAATGTGAGCTGCGTCATCGCGGATGCGACCGGACTGATGTTGATGCCGGGCAGCCCGACCGCGGACGCCGGGTTGGTTCCGTAATCGATCGACGTCATGAAGAACTTGATCGACGACCACCCGAAGCGCGCCTCGTTCAGCCATTTCGTGCCGAGCGTCTGCGTATCGTTGACGGCCACGCTCTGCGCCTTGATGTTCCCGTTGCCCGCGCCGAACGTCGCCCCCGCGTCGCCGTGCGGCAGCGTGGCGGGCTGAAGGCGATGTGTCTTCTCGAAGCTGTACCGCGTAAAGAACCGGTTGGTGGAGGTCAGGTTGTGATCGACCTTCACGTCGAACTGATTGTCCTGCCGCTCTTTCACAGGGTTGATCAGATGGTTGTTGATGGTCTGGCCGCTGGCCTGCCGGGTCCCTGACGTATTCGGCTCGGGGTACAGCTGCGTCAGAATATTTCTGGCCACCGTGTCGATCCGGTCCGCAGGGATCGTGTTGCCCGGGAAAGGCGCCCCGGTGAGGGGATCGTAGATCGTGCGGGTGAGCTCTGAAAAATTGCCCGCGCGCATCGCGAGCGTCGGCACGGTCGAGAGGAACGTCTGCCCCTGAGTCTCCCGATGCCCCTGGTAGTCGCCGAAAAAGAACGTCTTGTCCTTGACGAGCGCCCCGCCGAGCGTCCCGCCGAACTGGTTCTGCCTGAACGCCGGCTTCGCCCGCCCTGCGCGGTTGTTGAAGAAGTTGTTCGCGTCGAAGGCGTCGTCACGGTGGAACTCGAAGCCACTGCCGCGGAGCTTGTTGGTGCCCGACTTGATCTGCAGATTGACCACGCCGCCGAGCGAGCGCCCGTACTCCGCGGAGTAGGTGGACGTCTGGATCTTGAACTCGTCCAGCGCATCGACGCTCGGGAAGATCACCACTGTCTGCAGCCACGTCTCGTTGTTGTCGACGCCGTCCAGCATGAAGTTGTTGTCGCGGGCGCGCTGCCCATTCGCCGAGAACGACGCGGAGGCCCGCCAGGCCAGGCTGCCGGCGCCGTCGATGTTCGACCCTGGGATGCCGCGCAGTACGCCGGGAATCGTTCGCGTCAGGTTGACGAAGTTCCGGCCGTTCAGCGGAAGCGCTTCGATCTGCTCGTCCGTGACCGTCGTGCCAAGCTCCGATGAAGACGTCTGCAGGAGTGGCGCGGTGGCTTCGACGCTCACCGACTCGGACATCGCGCCCACCTCGAGCTTGAGGTCGATTCGTACACGCTGATCGACGCCGACCTCGACGTTCGACAGCGCCATCGCCTTGAACCCGGTCATCTCCGACGTCACCGTGTACCGGCCGGTGGGCAGCTGCGGAACGGTGTACTCCCCGTTCGTGTCTGCCTTGACCGTGCGCGAGAACCCGGTACCTTCGTTGACCACCGTGACTTTGGCGTTGCTCAGGACCGAGCCGGACGCGTCGGTGACCGTGCCCAGAATGGTGCCACTGACTGACTGGGCCCATGCGCCGGAGGGGGTACAGAGGCTGGCGGTCGCCAGGCCCAGCAGAAGGACTCCCAAAACGCGGACATGCGGCGTACCTGCGCGCGTGTTCATAGTTCCTGCATTCGGAAATGGCCATCTGACCCGTGTGGGTCTGGCCGGTAATGGCTGGGCCCGTAAGTGGCCTCAGCGTATACCACAGCAGCGCCGGCCCCGCAACCGCCCGCCGTGGCGGGAGGGTGTAGACTGGCCCGCCGGCGCCACCTCGCCGCGCCCAGTTCTGGAGAGACACAGTGAACAATCCACGCCTGGGTCGTCGGACGTTTCTGACCGCCATGGCCGGATCAGCCGCCGTCCTGTCAGCCCTGCCCCGCTCCACGGACGCGGCCGCGCGGCAGGCCGCCGCGGGCACGCCGCGGATCAAGTTCGCCGTCATCGGCGTCAATCACGCGCACATCTACAGCCAGGTCGAGGCGGTGCAGCGCGGAGGCGGCGAGCTGGTGTCGCTGTATGCCAGGGAGCCGGACCTCGCCGACGCGTTCCTCAAACGCTTTCCTCGAGCGACGCGTGCGCGTACTGAGAGTGAGATCCTCGAAGATGGCGCGGTTCAACTCGTGTTGAGCTCCGCGATCCCGGATGAGCGTGCGCCCCTCGGGATCAGGGTGATGCAGCACGGGAAGGACTACATGTCCGACAAGCCGGGGGTGACGACCCTGGAGCAACTGGCCGAAGTGCGCCGGGTGCAGGCGCAGACGCGGCGCATCTACTCGATCATGTACAGCGAACGGTTCGAGAACCGGGCAACCGTCAGGGCCGGTGAGTTGGTCAAGGCCGGCGCCATCGGGCAGGTCGTTCAAACGATCGGACTGGGGCCCCATCGCATGACACCCGAGACCCGCCCGGCATGGTTTTTCGATCGCCCGCGGTTCGGCGGCATCCTCTGCGACATCGGGTCGCACCAGGCCGATCAGTTTCTGTATTTCACAGGATCGACCGAGGGAACGGTGGTCGCGTCCCAGGTGGGAAACGTCCACAACCCCCAACATCCGACCTTCGAAGATTTCGGCGATGTGGTGCTGCGCGGGAACCGGGGCGCGGGGTACATCCGCGTGGACTGGTTCACTCCGGACGGTCTCGCCACGTGGGGTGACGGCCGCTTGACGATCCTCGGGACGGATGGCTTCATCGAGGTGCGCAAGAACATCGACATTGCCGGTCGGCCCGGGGTCAGCCATCTGTTCATCGTGGACGGCAAGGACACTCGCTACGTCGACTGCAGCGCCGTGCCGCTTCCCTATGGTGCGCAGCTCGTCTCCGACGTCCTCAACAGAACCGAGACCGCGATGCCGCAGGCCCACTGCTTTCTCGCGACGGAGCTGATGCTGAAGGCGCAGGCGCAAGCCCAGCGAGTCACGTTCAGCCCGGGCCCCGCACCGTCCGGTCGGTAACCGACCGACCGGGAGTCTGACCAGGTGATCCCATTTGAGGGTGATATGTCTCAGAAGAAAGGCCGGGGAGCATCACGCCCCCAGCCATGAAGACGCGGCGTAAGCTGTTCTGGGATCCGCTCAAGGAGCGGTTCAGAAATGACGACGAGGCGAACGCGATGCTGTCGCGGCCACAGCGTTGGCCTTACGTGATTGGCTAACCACCCTCGAGTCCGCGCTCGTACTCCGTACTCACCAGGTAGTCACGGCCGAGCGCGTCGCGAAGCGGATCCGCGTCTTCCGCGCAGAAGCCATAGTGAAGATGCCTCCGCCACCCTTCCGAGTGTCGGAACAGGCCCGACAGCGTTCCCGTGTTGAGGCTGAACGAGTCCATCGTCCGGACGTAGTCGTCCATGTCCTGCGTCGTGTCGAGCCATCCGCGCTGGCTTTCGTGGCACGCGAGGGCGGTGGTTTTCGTGGCGTGAACCGGTGTCGTGTTGACGAACGCCCCTGGCCGCAGCACACGGCGGAGGCCGTCGCGCATCCCATGCGGGCTGGCGTGGTAAATCGTGACCGGCGCGGGGAAGGGCGGGCGCGAGGGCGTCGTCCGGTACCCAGGTGTCGCTCGCGCAAAGGCTGCCGTCACGGCAAGCCGTGCGGTGATCATGTGATCCTCCATGTAGTCCTGCGGCGAATGGGTCAGGATCACCGTGGGCCCGACGGAGCGGATGACGGCGCACACCCGGCGCAGCGTCCGGCTGTCATAGAAGATCTCCAGGTCATCACAAATCGGCGGGTGCCAGGCCGCGCCCAGGAGCCGGCACGCCAGTCTCGCCTCCGTTCGGCGTATGCGCGCGAGCTTGGCCGGCGGGATGGTGCTGCTGCCCATGTTCCCGTTCGCCACGTTCAGGTAGTGAATGGCCCAGCCTGCACGCTGCAGCATCAGCAGCGTTCCGGCCATCACGAACTCGATGTCGTCAGGGTGTGCGGCAATGGCGAGCGCACGAGGCTGTGCCGTCGGGATGTCCGGAGCACGCCGGGGTCGCCGGGGAGCCGGTCTCGATGTGGTCACGGCGTCGGCAATACCCGGTCAGTGCGGCCTGGGCGATCCGCCGCGGGTGGGCGTGGGGTTATCCGCCTTGCCGGTCGCCGCCGGCGTGCCGATGTGATCCGCCAGATCCTCGCCACTGAAGCTTCCGGTGAAGCTCTCGTCGATCTCCGGAAGCATGGTCGCGTTCCACTCGTGCCACTGCGCCACGAGGCGGTCGTAAATGTCCTGGTGGCGCCCCTTCAGGTTGGCGCGCTCCATCGGATCGTCGACGACGTTGAACAGGAACGTGTTTTCCAGGATCTTCAGGAACTTGAAGTCGCCATCACGCGACGCGCGCTGCGCGTTCGCTTTGTAACGCCAGAACAGCGTACGCGGAGCCGGCGGGGTCCGGCCGGTGAGCACGGGCAGCAGATCCATCCCGTCGAATGGATATACAGACGGGGCTGCGATCCCGGCCGCGGAGAGAAGCGTCGGCATCCAGTCCATGGTGATCGACACCTGCCCGGAGCTTGCGCCGCGTGGAATGTGCGCCGGCCATGAAATCAACGATGGTATCCGGAGCCCGCCTTCGAGTAGCTCCGTCTTCCGGCCGGTGAAGGGCCAGGTGTCCGAGAAGCGCTCGCCCCCATTGTCGCTCGTGAACACCACGATTGTGTTGTCGGCGAGACCGCGATCGCTCAACGCCTGCAGAACGCGACCGACCTGGGCGTCCATGGCCTGCACGATGCGCTGATACGTCTGCTGGGTGCCGTTGTCGAAGTCGAAGAGGCTTCTTCCCTTGAGGCGCAGGGACTCCGCCTCGTCTCCGGGCGCCTCCCATGGCCAGTGCGGCGCATTGAAGTGGAGACTGGCGAAGAACGGCCGGTCTGACTTCGCATACCCGTTGATCACGTCCACCGCACGGCTCCCCAGCAGCTCGGTCAAGTACCCGGCTTCGTGAACCTGCGCGTCGTCGTCCCAGAGATCCTCTTTGTGGTCGGTGCCCGTGTGGGCGTAATAATCGAGCGCCCCCCCGCGGAACCCATAGAAATGCTCGTAACCGCTCTGGAGCGGGCCGAAGCGGGGCAGTGCGCCAAGGTGCCACTTCCCCACGAGTGTCGTACCGTAGCCCGCCCGCTTCAGCACCGATGGCAGCGTCGGCAGATCTGGCGGCAGGCCGACGTCCCTCGTGGTGAGTGGCTCCTCGAGCCCCAGTGTCAGGCGATCCTGATAGCGCCCTGTCATGAGCGCCGTCCGGGTCGCCGAGCACACGGCGGAGTTCGCGTACGCCTGCGTGAAGCGGGTGCCGCCGGCCGCAAGACGATCGATGTTCGGCGTGGTGAAATCGGGGCGGCCGTAGCACGACACGTCCGCATACCCGAGGTCGTCCGCCATGATGAAGACGATGTTCGGCGGTTTCGAGACCGCCTGTGCGAGAACATCCTCGATGCCGGATGCGAAGGCGACGGTGCCCGCAGCCGCGCCTCGAAGGAGCTCCCGGCGCGTGAGACCATGGGCGTGCGGCATCGGTCTACCGCACCGCCAGGTGGTCGTTCAGCGACTTGACGCCGTCGGTCTCGCGCGCGAGCTGCACGACTCGCGTGTGCTGTGCAGCCGAGGCCACGGTCCCGCTGAGGGTCACGGCCCCGTCGGAGCTCTCGACCCCGACGCTCGACGCCTTCAGCGTATCGTCGAGTGCGATCTTCGCCTTGATTTTGCCGGTCAGTGCCGCGTTCGAGAGCGCATGCTGCGCCGCGCTTGCGCCGACGGCAACCTTGTCGCCGATGGCGGCGCCGGCTTCCCGGGCCTTGACGGTGTCGACGTCCGGCAGTTTTCCAGAGGTCGCGATGGCGCCATTCGGATCGATCAGTCGGCCATCATGGACTCGGTATCCCATGAAGAAGGCCGCGAGGACGGCGAGAACGACGAGCACGATTACGAGACGCAGCAGCGCTCCCATGTGGCAATCTCCGGTTCGAGGCTGACGACGATGCGCCGTCGATTGGCGCGGAATCTAACGAATCACAGGCGGTAAGCAGACAGTTCGGACATCCCAGCCCTCCGAGGGTCATGGCTCCTGCCGCGGCTGTGAGTATACCGCCGCTCGGCGGCCGTGCTTCGCAGACCGTCACTGGCCGCTTCGCCTCGCGGGCTCCCCCGCCGATCGCCACGATTCGCAATCGGTGTCACGGTTTGGGCCGCGTCCGCACTATGACTATAGTTACGGGCACGGGGCGTCCAGCAGGATGCCCGCCTACATGCATGATCTGCCCTCGCTGCGCCACTGAAACGCCCTCTGAGTCCGAACGCTGCGCGACCTGCAGTGCGCTGCTGCACGTCAGCGAGACTGACGACGCGGACATGACCCGGCTGTCGAGCGAAAGCACCCTGGCCCGCGGCGGATCGGGAACCCGCGCCGGCGGGACACAGTCCATTTTTGTCCCCGGTACCGTGTTCGCCGGGCGGTACCGGATCGAGCGCCAGCTGGGTGCCGGCGGGATGGGCGCGGTGTTCCAGGCCGTGGACCTCGAGCTCGGACTGTCGATTGCTTTGAAAGTCGTGCGCGCGGACGTCACGCCCGACCCCGAGTCCGCCCGCGACTTCGAACGTCGCTTCAAGCAGGAGCTGCTGCTGGCGCGGCAGGTTTCTCACAGGAACGTGCTGCGGATCCACGACCTCGCGGACGCCGGCGGCGTCAAGTACATCACGATGTCATACGTCGAGGGCTGCGACCTCGCCGCGCTGTTGAACCGCGAGCCTCTCTCGCTGGCCCGGTCCGCAATGCTCGCCCAGCAGCTCGCGGCCGGCCTGGCCGCGGCCCATGACGCCGGGATCGTCCATCGCGATCTCAAGCCGCAGAACATCCTGATCGGCCTCGACGACCATCTGTACATCTCCGACTTCGGGCTCGCGAAATCACTGGAAGCTACCACTGCGGCGCTGACCCGCCCGGGCGAGTTCTTCGGCACGCCGCGATACGTCGCGCCTGAACAGGTGGAAGGCGCGCCGACGGATCACCGCGTCGACATCTATGCGCTCGGCCTGATCTTCTACGAGATGGTCACCGGCGTGCCGGCGTTCGAGGCCCCCACGTCACTCGAGCTCATGATGAAGCGCGTGCGGGAACGACCGAAGCCGCCGCGCGACAGAGTACCCGAGCTGCCCGAGTACGTGGACCGCATCATCATGCGCTGCCTCGAGCGGGATCCCGCGATCCGCTATCAGAGCGCGCACGAGATCGGGCGTGATCTGTCGCAGTCGCGCTCGACCGTTGTCATGGCGCCCCAGGATGTCGTTGCGCCGACGCCCGTGCGACAGCCGCGGTGGCGCATCGTCGCCGGCGCGGCGGCGGCCATTGCCGTCGTCCTGCTCGGTCTCCTCTCGCCTGGTGTGCGGCGCTGGATTTTTGCGGGGTCCCCCGCCGTGAGCAGCGCTGTGGCGGCCCCGGTCTCGCGCATTGCCGTGCTCCCCTTCACCACGACGGGCGACCCGGTCGCCCTGGGCCCGGCCGCCGCCGGGCTCGACGAGTCGCTGGCGTCGAAGCTGTTCGCCCTCAAGAACGTCGCGGTGGCGTCGGCGGCCGCCGTGGATCGCGCCTCACGGAAAGGCTCCCTGCAGGACATCGGACGGGATGTCGGGGCTGCCTTCATCGTGTCGGGAACTGTGCAGGGCGGGAAGGATCGACTGCGGGTCACCGCCAACCTGGACGATGTGGCGGCAAACAAGCGCGTCTGGTCGCAGGAATTCACCGGAGTGGCCGCGGACCTGCTCACGCTCGAGGACCGCGTCTACGAGGCGCTCGTCGTCCATCTGGATGTGACGCGCAGCACCGCAGAACTGGCGCACACGGTTGCCGTCCACCCGACGGAGAACATCGAAGCCTACACTGCGTACTTGAGAGGCCGCCGCGCGATGCGCGGTGAGCAGGACGTGGCCAACGTGCGGACGGCGATTGCGGCGTACGAGGAGGCGCTCCGGAAGGACCCCAGGTTCGCCCTGGCCTATGCCGGGATCGCGGACAGCTCCCTGCGCATGTACCGCGCCACGAAAGAGAACCAGTGGGCGGAGCGGGCTCTGTCCGCCGCCCAGCAGGGGCAGTCGATCGACGAGAATCTGGTCGAGGTCCACGCATCGCTGGGCAACGTCTACCAGGCCACGGGACGAACCGCCGAAGCGATTGTCGAGCTCAAGCGGGCCACCGAGCTCGCACCGAATTCGGACGACGCGTACCGGCGGCTGGGACGCGCCTACCTGACGAGCGGCCATGGCGACGAGGCGGTCGACGCGTACAAGAAGGCCGTCGCCGTCAACCAGTATCACTGGGTCAACAGCAACTCTCTGGGCGTGGCCTACATGCAGCTCGGCCGCTACGATGCCGCCACCCAGGCATTCCAGCGGGTCATCGAGCTCGCCCCCGACAATGTTAACGGCTACAACGATCTGGGTGGCGCGTATCTGCGGAGAGGTCGGTCCGATGACGCCATTGCCGCGTTCAAGAAGGCGCTGACGCTGAAGCCCATTCCAAACACCTACACGAATCTGGGCATCGCCTATGCGAATGCCGGGCGCTTTGCTGAGGCTGTGGAGATGTTCGATAAGGCCGTCGAGCTGCAGCCCAATTCCGAAGTGTTCGTAGGTAACCTCGCCGATGGCTACCGATGGGCCGGTCAGCGGGACAAAGCCGACGGCACGTATGATCGGGCGATCGGGCTTGCGCTCAAAGCGCTGCAGGTGAATTCGCGGGATGCCGTCACGAAGGGCAACCTGGCGTTGTATTACGCGAAGAAGGGGGACGGCGCCTCGGCGCGCCGGTTCATGAGCGATGCCCGTGCGATCGACAAGGCCAGCGCCGACCTGCTGTACTCCGAAGCCGATGTCGGCGCTGCTGCACGATACCGACCGGGCATTCGCGGATCTCAACCAGGCCCTCAAATCCGGGCTGCCGTTCTCATCGATGGAGACCGATCCGGACCTGCGGCCGCTCCGCGCCGACGCTCGATTTGAGGCGCTGCGCCGCGTCACGCCAGGCAGCTAACCGGCCTGTCGCGAGCGGCCACGCCGTCTGCGGCTCACGATGGCCGCGCCGACTCCGGTCAGGAGCAATCCGAGCGTTCCGGGCTCGGGCACGGCAGAAATCCCGTTGACCGCGACGACGGTGAACTCGGTACCCGCAGCGAAACCGCTGAAGGTGATGAGCGCGTCCCTGTATCCGCAAGGGCCGTCGTACGTGACTCCGACGAACGTGCAAGGAGCGAAGATGCCGGGCCCACCGGAGAGGCGGAAACCGGTCTCGGTGTACACCAGCAGCCCGCCCTCGCCCGCCCCAATTGCAGAGGTATACAGAACGGTAAGCGGATTGTCGGTGAACTGCGCCCGATCGCTGATGCTGAATTCGATCGAATTCACGACCGGCCCGTACAGGGATCCTCCGGAACCGTTGACGATCGAGCCGAGGCCGAAGCCCCCCGTCGGGCATCCGGCGCTGTTCAGGGCGGCGCTCGTTCCCGTGAGTGTTGTGAACGTCAATCCGAGCAGCGGATCGGTCCCGCAATCGGCGCCAGCAAGGCTGATCGACGCGGCCTGGGCGAGGCGGCACGTCAGGAACAGGGTCACGCACAAACCGAACACAACACGGCGCATTGGGGGAGCCTCCGCCGTCCTCTCGAGCAAGAGTCCGGCCCGAGGACCCGACATAATCACTGCGGAAAAGACTACAGAGGTTCATCAGACGTCCTGAAAAGGGCCGTCTCGAGCCGACAAAAGGCGCTGAGGCGAGGCAAAATCGGAGCCCGTCCGTTTCAGATCAGATGGTGAACGCGGCTGGCGCCGTCAGCCCACGCGCGGGAGGACGAACCGATCGGATTCGACTAGGGCTCGCGTTGACTTCGAGGGGCCGTGAGGGGACGATGATCCCATGCTGCAGCCGCTGATGCTCGCGATCCTCGTGGCCGGCGGGCCGGGCTCGGGGTCCGGTCAGGCAGTGGGCGTCCTGCATATCAGGGTTGTCCTGGCCGGCGCGGACCGAAGCGCGACGCCGGTGCCCCGCCACGCGCTGCTCATCAGCGACAACCCCTCGAGCGCCCCGCCACGGCGCATCCTCACGCGGCTCGATGGCACCGCCGACCTGGAGCTGCGGCCAGGCAGCTACACGGTGGAATCGGACCGGCCGGTCTCGTTCAACGGCAAAGCCTACCAATGGACGCAGATCGTGCGGATCGTGGCCGGCCGCGATGCCGTACTCGACCTGACGGCCGAGAACGCGGAGATCGGACCCGCGTCCACCGGGAGTACGACTTCCGAGGTACCCCTTGAAGCCGACCCGTCGTTTCTTCTGCCTCGATGGCAGGACAGCGTCGTCGCCGTCTGGACGCCGACCGCACGCGGGTCGGGGTTCGTGATCGACGCGAGCGGTCTCGTCGCCACGAACCAGCGCGCCGTGGGGACCGCGACGGCCGTCGAGGTGCAACTCGGCCCCGGCATCAAAGTCACCGGCAGCGTGGTCGCGGCCAATGCCGAGCGCGATATCGCGGTGCTGTGGATCGATCCGAAGGCCATCGCGGACGTGCGGCCGGTGCCCGTGGCATGCGGCGACGCGAAGCCCGCGCAGGTCGAGACCGGGCAGGAGATCTTCAGTATCGGCGTTCCGCTTCGCCAGCCGAAGGACGTGACCAGCGGCACCGTGACCCGGGTGGAGACCCACAGCATCGTGGCTGACTTCTCATTGCCGCCCGGTACCGCCGGCGGGCCGGTCTTCACGGCGCGCGGCGATCTCGTCGGCATCACCTCGATCGTGGGCGACGAGGATCAGGGCACGCGAGAGGACTTCCGCGTCGTCCGCAGCGAGGACGCGTGCGGCCTCCTGGCTGCGGCGAAGGAGAAAGTGAAGACGGCCCTCATGCCGAGCGGAACGCACCTGCCGGTCGAACCGGTGAAGCCGTTTCCCGTGAACGCGCTCAGGGAAGCCGCAGGGCGGCGGGGCGGGAGCCTCAGCCCATATCAAATGTCGGCGTCCACGTTCGACCTGACGTTCATTACGCCCGTGATGACGTACGGCGTACAGCTCCAGGCTGAGCAGGCAAGCCGGCGTGAGCATGAAAAAAGTACGCGCACCGTCCCCGAGCCGCCACGGTCGCGGCCGCTCATGAACTTCGGCAACTGGACGGACTACGTCGGGGACTTTCCGCCGGTGCTGCTGATCCGGGTGACGCCGAAGCTGGTGGAAGGCTTCTGGACCACCGTTGCGCGCGGCGCCGCGCGTACGCAGGGGGTCTCGATTCCCCCGATCAAGCATGTCAAGTCAGGTCTGTGGCGCCTGCGCGCATTCTGCGGTGACGCCGAAGTCACACCGATCCATCCGTTCAAGATCGAACAGCGCGTGTCCGAGACCGACGCGATCTACGAAGGACTCTACGTGTTCGATCCCGGCGCGCTCGTACCGCAGTGCGGGGCCGTCAAGCTCGTGCTGTATTCGGACAAGGAGCCCGACAAGGCAGACACACGCGTCGTGGATCCGGCCGTCGTCGAACAGATCTGGCAGGACTTCGCGCCGTATCGGGCGCCGCTTCCCTGACGACCGGCCTCTCTCGAGACCCGCCGATCCGCAGACTCGCTCCGCTCTTCGCCTCTTTCCTCGAGGGTGAAGTGCGCGCGGAGATGTCCCGTGCGGCATCAGTCAAGGCGGCTGCGTATGGAACCTCGGGGCGCGAGCAGTCTGGCGAGCCATCCGTTTTGAATGCGACTTACGCCATCACCAGCTGTTGCGCATCGAACACATAGCTGATCGACGGCACTGTCGCCGCGGCCATCGCGCTCGCCAGGCTCCCCGGCCACCCCATGCCGATCACGTGCGCGAAGACCTCGACGAAGCAGATGTACACCAGCGATGGGGTCACATCCAGGGAAACGGACAGCGACTTCTGAACGTTGAGCCCGAAATCGAAGTCGAGCTGCCCAGCGGTATCCTCTTGCCAGGACTCGTATATGGTCCCGGCGGTGGCCAGTATCTGTGCCATGTCGGTCATGCCGTATATCGTCAGCCCCACTGATCCCGACGACGTTACCAAGCTTGAATTCAGGGAGTTCGTGGACCACTGGAACGAATAGGTCGGACTGGCTGAAATGGTCAAGGTACCCGGCGTCATCGGGTGGAAGAAGATTCCTACCCTGGCATACTCGCTTCCGCCGTTGAAGCCCCGTGTCTGCGACGTCACCGCGCTGGCGCTGATTTGACCATTGACGCTCGCCGAGACCGACAGGGTCGGGTCGGAAACATTGGCAAGCAAAGTAGGAATCGAGTCGGCGAAGTTGAATGGCGGCACAATCGTGCCCGAGATGCGGCCCGGGACAAATCCACCGAGTCCCGAGGTTACCTTCGGAAATGCCAGTTTCTTTCCCGCGACCTTCTTGTGCCAGCTCAAGAGTCCGTCGAGCGCCTTCTTGTTCGCTGGATCATTGACTGTGACCGTGGATCTGCCCTTCAGCGCGCCGAACAACTTCGCTCCCCGCCTCCGGGACGCGGTCCCGGCATTCAATTTCTCTCGCAGCATCGACTCCGTCACCGCCGCCGCCTTGCTCGCAAAGCCCGCCGGGATCTGCGTCCCTCCCATCCGGAGGAATTCCAGTGCCTCGTGATGCCGCTTCGTCGCTCCACGCTTCTTTGCCATCTCGCTCTCCTCTCGTGCCCGGTGTGGCTCGCGCGGTCACGGACTCGGGTTGGTGCCCGCGTCTGACCGCAATGAGACGCGCCATGATGTCGCTTTTGAGCAATTAATGCGACTGCCTGACATCCCTGGCACAGAAGTCTCCACAGGCACTGCGCCTTCGATATCTTCGGGTCATTCGTCTGCGCGTGGCCATGTACGCGACCCCGAAGGCTGACAGGAGCGTGCGGCGGTTCAGATGGGGCATAACACCTCCTTGAGTTCGCGACGACTTTTCCGAGCCGTTGAATGATTACTGTTCCTCCCACCCCTTTCCGGCCATCGCTGCTTTCCACGCCGCCGCCGTGCCGAGCACTTCTTCTGATGAGCGACAGACCTGAGAGCGCAGCAAATCGCTCGGCATCAGGCGCAGCTCCCACCCAAGCGGATGGCTCACGAGAATACAGCGGGCAGCTTTCTCGCCTTTTCGGAGGTCCACGCGTCGCCAAGTTCGACGGGGTGACCGTCCCTAGAACGGGTGACTCGCCGCCGCCGCCGCCGACAAGTCCGTGATGGCTACCCACATGGAGAGCTGCGGGTCGCGGTTACGTCTTCCCATCGCCATGCGCAGAGTGTAGTACGAAGAATCGAACGTGTCGATTCCTCACGACGGGCTGCTAAGGGTGCGCGGTTGCGCCCACCGTTGCGAACGGTCCGTCCGCATAGACAATCGCTCCGTCGACAACGGTCAGAAGCGAAGTGGTCTCCGGCAACCCCTCCAGCGGCACTGTCAAGATGTCCTGCGATAGGACCGCCAAATCGGCGGCCACGCCGATGACGATTTTTCCTTTGCGGGCTTCCTCACGCTCGGCATAGGCGCCGCCGGCGGTGTATGCGGTCAACGCCTGTTCGCGCGTGATGGCCTGGTCGGGACGCCGCGGGTAGCTGGCCGCAAGCATGATATTGAGGAACGGATTCGCCGTGTCGTCGGCATTCAGCGAGTCGGAGGAGAACGCCAACCGAATGCCGGCCTCGAGCAAGCTTCGCAGCGGCAGAAAGCCCTTCGCCCGGTCGCCCCAGCGCGCATCCTGCATCGATTGGCCGCCTTCGACCTTCAGCTCGCCGAAATGAATCGGCTGTTGGACGATCACGACGCCGAGAGCGGCGGCCCGCGCGATCCGATCGCCGAAGATGCCGTCGCCGTGCTCGATGCGCACCCGAAGGGCTCGCCACCGCTCGGCCGGCGCCATCTCGCTCATGATCCGCAGGAGCATGTCGGCTTCGGCGTCGCCGACGGCGTGCAGCGCCACCTGACGCGCGCTTGTCAGCGCGCCCGACAGGATCTCGCGCAGCTGCGCCTCGGAATAGTTCGAGCGACCGCGCGAGCCCGGCCGATCGGAGTAGTCCTCCTGCAGGAACGCGCCGCGTTCGAGCGGGCTGCCGTCGAGGACCCACTTCGATCCACCCAGACGCGCGCGCGTGGGCCACACGCCGCCGTCGGTGTCGACTTCGCGCCACGCGTCCGCGATGGCGACCTTCGGCAAGCCCCAGGCGTAGACCGTCCACTTGATCGGCAGATCGGCCCGCTCGACCGCCGCGCGCACGTCTGGCAGGGTCGCCTCGTGCGCCATTTGATGGACGGTCGTCACGCCCCAGCGCGCATAGGCATCGGCGCCGCGGCGCAGGATCCTGGCCTGCACGCTCGCGTCCGGATCGGCGGCCATGGCGCGGCGCGTGACGAAGTTCACCGCGGTTTCGTAAGCTTGCCCGTTCAGCCGACCCGAGGCGTCGCGGCCCCAGCGTCCGCCGATTGGATCGGCGATGCCGTCGGCGATGCCAAGCGCTTCGAGTGCGCGCGAGTTCAACATCATCAGATGGCCGCAACACCCGCTCAGCATGACCGGATTGTTGGGCGCCACGGCGTCGAGGGCATCCCGCCAGTTGCGCGGATCGTTGAACACCGGATACCCGGTCATCCCCGAGAGCCAGCCAGGACCTTCAAGGGCGGCGTTCGCCACGCCGGCGAGCGTTTCCTCCGCGGTGGGTCCGGGAAATGGAAGACTGGGGAGCGCGATATGGCGTCCTGGTGGAGGCATGTCGAAGTGCGCGTGCGCCTCGATCAGCCCTGGCGTCACGAGGCGCTCGCCGACGTCGATGATGCGTGTCGCGGGGCTGGCGAGCCGGCGCACCTCCGCATTCGTTCCGACAGCGGTGAAGCGCCCATCCTCGATCGCGAGCGCTTCGGCATACGGGTGTCTGGGGTCAGCCGTGAAGATTTTGGCATTGACGAGGACGAGATCGAGTGTGGGCGTGAGTGCCGATCTGGAGGTCGGCACCGTGGCCCCACGGCCGCAAACCGCGGCCAGTACGGCGAACAGGACGATCATCCGACGCATCACGCGTCAATTATGGCATCGCTCTGGCTCGAAAACGCTGAGACCGGCGGCAGGTGGACTTCGACGCCGCAGAGGTCAGGCTGGAGCCAGGCAGCCCGAAGAACGGAGAGGGCCGCACGTTCCCGTTCACCGACGAGTTGCGCGATCTTCTGCGGGGCAGCGGGCCGAGCACGAGCGGTTGCTGAAGGCCGGGCACATCTGCCCCTACGTCTTCTTCCGCGAGGTCGCGGACGGGCGCGGCGGCGAGAAGAAGCCGAAGCCCATCACGAGCCTGAACAAGGCGTCGAAGGCCGCGTGTCTTGCTGCCGGGTGTCCGGGCCGCATCCCGCATGACATGCGCCGGATCGCGGTGCGCAACTTGGTACGGGCGGGTATCTCGGAGCAGGTCGCGATGCGGATGACGGGGCACAAGACGCGGTCGGTCTTCGAGCGATACAACATCGTCAGCGGCGGGGACCTGAAGGACGCGGCCCGACTGCTGAACGTCGCCGCAGGGCGGTAACGAAATCAAGCCCACAGAATCGATATGGTACAGATATGGTACATTCCGGCTCGAAAACGAGGCCCGTGGCCTCATCCGTCCGTGTAAATGTTATTTTTTATTAGGAAATTTGGAGGCGCCGCCCGGATTTGAACCGGGGATGGAGGTTTTGCAGTTGGGGCCAGGCCACCAAGACGTTAGCGAATACGACGGTTTGCTAATGATTTTCCACTCGACGTGGTGCTGAGTG
>JANMCN010000024.1:0-1934 GCA_031361295.1 Acidobacteriota bacterium | reverse complement strand
GCTGACCACCGGCGGCTGGTTGACCGGCGGCGCCGGGTTCACCGTCACCGTCACGTCTGCCGTAGTCGACAGCAGCGAATCCGTCGCGCTCAAGCGGAGGACGTAAATCCCCGGCTGGTCGAACGTTGCCGAGGTCGTCCTGGATGCGGGGTCCGCAAACGTGGCCGTTCCCGGGCCGCTCACCTTCGTCCAGGTCGTCGTCAGCGTCGATCCCGTCGGCAGGCCATCGTCCGTCGCCGTGCCCGTCAGCGCGGCCGCACCCGGCAGCGTGATCGTCTGCGCGCTACCCGCGTTGACCACCGGCGGCTGGTTGACCGGCGGCGCCGGATTCACCGTCACCGTCACCAAGGAGGTCGCCGTGCCCCCGTGGCCGTCGGTGACCGTCAGCGTCGCCGGGTACGCGCCCGCCACGACGTAGCTATGCGACACGCTGCCGGAGCTGAGTCCGGCCTGGTTCGTGCCATCGCCGAAATCCCAGGCATACGACAGCACGTCGCCCGCGTCAGGGTCCGAGCCCGATCCGCTGAACGAGATGGGAGTTCCCGAGATACCGGCATAAGGTCCGCCCGCAGACGCAGAAGGATTGCGATTGACTGGTGTCGGCGCGACGATCTGAAATCCGGCTGGCAGCAGCGCGGTCTGGCTGCTCGTCTTCACCTGGACATTCTTCGCTCCGAGCGCAGCGGACGCGGTCACGTTGATTACCGCCACCAGGCTGGTCGCCGATTCGACCGTCGTCGACGCTACGCTGACACCGACTGCCCCCGGAAGCGACACCACGGTGCCGCCGACGACAAATCGCACGTTCGAGGAACCGGTAATCCGGACCTGCACGCCCGAAGCTCCCTGAGCGGCCGCGCTTAGGTCGGGTAGCGTGATGGCGAGGATGTCCAATCCCATCCCCGCGCTGGTTTCGTTCGAGATGGTGTTGCGGACCGTCAGGCTGGCGCGGCCGATCGGAAGGCCCGCGGGGACACGGACGGTGAGTGTGCGCCGACCGGTGGCGGTGTTGAGCGTCCCGACTGATTCGGCTGAGGCAGTCTTCGACGTGCCGTCGGAAGAGACGAACGCGACCTCGTTCCTGGATGCGGTCGCATCGAAGCCGGTTCCGGTAATCGTGATGGGGACCAGCGCGGAGGCGCCCGCCGGGGCGACGGCCGTCAGCGATCCGGCGATGAGCGCGACGGACAGGGCAACGGCCAGCAACCCGGCCAGCAGCATGGTCAGGGGGCGCATTGCCGCGCCAGGAATAGCCGCCTCGCCGTCTGTCGCGCTGTATTTCAAGCGCCTAAACCGCGCCAGGCCGCGGCAGACTGACGCCTGCTGCCACCCGTCATACATACGTCGACGTGGATTCCGAGCGTGAGCGGTGGGCCGATGCGAAACAATGAGTTGATCTGCGAGAAGGATCGCCGGCAATCGGCCATGTTTGATTCCTGACAGCCAGGCCTGCCACGACACGGCTCGACCAATCCTCGAGCAAGCAGTCAGCCACCCCAAGCGGTAAAAACTCTCTGCGATTTGATGCCGGCGATCGAAAAAGGCTGATTCGGCGGCGCTTTTAGGCGCTCAAGAAGACGATTTGATCAGATGGCGGGGGTTGGGACATGGAGGGCGGCGCGCGCGCGCTTTTCAGTCTGCTGCAGCAATTCGGTCAATTGATCCCGGCAGGCCACGCCGCCCTGGGCTTCCAGCGGCTCCCCCACCACGATCGCCACCGTGCTGAATGGTCTGGGCACCTGAGTGCGATCCCAGCTCGACAGCTCCCAGAACGCGCTGGCTTCGGCATGGAACGGCAGGATGGGATGGCCGGTTGCCGCGGCCAGCCACAGCGCGCCCGGCTGCGCCACGCGCGCAGGTCCGCGCGGCCCGTCGAGCGCGAAAGCGACAGGATGGCCGGCGAGGATCCTGCGCTTCAGCTCGAGCAGGGCGCG
>JANMCN010000283.1:0-28788 GCA_031361295.1 Acidobacteriota bacterium | reverse complement strand
GACAGTCGACGCAGCGCCGAGGCGGCAGCCACCGCTTCAAGCACATTGCCCGTCGCAATGCCAGCCGGAGCCCAGAGAGGGGCGTCGGCGCCGAGATTCGCGACGAACGCCGCGAGCCATATGGCGGGCCACATCGACCGGCCCCACAGAAGGAGAGCCGCGACAGCAATTCCCGTGGGCGCCCAGACGGTCGTGACCTGCTCCGCGACGAATGCGAGGCGGAACCCCACTCGTGCGGCAATGACGTACGCCAGGGCGACACCGAGCCCGATTCCGATGGAGCGTCGATGGTCGGCGTTTGGTGTTGGACGTGTCATGGTTGCGCTATCTGGTGATCCCGCATGCTCGCCGGCGCGCCTTGTACAGGACGTCTGTGCCCACGGGCAGATGGGCTGCATTGGCTGCTATTGCGACAGCGCGATGCTCCTACCGCGACGACACGCAGTTCGGTCTCGGCCCTGTCGTTGTCGATGGCTAGGCGGCCATCTCCGACGAAGCTCTGCAGGGCTGTCCGGACGCTCTTGCAGCCTATTTTTGACGTCGGCATCCCGCGCATGCCTCCGTGCTTCATGTACCTCCGGCAGGGCCTTTCATCAGCCGAGTGCTTCTTCGCCTCGACCGCGTTGGTTGGCACACGTTATAGTGCCAGCAAAGCCGGTCAGTTCGAGAGCACCGTAAGTCGCGCCGAACCACTGTGACGCGCGCCGGAGCGATGAACACAACTCTCTTCTCGTCCGGGGTCACCGCAGAATACGTCGAGTGTCGGTGAGGGCTGAAGCTGCGTCCCAAGCAGCCTTGCGGCGTGCCAAGCACCGTGGGCTCGCCTCCTGAAGCTGTCACGCCCGGCAGACCTGATGTGTTCAATGCGAAGATGATCGTGCCGTCCGGTCCCCATGTCACACCATTTCGGTAGACGTGGTCCAACAGCGCAACGCTTTCTGGCGGCCCGCCATTGATCGATATTTTCCTGATCGCGGCGAATTCGTCGAAAAACCCGACCTACTGTCGTCAGGCTAGATGAACAGGCCTTGGGGCACACCGATACCGCTCAGCACCGTCAGCTGGAGTTGATTTGGGCGCACGTCCCAGCAACTGGTTGTTGCCGCGATACGCGACGCATACCTTGAAAGTTCTCATCCGTGGCGGGAGCCATGCGCGGTACGTATTCACCGGGCACTTCGTCTACGGAGTTTCAGGAACGCCGCGCGCTGTGCCATTGGACCTGAAACGGCTGGAGGTACGAGGGACGCCTGTGCCGGTTCTGGACGGCGTGGTCACCACACCCGTCGGAGGCTGCGGACGTCGCGGTGGCCGCCAACGGTTCGGTCGTCTACATCGTCGGCAACGCGGGTGGCTGTGTTCGGTCACGCGCTCGTCGGGGGCAGGGCTCGGATATCGCCGCGACGTCGGCAACGAATTGCAAGATGGGTTACGGCCGGCGGTATCGATGTAATGACCCCGGGCCGCGTATCCGCTGGGCGTCCGCACCCGGTTCGACTGGCTCCCCACGCGCTCGCTCGACGGGACGTTCGGTCTCGAGGAGCAGGCCGGTGGATCAGGAACTTCGCGAAAGAGAAAGATTGTTCGATGCGCTTTTGCTGTCGCTTAACCGAGATTCGCGCGGCGGCGACGGCGCTGCGTCGCGAGCGCGATCGAGCCGCCGATCGCGAGGAGCAACAGCGTACCCGGTTCCGGCACCGGGGAACCGGGAGTTGTGCTGACGGGCAGCGCCGTGTTGATCCTAAGCAGGTCCCCTCCGCTCCCGGTTGTATCGGCCCAGTTGGCGTACACGCTGACGACATCCGCGGTGGTGCAGTAGCCGACGCCCCCGAGGTGCGGCACGCCGGTTGGAATAGCCGGGCAGCCCGCGAGCTGACCGATGGCCGGACTGACGCCGTCGATGGCGGCGCCGGTGATCGCTGCGGCGAAGACGCCGCCGAACAGGTCGTTGTAGACCGTGTTCGAAAACAGCGCAAACAGGCTGTCGTGAATCACGAGGATGTGAGCGACGTCACCCACCTGGAACCCGTCGCTCAGGTCGGCGGTCTGGTTCAGCAGAAACGTGTAGCCGACTAAGTAGCCTCCGAGGTTGCCTTCGAGGCTGCCGAGAAGGGACCCGCCGGCCCCGGTGTAATCGGCGAAGATGTCGCACTCAGCCGCGCCTCCATTGAGCGCGCAGCCGTTCGTGCCAATGGGTGACGCACTGCCACTGCGAGGAACTGCCACCAGGCCCAACGCCAGACAAGCCACCGCCACCAACTTCCGCATGCAACCTCCTCAGCCGAGAACCTGTCGTCCACCCGAAGCGACCGGATTGCCTGAACCCCGCCGAGCTGCCTCGAGCAAGTTCCGCGCCCGCGGCGCCGGGCGCCTTCCAGGCGGTACTCCGACCCCGATCGGATCTGCAGGATCCGCTGATTTCTCTGGTTACACCCTGCACAGCGGCGCTCGCCCTTCCTGCCTCGAGACACCGCTACGCGCACTGTGTGACGCACCGCAAAGGCGCTTTTCCTCCGACGAAAGGCTCCATATAAACGGATTTCCAGGCCTCTAAGAGTCTTCCTTTCTGACGATTAAATTCTCGCTGACAGATCCGCGCGGTTTCATGGTCACTTTCTACTCATTCGATGACTACGGAATGCGCATTTCCCCTTGACACCCACTGGCACCGGGCATGAATACTGTCGCGCTCTCAAACTCAGCGAGTCACGCCGCGTCCCCGATGCCTTGGACGGTCGACGCTCGCTCTTAGCAGGGGAAAGAAGGAATTATGAACGCACCGCGGGCTGCGCGTTCAACTCGGATCGCGGCGGTGGTCGCGCTCCTGCTCGGGACGATGGTGTCGGCGGCCTCAGCGGAGACGCTGACGATGCCCAAGCGCGACATGTTGCGCGGCACGCCGCAGGTGGTCTGGGGCGTGACCACACTCCCCAATCACACGACGGCCGCGCCGACCACCTACTCGATCAACTTCGGCGACGGCACGGCGGCGGCGACGGGAACCGTCACCGATCGCTCCTACATCGCCGTCAGCCATACGTATGACGCCGCCGGCACCTTCACGGCGACGCTGCAGGTCACCAACTTGGGCACGACCGAGACGGCGACCGTCGAAGTGCGCGTCTACGACGGCGCCGCGATTACCGCGGAACAGCTGCGCGGCGTGCGGGTCAACAGTTCCATCGAGGACGGCCTGCGCTATCTCTGGGTCAACCAGAACAACCGTGCCGCCGACTTTCCGGCCAGCGCCCTCACCAGCTGGCCGGGCTATACAGAGTCGTTCTCGGCGCTGGTGGTGCTCGCGTTCGAGAATCACAACTATCGGCTCGACAACACCGGCGCCGCGCCGACAGGCCTGTACGAGAAGTACGTCGTGCGCCGTGGCCTGAATTTCATCATCGACCAACTGCGGCAGTTCACCATGACCGCGCAGCCGGCCGGAGATCCGTGCGTCAGCGTCACGACGGACCCGTGCGTGGGGCTGCGGCAAAACGCGCAGGCCGAAGGCTATGCGACCGCGCTGGCGATTCTGCCCCTCGCCGGCAGCAATGCGCTCGATCGTCAGGTTTCGGAGATTACGGGCTCCCAGAACGGCGGCTTCGTGGTCGGCAAGACCTATCGCGACGTCCTGCAGCGCATGGTCAACGCCATGGCCTGGGGCCAGGGCGACTTCGGTTCCGGCCGAGGCGGCTGGTACTACAACTTCAACGCGCCATACATCGACGGATCGACGATCGGCTGGAACATGCTCGCGCTGCTCGACGCCGCCGCTGCAGGCATTACGGTGCCGCCGTTCGTCAAGACCGAATTCGTCAACTACGCCATTCCCACCAGTCTGAACAACGACGGGACGTTCGACTACACCGGCGACAACAACCCGAACTACAACAACATCGCCAATATGGTGAAGGCCGGGGTGGGTCTCCAGGCGATGTTCTATGCCGACATGGTGGGGATTGGCAATCCGCGGGTGCTGGCGGCGCGTAATGCCGCCAACGACCGTTGGAACGGGCAGGTGGCCGGCGACAGCTATCCGTGCAGCAACGGGGCGCCCAACAAGGGCTGCGGCTATGCGATGTTCAACGTGTTCAAGGGGCTGAAACTGCAAGGCATCACCACGCTGCCGAACGTGGCGCGTCCGGCCGGGCCTGGCGCAATCCCCGCGAACGACTGGTACGCCGACTACGTCGACTGGCTGCTTGCCAACCAGTACACGCCGAACACCTTCACCGGCGGCGACTGGCCGGGCCTCGTTTTCTCGTGCTGCTACGGCGGCGCGGGCGCCTCGACAGCGGCGCTCGCCGAGCTGATCCTCTCAAACGTCGCCCTCATTTCTCCGGACCCAACGCTGTTCAGCACCGTGGGCCTGGCGCCGGTGACGGCGCTCCTCGCTCCCGGCGGGAGCCACAGCGTGACCGCGACGGCCACGAGCGCCGGCGGCGCGGCGGTCCCCGGCGTCACCATCAACTTCAGAGTCCTGTCCGGTCCCAACGCCGATGCGACGGGTCAAACGACGACCGATGCGTCGGGCACAGCCACTTTCACGTATCCCGACACGGGCGGCGCGGGCAGGGATACGATTCAGGCCTTCATCGGTACGCTGGGATCGAACCTCGTCGAAGCGATCTGGCAGGTCCCGGTGTGCAACGCGACGGGGCTGTCCGTCGCGCTCAGCTCACCGATGTTCCCGCTCGACCAGGGCTGGCGCGGCTTCACCATCAACGGCGCCCCGGGCGCCACCGTCACGCAGATCTGCCAGGACGAGGCGCCGAACTTCGAGAACGTGGCCTCCTGGGCGATCGACGCCGACGGCGTCGGCACCAGTGCCGCACGCATCCGCGCGCAGCGCTCCGGCACGCGCACCGCGCCCGGCAACGGCCGCGTGTACCACATCTACTTCACGTCGTCGAACTGCACCGGCGAGGTGACGCTCGGCGTGCCCGGGTCTGCCGGCGGCACGGCGGTGGACAACGGGCCGGTCTACAACTCGGTCACCGGTGGAGCCTGTGCGGTGCCCGTCGTCCCCGCGGTCATCGCGGCACCAGGTGTCGTCGGCGACAGCCAGTCAGTGGCGGCCGCGAAGCTCGGCGCCGCCGGTCTGAAGGTCGGGTTCGTCTCGCAGCTGAATCACCCCAGCATCCCGGCCGGCCTGGTCATCAGTCAGGCGCCGGTCGGCGGAACGAACGTCGCGGTCGGCTCCTCGGTGTCGATGACCGTGTCGAACGGTCCTTCGTCTTCGACCGTTCCCGAGGTCGTCGGGACGCCACAGGACCCGGCGACCGGCTTTGTCCAGGCCGCGGGGCTGTCGGTCACCATGAATCGGGTGAACGACGCGTCGGTCCCCGCGGGGCTGGTGATCGGACAGTCGCCGATTGGCGGCACCCACGTGCCGGTTGGGAGCGCCGTGTTGTTGACGGTGTCACTGGGACGGGCCGTCGCTGCGGTTCCCAATCTGGTCGGGCTGCCGCTTTCGGGTGCGGTCAGCACCGTCGGCGGGGCCGGGCTGAATTTCGGTAACGTGGTCCTGGAATTCAACGCCATTGTTCCGGACGGCCAGGTGATCTCCCAGACGCCGGCGCCCGGCTCGGTGGTGGCGCCTGGATCGTTTGTTGACTTCATGATCTCGCAGGGACCGCAGCCGGTGCCGGTGCCGAGTGTCATCGGCCAGACGCAGGCTGCGGCTGAGGCCACGCTCGTGAATGCGTCGCTCCTGCTCGGCACGGTGACGTTCAAGAACGACCCGATTGTCGCTGCGGGGCTGGTGATTGCACAGGGACCCGCCGCCAACCTGACGGCACGGGTGGGATCTCGAGTCGGCGTGGCGATCTCGCTCGGCGCGGTCATGGTGCAGGTGCCGAATGTCGTCGGCAGCCCAAACGTTGCAGCGCAAACCACGATCATCGGCGTGGGCCTCGCGGTCGGCTCGCTGCCACTGAGCTACGACGCGGCGGTTCCGGCGGGCTCGATCGTCAGCCAGGTGCCTGTCGCGGGCGCAAGTGCGCGGCTCGGATCGTCGGTGGTCCTCACCGTCTCCAGGGGTCCTGCTCCGGTCAGTGTCCCGAACGTCGTCGGGCAGGCCGAAGGGGCGGCGACCACGAGTCTCCTGGGTCACTCGCTGCTGCTGGGCACCATCACCCGCGCCAACAGCTCCACGATACCGGCGGGCACCGTCATGGGTCAGGGCCCGCTCGCCGGAACGCCCGTGCCGGTCAACACCGCGGTGAACTTGCTGGTGTCACTGGGGCCCGTCATGGTGACCGTGCCTGACGTCCGCGGCGCGCAACAGACGACGGCGGTGTCCACGCTGGTGGGCGCGAAGCTCTCGGTGTCAGTGAACTTCGCTGCCAGCGCGAGCGTCGCGGCCGGCCTGGTGGTCAGCCAGAGTCAGAGCGCCGGAAACAGTGTCCCGCTGGGGTCGCTCGTCGACCTGATTGTGTCGAGTGGACCGACGATCGCGGTGGTGCCGAACCTCATTGGTCAGACCGAAGCGGCCGCAGGGCTCACCATCACGAACGCCTCTCTGACGACCGGCGCCATCACACGCGTGAACCATCCGACAGTTCCGGCTGGCCAGGTGCTCACGCAGAACCCGGGTCCCGGATCCGGAGTGCCCCTGAACAGCGCGGTCGCGCTGACGGTGTCGGCAGGTCCGCTCATGGTCACGGTGCCGAACGTGGTTGGTGATACCGACACCGTCGGCAAGCAGAAGCTGCTCGCGGCAAACCTGGGCTACAGCCTGACCTACCGCGCGGATTCCGTTGCGCCTGCGCACGGCCTCCTCAGCCAGGATCCCGCTGGCGGCCTGAGCGTGCCCGTCGGCACGATGGTGACCATCGTGGGCTCCAGTGGACCGTCGGTGACACTGGTGCCGGACGTCGTCGGTCGTTCGCGGAGTGTCGCGGAAGGGCTCATCTCCGCGGCGGGCTTGACGCCGGCGACCACGCAGGCGAGTCATGCGACAGTGCCCGCGGGAGTGGTGATCAGCCAGACGCCCGACCCTGGGTCGAATGTCCCGCCGAGTGCCCCGGTCTCGATTGTCGTGTCGCTCGGCCCGCCGGTCCCGACCGCGGTGCCGAACGTCGTGGGCGAGCAGCGCGCGAACGCCGAGCAGGCGATCACGGCCAGTGGATTCATCGTCGGCACAGTCGGCCAGGTGAACGATGCGAACGTTCCACCGGGGGTGGTCATCAGTCAGACGCCGGCGGGCGACTCGAGTGCGCTCCGCGGATCGGCCATCGATCTGGTGGTCTCGCTGGGATCGTTCATTCCTGGCGTGCCGAACTCCGTCGAATTGCAGCTCAGTTCCCTTGTCGTGGGATCCGGGGCGCCGGTGAATGTCACGTCGCTGGTAAAGGACGGTTTCGGCACACTTGTGACGCCGACGCCGCCAGTCACGTACGAAATACTGTCGGCCGCGGGCGCACTTGGGACACCTCCGGCATTCAGCCAGGGCGTGATTTCGACGTCAGCCGACACGCGAGGGGCCTTCACGCTGCGCGCCTCCGTTGACGGCACCGGGGTCATCTTCGATCGAACGTTCGTCGTGGTTGACGGCGCACCAGAGGCGACCAACGTTGGAACTTTCGTGAAGCTTGGTGCGGCGGAAGCCACCGTCGCCGGGAGGCTGGCTGACCTGGCGGCGGCCTATCAGGGGCTTGGGACGTCGGCGGATGTCGCGTCGGCGCGCGCGGCGCTCGCGGCAGCGCTGCTGACGGTTCCGATCACCGGATCGGACGCGGTCAGGCAGAGTGTCGCCGTGGCGCCGGAGATCGGCTTCCTGCCCACGACGGAGCAGCTCACCGCTGCCGGCTACCCCCTGACGGCGCAGGATGTCGCGTACGGAAACCTGCTCACCCAGATCACGGCGAAATTCCAGCAGATCATCACGTTCTACGACAACGTGAGTGCGGACGCGACGGTGGGTGCCGGTGACTCTTTGCAGCAGCTGAATACGCTGAACACCCAGTTGGCGGCGCTGCAGTCGCAGCTCTCGCACGTGCACCTGACGCCGCACGGCGCCGTGCGATATGCCACCGCAATCAACTACCTTGTGGGCACGGTGATCCCGGCGCACCTGCACGCACTGACGAACAAGGTGATTGGGATCACGACGCAGTATCCCGATCCGTTGGCCGTACCGGCCGGGGTTGCCCTGCTACCAGGCGCGCAGCAGTACTTCGCCCGACTGAAGGCCACGCCCGGCGCTCAGACGCCGGACGCGTTCTACGCTCGAACCCAGCCGGCGTTCTTCGGCCTGCTTGGCATGATGGCTGGCTCGAGTCTGCAGATGGAGCTGTGCAACAAGATGTACGGCGAGATCATGACCGAGGTCTCGCAGATGATGGCCGTGCTGTTCGCGAACGACCTTCTCAGCGCCTGGCTGGAGACGACGGCGATCGGCGACTTACTGAGCGGAGCCTCGCTGTCCTTCCACGCGCCCGGCTTGCCCGGCAGCTCAATCGAAGGGTACGGCTTCGACCCGACGAACGTCTCGGCCAACGAGACCTGGTTCATCGGGCCGGAGGCCTTCAAAACGGCAACGGATCTGATCAACAAGTTCAAGAGCGCCTACAAGAGCCTCCAGGGCGCCGCCACGAATGTGAAGGAATGTGTCAAGCAGTTCCAGAACAACAAGGATGAGGCGTTCCCGTGCTCCTTCGAGGGCATCAAGAGCTTCTACGACAAGGTCACTAGCGCGGTGAAGGGGGCGAAAAGCGCGGGCGAGCTCGCGGCTGAGGTGTACGATCGTGCCCACACGCAGGCGAGCTCGGTGACGGTGGGTCAATGCGTGCTCGACGACAGTGGCGGGTGCATGTCGCTGGTGTTCGGCGGCGGCTTCCCGGACGTGAATACGACACGGTTCCCATCGCCGGTGATCGTGCTTATGCGCAACACGACGACAGGCAGCTGGTCTTCGGGGATCTACAACATCGTCCCGTAAAGCCCCGGCGAGGGAACTTGGCAGGGGGCTGCGCCGCATGCGCAGCCCCCTTTTTATTTGCCGCGGAGTGCGAGAAACGAGCGGAGGGCTGCGGCCGACGTCGCGAACGCGATGCCCTGGCCGCCCGCGACGAGACTGGTGGTGGCGCCCACGACTTCGCCGGCGAGATTGACGACCGGCCCGCCCGAGTTGCCTGGATTGACGGCGGCGTTGATTTGAATCCGTCGAGCCAGCTCGGGTGTCGCCGAGATTGCGCCCGGTGCCGCGCTGACGATGCCAGCGGTCGCCGTCATGCCACTGCCGAACGGATTGCCGACCACGACGATCCATTCGCCGACTCTTGGCAACGCCACGGCGAGTGCGAGCGCCGGCAGCGGCTGGCCGATTTCCAGCAACGCGATGTCGTCGTCCTGGCTTGTCGCCACGACCCGCGCCGGCTGTCGCCCGGCCGACGACCTGACCACCGGGTTCGCGGAGATGGCCTGTGCGACGTGCGCGGCGGTCACGACCAAGCCAGCCGCGACGGCGAAGCCGGATCCCAGCGTCTGCGTGGCGTCGCCGACGGCCACGACCGATGGTGCGATGCGCTCGATGAGCGCAACGAAATCCGGCAGCGAATTCTGCCTGGACGCCCGCGCCGCGCCGCAGGCCGCGCCGCCAAGTACCGGAACGCCGGCCGCCAGCAGGCGCGCGAAGTCGCGGCGCGATAGTCCCATCATGTCGTCAGGTCGATTTGTCACGTCAGTCGATGTTGGAGACGGCGAGCCAGTATCAGAATCCCACGACACGGCTGGCGTAGGCGTCGACGATCGTCCGTGCCTGGATGACGAACTCACCGGTGAGGGCCACGGCACCCGGTGATGCGATGGCCTGCCGATGCTTCACCAGAATCTGGGCCAGCACCTTCCCGATCACTTTGCCCTCGCCTTCGTAGAGGTGGGCGGCGTGTTGCAGGCCGGCCGGCGATTTTTCGAACTCGGCGCTGAGCCTCTCGAGCCGCGCCGTGCGCTCGAAGTTGAAGTTGACGTACCCACGCACGTCGTCGAGCAGGGACGCGAGCGGGTTCGGGTCTGCCAACGTGGCGCGGGCGCTGGCCGCGGCGCGGTCCGCGTCAACCCTCATCGCTTGGGCTTCGGCGATCTTCAGGAGCCCGGCGGCACGATACCCAGGCATAAGCGGGGTGTGCCGCACGAACAACTCGTTGTGGAAGTGCCACGTGTAATTGCGATCGAGGATGTAATAGCCGTCAACCATCCGGCGCAGCGTCTGGCCGTAGCCGGAGAACGCGGTTCGCAGCGGCTCTGGCGAGGCCGGCAACGACACCGGGCCACTCGGAACCGTGACCCGATCGAGACGATAGCCGCTGCCCTGCTGCCGCGGATCCATCAGGAAACTGGGGCTGCCCTGGTAGGCCCCCGGCCGGTTCTTGTAACCGGTGTACAGCGAGAAGGACACGGCGACGCCGGCCATCAGCAGGACGAGCGCGGATCGCTCGGACCGCGCCGCCCGTCTCGAGGCCCCGGCACTCGACGACGGCGACCTCGAGCCCCACCAGAGCACGACGAGCACCGTCAGGATCAGCGTTCCCAGCATCAGCTCGCCGAGATACTCCACCGCGATCCACATCTCGCAGACGAACAGCGCCACGGCGAGCATCGCGGTCCCCTCACGGACGCGTCCCTGGGCAAGCGGCCGCAGGCCGGGAACGGTTGCCATCAGAACGGAGCGCGTGGCGGGGATGCGCGCGACCGCCGATCGTGCAGCGAGGACGATTACCCCGACCGGCGTGGCGAAGATCCCCGCGAGGAGGACATGCGTGATGATCCGCATGGGTTGGATCGACAGGTTGTCGATGATCTGATCACCTTGCGTGATCAACGGAAAGAGCAGCCAGGGCCCTGCGAGCGGCAGGGAAACGAACAGGCGATGCTCGCGGTACAGCAGCACCCCCGCCGCGGCGATGAACACCAGACCGAGCAGGCTGACGTATTCGCCGCCGTCGATCAGGTAGTGCATCCACAGGTTTGTCTCGGCGAGCGCCATCACGAGCACCACGACGCCGAGCACCGCCGTCGCGATGAACAGCCAGGCCGGCGGCCCGTGGCTGGCGCGGGCTTCTCCGGAAAACTTCAGCTGACGGGTGGTCAACGTGCTCACGGCTTGAATCCGACCACCAGCGAGTGCGGATTCGGCGGCGGCAAATCGCGCACCTCGACCTGCGCAAAACCGGCTTCGGTCATCCAGGCGGCCATCTCCGTCTTCGCGTGGGCGGAGCCGTGTTCGGCCATCAGCATCATGTTCAGCGCGAAGTAGGTGGCAAAGGGCGGGCTGTTCTTGTCGTCGTTGTCGAAGAAGACGTCGCTGACGACCGCCATGCCGCCTGGCTCCATCGCGTCGAACGCCTTCCGCAGCAGCAGACGGCAGGTCGCCGGCGTCTCCCGGTGCATGATGCCGGAGAGCAGCGCCGCGTCGTAGCCCGATCCGAACGGCGCCGACTGATAATCGCCGCTGCGCAACTCGATCCGATCGGCGGCGCCGTGCTCGGCGACGATCTCCCGCGTCACCTCGAGCACGCCGGGGAGATCGAGCACGGTGGAGGTGAGGCCTGGGGTTTGTCGCACCAGCGCGATGGAGTAGGTCCCGGGCCCGCCGCCCACATCGAGGAGCCGCCGCCGCCCGGAGAAGTCGGCGTTATGCGGCAGCACCGCGCTGATGCCGCGCGCCCGCTCGTGCATCGCGTAGACGAACGCCCGCGTCTTGGCCTTGTCCTCGCCGAGCATCGTTCCCTGCGGCATCGCCGGGCGCCCGGTGCGTACCGTGTCCGCCAAGCGCCCCCAGGCCGGATAGAGATCTTCGGCAAACTTCAGGCCGTGCGCGATGTACGCCGGGCGTCCGTTCACGAGATAGGCGTCGGCGAGGGGCGTGTTCGAGAAGAGCTCGCCGGTGCGCGTCAGCAGCCCTTCAGCGGCACAGGCGTCGAGCAGCATTCGTGTCGGCTCCGGCTGCGCGCCGCAGGCGCGGGCGATGTCCTCGGCGGACATGCCGCCGTTCGCGAGCGGCGTGAACACGTCGAGCTCGCTCGCCGCGAACAGTACCATCGACGAGCGATACGCCAGCGCGAGTCGCATCAGGAGCGCGGGATTCGGGAGAGGCGCAGCGTTGACGCGCGCGGACGGATCGGTCATGTTGAACAGACTCCAGGTGATTGTTGATCGCCGCCGTGCCTTCTCATCGGCTCAACGTACTTCTTTACTGACGAGAGTCTGCACACGGCTGTGCACTACTCAGCCAACGTGCGGTCCGTCGTCGGGGCCATGACGGATTCGGGAGACTAATGACCGTGACCGCGGAGACACCTGTCTCCGAACCTCGACGTCCGCTGCGGCGCGTGCCTGGCATTCCCGTTGCTCTTTCGCTCTGGTGCCGCCAACCGCTCCTGTGTAGCGGCTGATCACTCATCGGCCACACATGTTTACCGCATTTCGCGCGTCCGCAGCTACGACTTCGTTACTGTATCCGACAGATGCATTCAGCCGCGAGTGACGATAACGGGCTGACCCTTGCGCGTGGTGCCGCCCCGCGCGACCGCTGGACCCACGTACCCGGATGGTTGAGCGCCGCCGCCGTACCGGCCGTGGCGACTGTCGTGATACTGGCCAGCGCCTGGTGGCCCGCCACAAGGCCACCATCGGGGAACCTCCGCAGTCGGCTCGCCGGCGAGCTGTTACTCGCCGAAGTCGTGCTGCTGGTGGTGTGGGCTCCACTGATGGGGTTGTTCACCGCGACGCGCGTCTGGCCATCAGGTGACACGCTTGCGGGCCGATCACGCGCGGCGAGGATCCTCGACGGCACGTGGCAGCTCGGACGGCACCTGGTGATCCGGGTTGGCATGATGACCGCATTGTCGCTGGCCATCATGCTGGAGACGAGAGCGCCGATCGACGCGGTCATGCTGGTGCGCACTCATGCGATCCTGTCCATGGCCGCCCTGGCGTTTGCCGCCACCGGCGCGCTGTGTGCGCGGATGTTCCGGGAGCCGCTCGACGCCGCCGCCTGCGCCACCGCCACTGCGCTGTTCGCCACGTTCGCGCTCTTCACCGGCGGTCCAGCCATCGACAGCGTGCCGCGCTGGCTGCTGGACGCTGCCCTGGTCGTCAACCCGATCGTCGCCATGGAGGCATCGGCGAACATCGACATCTTCAGGACGGATCTGGTATATCAGCTGTCCCCGCTTGCGCACAGACAGATCGACTATCCCGCGTTCAGTACCGCACTCGGGGCCTACGCGCTGATTGCTCTCGCGCTGTTGGTCCTGTCCGCCCGGCAGTTCTCGACGTGGCCGTCAGCCCCCCGATCGAAAGGATGAATGCATGAATCGCTGGAAGTTGCAGGTCACTGGTGTATTGCTCACTGCCGCAGCAGCGGGGGTCGCCGCGGATCAACGCGGGCCCGGAGCGGCCCGGCAAGGGGGCCTCTCGTCCGAGACGCGCCAGAAGCTGACGCAAAGCCTCGACCGGGCCGCCGGGTATCTGAAGACACAGCAAGCCGCCGACGGCATGTGGGAGAAGCACCCGGGCATCACGGGGATGGTCGCGACCGCCCTGTTGCGCGAGCCCGGCACCAGTCCCGCCGCGCAAATGGCGGTCGCGGGCAAATCGCTCGATGCGCTGGCGAAACTCGCCAAGCCCGACGGCGGCATTTACGAAAAGATGCTCCCGCACTACATTACCGCCATTTCGGTGATGACCTTCGTCGCCGGAGGACGGCCGCAGGACAAGCCGCTCGTCGAGAAGGGGAGGCGCTACCTCGCCGAACACCTGCTTGACGAAGGCGAGGGGGTTGCTCCAGCCGACAAGTTCTACGGCGGGATGGGATACGGCGGCACCAGCGACGGCGGCCGAGCCGACATCATCAGCCTGGAGTACGGGCTGCGCGCGATGAAGGAAGCCGGCCTGTCGGCGAGCGACCCGGCCTGGGACAAAGCCCTCAAATTTTTGCAGCGCACGCAGAACAACAGCGAAACCAACGACCAGCCGTGGGCGACGAACGACGGGGGATTCGTCTACTATCCCGGCTTCAGCCAGGTGGCAGGCGGGACGCAGTCCTACGGCAGCGCAACTTATGCCGGCATCATGAGCTACACGTGGGCGAATTTGAAGAAGACGGATCCGAGGGCGCAGTCGGCGCTGAAGTGGATCCGTAACAACTACACCGTCGAGGAGAGCCCGGGGCTCGGCCAGAGGACGCTGTAGTACGACTACCTGGTCGTCGCCAAGGCTCTGCAGGCATCCGGCGAGACGGTGATCGTTGACGCCAGAGGCGGCAGGCACAACTGGCGCGAGGAGCTCGCGCGAAAACTCATGAGCCTGCAGCACGTGGAGGGCTACTGGGTGAATACCGACAAGGCCGAGATGCAGGACAACAAGGTGCTGGTCACCGCCTTCACGATGATGGCGGCCGAGGCCATCTTGCAGTAGATGCGACCGATCGCGATCACGGGCGTCCTGACTGCGGGGATCCTGCAAGCGCTGCTCGGGGCCGCGGCGGACAGGGTCGTGCTCCGCGCCGAGGCCGGTCTTGGCGGGTTCGTCCGTCAAGGGCGCTGGGCACCCGTTCGCATCGAAATCGACAGCACTGAGGAACTGACCGCCGACGTCATCGTCGAGTGGGGGGACGTTCGGGTGCACCGCACCATCGACGTCCCGTCGCCGTCGCGGACGGCCTTCGAGCTCTACGTTCGAACCACTGACGTCCGCGGCTCAATGACCGTGCGGGTGGTCGAGAAGGGCGCATCAGTCGTATCGGTGGAGGTGCCCGTTCGTAACATCCCGGACGACGAGTTGCTGATCGTCTGCGCCGGGGACGCCCCGACTGCCGGCGTAGGCCCGTGCACGACAACGATCGCCACCGAAACCCTACCGCGGTCGCTGCGCGGTTACGCGGCGGCCAGCGATGTCCGGCTGCCGGCAGGCGCGCACGGGCGTCTCAATGCGGCCCAGCGCACAGCGCTGCAGCGGTGGCGGGCCTATGAAGCCCTCCACGCACAGGACCTCGTGTCGCAGGCACCACGCGCTCCGCTGGGCGCCGCCAGCGCGGACCGCGAACCGAGGCCGGCGCGGGTCGCCGCGGCGACAGCGCTGGCGTTGCTGGGGTGTTGCGCGTGGATCTGGATGCGCGGCGGCGCGGCGGCGCGGTGGTCGTATGTCGCGCTGACCTGCGCCACTGCATCGGGCGTCCTCGCCGTGAAAGTCGCCGGTCGATACGGCCCTGGGTCCGCAATCCTCCTCCGCCATGCGACGACGGTCGAACAAGTGGGGGACGGGGCCTTAGTGTCGATGCGCGGAACGCTCGTGTATCCTGCGTTCAGCGGATACACCGTGCGCGTCCTGCGCCTCGATGGCGACTTGATGCCGCGCCACTCAACCGGTGAAGAAGTGTGGCTGGACGCGAGCGGCGCGCCGATACACCAAGGGACGTTCGGCCGCGGCGCCCGTGAGGAAATCGAAGTGGACGGCGTCGCGGATTACGCACCCTTTCGGGTGCGGCTCGAAGGGGATGTCGTGCAGGTGCACAACGCGTCAGAGACGACACTGACCGACTGCTCCTTTCCCGAAGGATTCTCCGACAGGGATGCCGGCACTCTGGCGCCCGGCGCCTCAGTAACGGCTCGCGCCTTGGCGCCGGGCGACGCACCGTTCTTTTCGTGCGCGCTGGCGCAGCCGCCGCTGACGTTCACCGAGGCGCGCTTTCCCGTGCACGTCCAGGGCACGGCGGTCGTGTCCGTCAAACTGCCGGACGGCTGGCGCAAGCCGGCGGTCAAGTGACGGGGTGATGCGCGCACTGGCCACCCGTGAACTGGTCGTCGCAACGCGAAATGCCGCGGTGCCGATCGCAGCGTTGGCGGTCCTGAGTGGATTATCTGCGTTCGTATTGACGTGGGCGCCTGGCGTGCCCACGCTCGCGACGATGAACCTCTATGAGCAGACGCGGGCGGTCCACTGGGTGCTGCTGTCGGCGGTCTTGCCGTGGACGGCCGTTCGCTGCTCGCCGGTTGATCGGAGGGAAGCCATCGTCCTCATGGCCTCCCTGATTCGAACGCGGCCTGGTGTCGCCGTGGTCGCGAAGGTGCTGGGCTCCGCCGGCGTCCTGATGCTCATCGTCGCGACCGGGCTGCCGCCGCTCGTTCTGGCGCAGCAAGCCGCCGCAGTGCCGATGGTGCGCGTGTTGACCGATCTACTGCCGCTGTGCGGGCTGGCTCTGCTCGTAGCCGCCTCCGCTGCGGCGGCGATGCTGATCGCCGCCGACGGCGTGCGCGCCTGGATCTGGACCTCGGTTGTCGTGTTGGGCGTGTTACTGTCGGCGGCCGGCTGGACCTCGGAGCTCTCGCTCGTGGGATGGCTCTGCGCGGCGGCGGGCATGGCCGGCACCGCGATGCTGTCTGCCGTGATGGATGGATCGGTTCTATGCGGGCAACGCTGATGGCGCCTAGCGACGCGACGGTGCTGAAGTCGGCCCTCCGGCGCTTCCAGCACCGTCTCCGACTGATGGCATTTCTCCGGCACCTGACAGTCACGTGCGCCATCGCATTGGGCTTGTTCGACATCCTCGTGATGACGGCGCGGCTGCAGGGCATCGCTCTTCGCGCGTCGGCCGCGACCGCCGCGCTCGCGGTCCTCGCGGCCTATGCGCTCGCGGTCTTTAAGACCCCTTCGCTGTCGGCGACGGCGCGCATCGTCGATGCCCGGTTCGGCCTGCAGGATCGTGCGGTCTCGGCGCTGCAGTTCGCGGAGAGCGCGGATCCGATCGCGAGCCTGGTGGTTGCCGACGCGGCATCGCGGCTCAAGCGGATGCCCGTATCCCGTCTCCCGTTGACGGTTCCCGTGACGGCACGGTGGCTGGCCGCCTCCGTGTTCCTCGTCTCGGCGGTGTTGTTGATCACGACGGCGAGGTCGCGGCCGGAAATCCCGGTCGCGTCCCAAAAGGCCGGTACGGTTGGAGCCACCAGTGCGCGCTCGCAACGTGTGGCGGGGAGACCTGTGACGCCCGGCGCCGCTGCCGTCGCGAAGGACGTGACCCTTGCCACGGCAGCGACGGCGTTGCCGGTGCCCGGGCAGCGCGGCAGGGATTCGAGGAGCTCGACAGCCGCCGAGAACGGCGGACGCGGCAACGCGGACACCTCGAAGGACGCGGCGATGGACAGTGGTCAGCAGACCACCGGCCCGGCGCCGCAGTCGCGTGGCGGCGCTGCCAGGCAGGCCAACGGGTTCTCCGGACGGGTTGGGCGCAAGGGAGGGAGCGCGCCGGGGAGCTCGGTCCCGGGTCTCTCTGCTGGCGGGCCGGGCGGCAGCGCGCCCAGCACCGACGAGAGTGCGGGCGGCGGCGGCGTTGGTTTTGGCGTCGTCGTCAGCGACAGACCAGGCACGGCGCGGCCGGCATCTCCGCTCGCCGGCGCCCGCCGCAGCGCCGCCTTCGCCGCTGCCTACGCACGCGCCGAATCGGCGACGCCGGCCGATCGAGTGCCGCGCGAGCTGCGCTCATACGTTCGTGCCTATTTCCTCGCGATTCGACAGGGTGTCAGCCAATGACCGTGAGCGAGCGCGCCGGCGAACAGGCGGCGCTGTTCCGGGACTGTTTCACGCAGTTGCGCGGCGAGATCGGTCGCGTCTTCGTGGGCCAGCCGGCGGTGGTCGAACAACTGCTGCTCTGCTTTTTCTGCCAGGGACATGGACTGATTGAAGGCGCCCCGGGCCTGGGCAAGACGCTGCTGGTGCGCAGCTTGAGCGAGGCGCTGAGCCTGCGCTTCGGGCGTGTCCAGTGCACGCCGGATCTCATGCCCGCGGACATCACGGGAACGAACATGATCGTTGACGGGGCCGAGCCGATGCACCGGTTCACGTTCCAGCCCGGACCGATTTTCGCCAACATCGTCCTCGCAGACGAGATCAATCGCGCCACGCCACGCACGCAGGCGGCGTTCCTCGAAGCGATGCAGGAACGTCACGTGACCGTGTTCGGCACGACCCACGCCATCCCGGCGCCGTTTTCCCTGTTCGCCACGCAGAATCCCGTCGAGATGGAGGGCACTTACCCGCTGCCCGAGGCGCAGCTCGATCGGTTTTTTTTCAAGTTGACGATCACGGTCCCTGAGGTCGACGAGCTCGCGGAAATCATGGCGCGCACGACCGGCGACCAAGAGCCGCGCGTGAACCGGCTCTTCGGCGCGGAAGTCACGCAATCGATGTTCCTGCTGATTCGGCAGGTCAAGATCGCCGACCCTGTGCTCCGTTACGCGCTCCAGGTTCTGCGCGCGACGCACCCGCAGGTCAACGAGGCGCCAGCGAGCGTACGCAAGTACGTGCGCTACGGCGCCAGCCCGCGCGCGGCCCAGGCGATGGTACTGGCGGCAAAAGCCCTGGCACTGCTCGACGGACGCTTTCACGTGGCCCTCGACGACCTCCGCCAAGTCGCCCTGCCGGCGCTCAGACACCGCGTGATTCGCAACTTCCACGCTGAGGTGGAGCAGGTGGCAACCGAAGCGATCGTCGGCGACGTGCTCGCCTCCATCCGGGAGTGACGTTCCGTGCTTTCCGACCACGAAGTACGGCTGATGGATCGCCTCACTTTCGCGAACACGGGCGCCTCGTCCGCGACTGACCTGGCAGGCGCGCGGGTGGCGAGGGTGCGTGGATTCAGCAAGGAATTTCACGACTTCCGTCAGTATCAGCCCGGCGACGATCCGCGCTCGATCGAGTGGACCATCTACGCCCGCCTCGGTCAGCTCGTGACGAGGACGTATCGCTCCAACGCGCAGTTGCGAGTCCACCTTCTCGTCGATGTGAGCGCTTCGATGGGCATGGGTATGCCGGACAAGCTGTCCTGCGCCACGAAGGTCGCCGCGATGCTCGGCTACGCCGCGCTCCGTGCGCGGGATGCGGTGGGGCTCGCGACATTCGGCGAGGCCGTGACCGGCCGGCTCGCGCCGTCCGATGGCCGCGCGCAGCTGTTCCGCATGTTCGCGCTCTTGAGCGGCGCGGCCGCCTCTGGCCCTTCGGCGATTGGCGCCTCGCTGATGAACTACGCGATGGCCGAGCGCGGACCGGGTCTGGCCGTGGTCATCTCGGATTTTTTCGATCCCGAGGGTGTGCTCGAGGGGCTCCGCTACCTGCTGCACCGGGGTCTCACGCCGGCGGTCGTTCAGGTCGTCTCTTCCGACGAGCTGGCGCCGGCCGTGGACGGCGAGGTCGAGCTCGTGGACATCGAAGCTCCCGAAGCGGAGCCACTGCTCGCCGGCACCGGGAGTGTCCGCGCGTATCAGGCGGCACTCAGAGAGCATCGAGACATCCTGCGCGGCTTCTGCGCCAGTCATGGCCTGCCCTCCCTTCAGCTTTTGTCCTCGACCACCTTCCCGGCGATGCTTCACGCGTGCTCCCGCGCGGGACTGTTCGTTGCCGAACGGTAGCGCATGGGTTTCGTGAATCCTGCGGCGCTGTGGCTGCTGCTGCTCTGCCTGCTTCCGCTGCTGCTCTCGCGCAGCCGGCCTCGCGTCCGCCGCGTCGTCTCGAATGCCTACCTGTGGCGCGAGGCCGTCCGTCGTTCCGGCAGCACACCGGCTCGGCGCCGAAGGCGCCCGCACGCGCTCATCCTGGTGCAGGCGGCGTGTATCGCCGGGATGGCGTTCGCGCTCGCTGGTCCGGTCGTCAGGTGGAGCGGAGGCCGGACCGCGGTGATTATTGACCTGTCGGCGAGCATGGGGGCACGCGAGGGTGAGGCGACGAGACTCGACGCGGCTCGTCTGCGGGCGCGCACCCTGCTCGGCACGCTGCCGCGATTTGCCCGCGTCCGGCTAATTCTCGCAACTTCTTCGCCGCGCCAGGCTGGCGAATGGGCCGCTTCCGATCCCCGGCTGCTGGCGGCAATCAACGCGCTCCAGCCCACGGCTGGTGCGGCGGATGTTGCAGGCGCAATAGAACTCGCCGCTGCCGCTGGAGACGTCAGCATCGCCATCGTGCTCTCAGACAGCAACATGTCGGCCACCAGCGGTGGCGTCGGCGGACCGGCGGTCCGCTTCGTGCGGATTGGCGCGGCGGCCGAGAACGCCGCGGTCACGAGGATCGCGGCACGGCGGACCGAGCTCGGCGGACGGGCCGGCGACGTTATGGTGGCATTGCGAAACTACGGAACCACACCGCGCGACGCCGGGGTCGAAATCGAGATCGACGGCCGCACCGTCCACCACGCTCGCGCGCTGCTGCGACCCGGCGGCCAGGAGACACTACAAGTCGGGGTTGCCGACATCGGACATTTCATTACTGCGCGTCTGCTGGGTGCGGACGCACTCGCGATCGACGATTCCAGGTCTGTCGCCGCTCCGCCTGCGCGTGCCGTTCGCGTCGCGCTGCTAGGCCCGGACGGCACGTTCCTCGAACGCGCCCTGGCGGTCAACCCTGCCCTGTCCTTGCGGACCTATGGCCTGGACACACGCGTGCGCGACATCGACCTTCGGAGAAACTTCGACGTCGTCGTCTGTGACAGGTGTGGCGACCCTCACATCGAGGGAATGCCTTCGCTGATCGTCGCACAGGACTCCGCCAGCCGCGCACGCGGTGCGGTCCGCATCGTATCGGCGAACCACCCGGTGGCGAACTCGCTCGAGCCGGGCGCGGTGCAGGCGACCGTGAATGCGGCAGCCGCCAGCGATGCCCGCGCGGAGGTGGTGCTGCGCGTCGGCGGCCTGGCGGCGGTGACGGCGTCCGACGACGCCGGCAACCGCCGCGTGGACATTCGTCTCGATCTCGCCGATCCGGAACTGGCGCTGAACGCGGCTTTTCCTGCGCTCGTGGCAAACGTCGTGGCGTGGCTTGTGGCGGACGTTGCGATTCCCACGGACGTCACGGCGGGAGAGCCGCTCGCGTTCGCGATACCGGCAGGCGCGGACGGCGCCGTTCGCGTGCTCGGTCCGGATGGTCGCCCTCGCGAGGTGCGGATCGCCGGGCGTCAGGCGACGGTTGCCGAAACAGAAGCGGCGGGCACGTACCGTGTGCAGATGAACGCGTTGGAACATCTCGTCGCCGTCAATCCAGACGTGGCCGCCGAGTCGGACCTCTCCGCCTCACAGAGTGCGCCCCCCGAGCGAACTGACGCTGCTGCTTCCGCGGTCGGTTCGCCTGCCCCGATCGCGCACTGGCTGGTGCTTTTCGGACTCGGCCTGCTCGCCGTCGAGTGGCACCTGAAGTTGCGCGGCGCGTAATGCGATTCACACATCCGCTGATGTTGCTGCTTGCGTTGGGCCTGCCGTGGCTCTGGTGGGCAGCGGCAAGGCGGCGTCAACCCGTCAACCCGGCGTCCATCGCATGGCGCGCAACAACTGCTCTGCTCGCGATCCTGGCGGGGGGCGGCCTCACGGTCCGGGCCGGCGATGCGCCCATCACGGCGGTCGTGGCGCTCGACCGGTCCGCAAGCGTTCCGCTGGGGGCACAACAGCGCGCCCTCGCCCGCGTCGAGGCGCTGAGGACATCGATGCGGCAGGGCGATCGTCTCTCCCTCGTCTCGTTCGGCGCCGATGCCGCGATTGAATGGAGGCCGCTCGAAGCGTCGCAATCGGGTGCCGTTCACGCCACGGTTTCCGAAGCGGGCACGGACATCGGCGGGGCCCTGCGGCTGGCGCGTGCGCTGCTGTCGAACGAGCGCCAGTCGCGCATCCTGCTGATCTCGGATGGCCGCGACAATTCCGGGCACGCCGAGCGCGAGGCGCTGCGCGCGGCGGCCGCTGGAATCCCTATCGATATCGCTGTGCCGGCTATCGACGGTGCGTCGCTGCCGCCCATGGTGACTCGCGTCACCGCGCCGGACAACGCGGCGGTTCGCGAGCCCTACGAGGTGTCGATCGAAGTCAGCGGCACGCCTGGCTCACGCGGCCGCATCCTCCTCTCTCGGGACGATCGCGTCGTCAGCACCTCGGACATCGTCGTCGGAGAGGACGGAACGGCCGGTCTCACCGTCACGGAGCGTCAGGACATGGCCCGGTCGTATGTCTACCGCGCCTCGATGCAGGAGTCGGATGACGGGCCGACTTCTCACTCCGCTGGAGCCGTGGTCGTCGTCGAGGGTCAACCCGCCATCCTCTACGTCTCCGACTCGACCCCGCTGCTGCGAACGGCTCTCGTCAACGCGGGCTTCACACTTCACGTGGTGAGGCCGGAGCAGATGCCTGGCGCGCAGCAACTGGCTGGGTTCGCGGGTGTCGTGCTCGACGACATCCCGGCCGACCGCCTCGACGCCACTGCGCTCGAAGCACTCGCGGCTTACGTGGAGAACACGGGCGGCGGACTGCTGCTCCTGGGCAGCGCGCGCACGCTGACGCTCAGCGGCTACCCGGCGACGGCTGTGAACCGCATCCTGCCGCTCGATCTGCGCCCGCGCAGCGGACAGCGCGGAACCCCGTTGGACCTCGTGATCGTGTTCGACAAGTCGGGCAGCATGAGCGAGATGGCTGGTGGCGTGTCGATGATCGAAATCGCCAGGCAGGCGGTCGCCGAAGCTGTCCGCGTGATGCCGGCTCGTGACGCGGTCGGAGTGCTGGCGTTCGACTCGCATGTCGAGACCGTCGTGCCGATTGCCCCCGGACACGACGCGGGTGCGCTTCGGGCTGCGCTCGACAAGGTTCGCCCGAACGGATCGACCTCCATCTCGGCCGCGATCGAAGCGGCCTTCCAGTGGCTGCACGCGCAGGACCGTCCGCCAGCCGCACGTCGGCACATCGTGCTCATCTCGGACGGGCGCACATCGGACGACGACGCGGCGCGCCTGCTCGGTCTGGCGCGAACAGGCGGAGTCGAACTGTCGGTGGTCGCGATCGGATCAGCCGCGAATCGGCGGCTTCTCGAGGAGCTGGCCCGCTCCACAGGCGGACGCGCGTATTTTTCCGATGACATCCGCGAGTTGCCGCGGATGGTTGCGCGTGAGGCGGCGCGATCCTCTGCGGGCACTGTCCTGCAGGAGCGATTCGTTCCTCGCGCGGCTGCCCATCCCGCACTGGCGGGCCTTGCGGGGGCGGACTTCCCGGCATTGAACGGATACGTCGTGAGCGCGGCCAAACCTTCCGCAACCGCGATTCTCGCCTCTCATCTCGACGATCCGATCCTGTGCGCGTGGCGGGCGGGCCTTGGCCGCGTGGCGGTGTTCACCGCCGATCTCGGCTCCGCCTGGTCAGCGCACCTGCGCGCATGGCCGTCGAGTGACCGGATGTGGATCCAGACGATGCGGTGGTTGAGCCGCCGCGAGACCCACCGTTCACTGCGCGTGCGGATCCGCGACGACGAAACCCGCCCGCGGCTCGAGATCGACGCCGAGGAGCCGGACGGATCGTCCCTGCGCTTCGACACGCTCGAGGCCGTGGTGCGGCCGCCCGCGGGGGCCGATAGCGACATCATCGTCGAGCCGGTCTCGCCCGGCCGCTACGCCGCGACCGTGCCCGTCAGCGGCACGGGACTATACGTCGTGGCGGTGACGGCGGTCGACCATCGGTCGGCCACGGAGTATCACGTTGTCCGACCGATTTACTGGTCTGCCGATCATGAAAACGCGGTTCGAGGAACCGACGTCCCGTTCCTTTCACACCTGGCGACGTTGACCGGGGGACGGCTGCTCGCCGGCGACGAGGGCCCGTTCGACGGTCCCCGCCGCCGCGACTACCGCGACGCGAGCCGGTGGCTTGCGGCGGCCGCTCTGGCGATGTTCGTTCTCGGGCTCTTCGACGGCCGGCGCCTTGTCAAGAGCGAGCAGAAGAAATGGAGAATGCTGAGTATTGGGTTTAGACCCTGGGGAGCGGCGTCGCGCGAATGAGGCCGCTACTCCGACATCTTCTTGCGCAGCGTGGCGCGGTTCACGCCGAGAATGTCGGCGGCCTTGACCTGGTTGCCGTTGGTAATCGTCAGCGCCTCGCGCACGAGCGTCGCCTCGACCAGCTCGATGATGTCGTGGAACGGCGTGGACGACCGCTGCGGTGAGCGATCGACCAGGCGCTCGTGCAGCGCGGTCCGCGTCGACTGCGACAGTGCCGTGTCCACGTCTTCACGATCGAAGTGGCTGTCGGTCAGCGTGCCCGCGATCTCGTCGCTGGTAATCACGTCGCCGCGCGCGACGATGCAGGCGCGCTTGACCACGCGCTCGAGCTCCCCGACGTTGCCGGGCCAGGGGTGTTCGTGCAGCCGTCGCAACACCTGATCATCCATGCCCCGGATGGTGCGGCTCAGCTCGTCGTTCAGGCGCTGGATGAAATGCCGCACCAACAGCGGAATGTCGCCGCGGCGCTCGCGCAGGGGCGGCAGGCGCAGCGTAATCACGGACAGTACGTCGTAGAGCTCGCGGCGCAGCGCCCCGGAGCGCAGCGCCTCGGCGAGGTCGCTCTCGCTGGCGGCGAACATTCGCGGTTGCGCGGCGCTCGCATCGGTGCGGTCCGAGGTCAGCGCCTGCGTCAGGCGCGACTGCAGCAGCGCCGGCATGCGCTCAATCGCGCTGATGTAGACGCTGCCGCCCTCCCTCGCCTGCAGGGCGGATTCGAGGATCGGCTCCGGCATGCTCTCGCAGTCGAGGACCACGAACGGCCCGCTGCTTCGTCCGCTGCTCTCATGGATAGTCCGCGCGATCAATTCCTTGCCGGTGCCGCGTTCACCGACGATCAGCACCGGGACGTCGTTCGTCGCCAGGCGCCCGATCATTTTGTAGACGTCGTGGATCGCCGGCGTCTCGCCGATGAGCCGCACGCGCGCCCCCGCCACGCCCTCTTCTGCCGGCGGGTCCGACGCATCGCGCACCTGCTGCGCGGCGAGTGCCTTCGCGATTACGGTGCGAAGGACGCCGAGATCGAGCGGCTTGGTCAGGTACTCGAAGGCGCCGGCGCGGATCGCCTCGATCGACGTCTGGCTGGTGCCGTACGCCGTCATCATGACGACGTAGACCTGCGGGAACTGCGCGCGAATGGTCTGCAGCGCCTGGACCCCGTCACGTCCGGGCATGCGCACATCCATAAAGACAATATTCGGCGCGCGGGCCGAGATCAGCCCAAGTGCCTCCTCGGCGCTGCTGGCGATGCGGAACTCATGCCCCTCGTCGCGGAGGAAGCGCTGGAATGCCGCGGCAATCGACTCTTCGTCGTCCACGACCAGGATGTCAGGCATCGGCATTCATTGGTCGTGAGGTGGTCGTCGAGACCGGCAGCGAGATCGTCACGCATGTGCCCCTCGGATCGCGCCGCGTCAAGCGGACCGATCCGCCGTGGCTCTCGACGATGGATCGCGTGTTGACGAGACCGAGCCCGACGCCGTCGCGTTTGGACGAGACGAACGGGTCGAAGACATTGTCGAGTATTGCCAAATCGACGCCGACCCCGTCGTCGCAAATGGTCAGCCGCACGAACGAACCCTCGTCGGCGAGGCGAGTGCTCACGGCCAGTCTTCCCCCTCCGGCCATGGCCTCGACGGCATTGGTAATGACGTTGAGCAGGGCCTGCTTGAAGCGTTGCGCATCGAGAGAGATGAACGGCAAGGGCTCCGCGAGATCCGCCGACGCGATGATTTTGCTGTGGATAAGCTGAAGACGTACGTACGCCAGCACTTCGTTGACCACGTCGTTGAGGTGCGTCGGCCGGGCGGTCATCTCGCCCGGCCTGGCGAGCTCGAGCAACCCCCGCACAACGGACTCGACCTGATCGACATCGCGCAACACCGCCTCGATCATGGCCTGTCCCTCGGCTCCCGCCACTCGCGAGCGCAGCAGCTGCGCCTGCATCTTCAGCGACGACAGCGGATTGCGGATATCGTGCGCCACCCTGGCAGCGAGCATGCCGGCGAGCGCAAGCTTCTCGGAGCGCACGGCGGCGTCCTGGGCGGTTTCGAGACGGTCGAGCATATCGTTGAAGGCGCCGGCGAGCGTGCCGACTTCGTCATGCCCAACCAGGGCGCGCTGCCCCCTGCTGCCGGAGGCCAGTTCGCGCGTGAAGGAGACGAGCCGGTCGAGAGGTTCCGTCACGCGCCTGGTCACGACCTGGCTGACGAGCACCAGCACGATGGCGCCGAGAGCCGCGGACGGGAGAACCGTGTGCTGTATGGCCCGCGTAGCCGCATTGAGCTCGGAGGTCTCTTCGACCAGCGCGACGATCGTCCCGGGCATAGCCGGCACACGCGTGTAGGCGATGTAGCAGGGCACACCGGTGCACGTCGTCCGTCTCACGACCGTCGCCCCTGCTGCCAGCGACGCGGTCGACTGATCGGCCGTGACGGTGGCAAACAGCGCCGCTCGGGAGGCACCCGGGGCCGTGCTCGCGAGCGTCTCGCCGTCGAGCGTGTAGGTCAGGACGTCCGCGCCGGTAATTTCCTTGACCCGGCCGAGAATCGCCTGATTGGTCGCGAAATCGCTGCGGCTGACAGCGAGGGCCGCGCCCGCGAGCTGGGTCGCCACGCGGCCCTCGAGCGCGCGGCGGATCAGCGACAGTGAAACGAAGGCGGCGACCGAGGTGGTGAGGAGCGCCACCACCGCCATGGGAATGACGATCCGGTGATGCAGGCGCAGCGCACGCGGTAGCATGAAGTGAGGCCATGATGGATGCGGCGCGCTGCGATGTCAATCGGCGGGGGCCGGGGCACTTGACACAAGCCATCGCGACGCGCGATGCTCAGGCCTTTGAGGTGACAATTCGACGATGTTTCTTCGAAGCCTCGTCCTGACCGCCGGACTCGTGGTCCTGCTTCCTGCCCCGTCAGCCCCACAGGCGACACAAGAGACCGCGGCGCAGAAGCCAGCCGAGCCGAAGGGGCCGCCGGGTCCAGCTGTCGAAAAACTCGGCCCTAACCTGCTTCGCATGGGAACCATCCGCGTCGACACCGCGGCGCGCGAAATCACCGTCGCCGGCACGATCAATCCTGACGTGCGAACGCTGGAATTCATCGCGAACGCGCGGGAAGGAGTCAAGGCATACGAAACCGCCCTCACCCTGGACACCGACGCAATCACGTTCAATGCGGCCCTGCTGCTGATAGGCATCGACCGCTCGCGCAGCAAGAACATCCCGACGCGCCATTTCGACCCGGCTGTTCCGGTCGGGGACACCGTGGAGATCTCGGTCGACTGTCCCGGTCGCGAGTGCCAGCGGTTTCCGGCGGAACGTTTGATGTACGACCTGGAATCGAAGGCGCCGATCAGCAAGGGGGCCTGGGTGTACACGGGATCGTCGTTCCTACCCGACGGGCGCTATCTCGCGCAGGTCGACGGCGCACTCGTAGGCTTCGTACACGATCCGGCGTCGATCCTGGAATATGCGGCCGGCGCCGGGCTGAACCGCTACGGCACTATCGTCATGAACCCGACGCTTGGCCTGGCGCCGGGGACGAGGATCAGGTTGACCGTCAAGGCCCTGCGGTCGCCCGCCGAACCGAAGCGATAACGCGCGGCCCTCGGCCGCGCGATCGTCGCGCGCACCTGCAAGGTCGTTCCGGCCCCGGCAATCGGTCGCCACGACCATAGCAGCATCAAGAGCCTGCCCTCAATGATGACTACATCGCTCGACGCACTCGGTGGCGGGCCTGATCAGCCGGCGAGGAGGCTCAAAATTCCCACCCAAGGACCACGAAGGTCTTGGCGCGTCCTGCCGCCTTTGTCACGCCGAATAGGGGTGCGAAGTCGATGTGCATCTGCGGCAGCGGGCGGAACTGGATGCTCGGCCCGATCAGGAACTCCTTCTCGAAGTTTCCTCGATTCCCATGCGTGTCCAGCGAGTTCACCAGTGCCAACTGCGTTTCGACACCGAGGCCGACTCTGCTATCGCGAATCGTATAACTGAGACCGGTGGTCCACTCGTTCGAGTTCTCCTGCGGGCCACCGAGTTCGTGTTCCCAGACAAAATTGCTGCCCCAGTGCCACCCCGACGTGATTTGCCCTCCCAACAGCAGCTTCGCTTCGAAGCGGTCCGGGGCCGCGTTGACCTCGTTCCATTCGACGTATAGCGTCGGGTTGCCCGGGATCTTCCCCCAGTCGGCAAAGGCCCAGCGCAGTTCCGCCTTCTGCTCATCGATGGCGTACCCGCCATCGTGATACCCGGTTTTGTGCGCCACCGCATAGAGATCGAGCTGGAACCGGCGCGGCAGACCGAACTCCACTTCGTACTGGCTCTTGAACACCGTCGAGCCGTCCTTCGGTGTCTGCGGAATCAGCCAGTACTCGAAGTCAACCATCCCTTTCGGAATGACGTAGACCCGGGTCTCGCCAAAACGCCGGTGTGTCGTCCATCGCGGCTGCGCGTAGTCTCCAATCCGGTCTTCCTCGACGAGCGGCGCTTTGCCGTAAACGTCCACAGGCGGCGCTTCCCAGGTGTGCAAGCGAGACTCGGGCGGCTTCTGTTCCTGCCGATCGGGCTTCTCCTTGTCCGCGGGATTGACGACTTGCGCGCGCGCCGTCGCAACGCACGCCAGAAGGCCTACCGCGGTTGCGATGAGCGTGGAGCTGACCGATCGGATTGTCGGCACGACTCACTCACAACGACTGACGCTGACGAATGGCGCAGGTCCCTGCCACCGAAGCAACGGCGATTCCAGGGCGACCATCATTCGGCGCCAGGCGACTTGACGATGAAGTGGCCACCGCCGTTTGTGTTGTACAGAGGCCACGACGAGCGCGCGTACGAGTGTTCATGAGATTGTGCTGGATGTACGTGGCGCCGACGTACCGGCGCACCGCGTTGGTGAGGTTGCATCGATTGAACCTACGGTCGTAAAAAGCTGTGACGGTCGCTCTATTGGCTTCGACGTTCATCGATGAAATGTACTACGTGAGGGGATTCGATGTGCGTCAGGCGGGCA
>JANMCN010000270.1:0-4790 GCA_031361295.1 Acidobacteriota bacterium | reverse complement strand
CCCGGTCGTCGCACCCGCCCGGCCCTTGCCGGTGATGCCGACCCCCGCGTCGGCGAGGCGCTGCCCGGTCGTGGCGACCGAGTAGAACTCGCCCTCGAGGTACTCGAGGTTGAGCGCGAAATTCAGGATGTCGACGTCCGTGATGCTCTGCGCGAGCAGCTCGACCGAACCCGGCAGGGCGGCAACGCCAGCGATCGCGAGCGCGCCGGTCGCCATCTTCTTCGCAAAATCACGACGGTGCAGAGGATTGTGAACGAGTGACTGTAAGTCTTCAGCTTTGGACACGAGAAAGCTCCTTCGAAACGGGGAACGACAGTGATGGGCGTCTCACTGGTTGTGACTACTGCAAGGCGACGGCCACTCGGCGATCGGCACTTGCGGAGCGTCAGACTTCGGCGTGTCGTCCGGGGATAGCCGACTGGAGCGTGGTTCGCTACATTCGGCGTCGCTTCCAACGTCGCGATAAATGCGGACAGCGATGTAGGACTCGTCCTACATGACGCAGGGTGATGACTCTTCGCTCGTGCCAGCCCGGGTGCGCTGCGACGGCATCCGGTTCGCGACGGCAGAGTCAGCAGGCTGGGGTCATGCTTCGGGAGCGCAGATGAGCTCGACACGCGCCCGGAACCTGGAGCGACCGCTGAGGGTGTGGGTCCTCACCGCCAAGGCTGCGGACGTTCGTCCGTCGCGACCTGCACGGCGTGCGCCGACGCAGCGGCAGCGTTCGCCAGCGATCACCGCGACGCGATCAGCCAGGCGACGGCGGCGTCGTACTCGCGAAAGGCGCGGATGTTCAGACCCGGACTCTCGAACTCCGCGCGCAACGCGGTCATGCGCGCCATGCCGAACCCGCCATCATCGGCAGCCACGATCGCGGTGTGGATCGAGATGCGGTCGCGATGCTCGGCGAAGAACTGCAGCATGAGCCCGACGAAGTCGGCGCTCGCCGGCGGTGCGCCGCGCCGGTCCACGAGCAGCGCCCGCCGCTGCTGAAAGACGGGATTGTCGAAGGTCGCGAGTATCGCCGCGCGCCAGTCTTCGATCGTGTATGGATCGGTGATGGTCAGAACCAGGAACCGTTCGGTCGAATGAACGGCCGACGCGACAGGCATACGAAACGATACGCCCGCAGTACCGGTGAACGCTCATGAAATCGAACCAGCGGGACGATCGTACCGTCTGGAGCCATGCACGGAAGTTCGGCCCCGCGTCAGTCGCGCCGTCAGACTCGCCGCGGACCTTCACGAGCACCAGCGTCCATCAGAGGACGCCGACAATCCGACCGCGGTGGGACAGGATGCCTCAGGCCGCGGCGCTCCGGGATCCTCGGAAAAGTGGACGGACCAGCGCCATCAGGATCAGCACCAGCCCGAACGTGACGACGATCGTGGCGCCAGTCGGCAGATCCAGCTGCAGCGACAACCAGACCCCCAGCGCCGACACCACGGTCCCCATCGTCCAGCCGATCGCCAGCCTCGGGCCGATGTTCTCGGCGTAGAGCATGGCCGCCACGGATGGCACGATCAGATAGCAGAACACCAGCAGGACGCCCGCGATGGCGACCGACGACGTCACGACGAACCCGAAGGACGCGTAGAACAGAAAATCCCAGAGGCGATAGTTCAGGCCTGTCGATTCCGGATTGTTGTGGCTGCGCGAAATGGTGAGGAACTGCTTCCGGAACACGTAGTGGAAGAGGCCGATGCACCCGTAGAGGACGGCGGTCTTCGCGACCTCGTGCCACGAGACGGCCAGGATGTTGCCGACCAGCATGTCCTTGAGGTGCTCGGACTCCGAGGTCGCCTTGCTCATGGCCAGGATCGCGGCCGCTGAGGCGACCGCGTAACAGATGCCGATGATCGCTTCCTGCGGGATCCTGGCGCGCTTCACGCGAATCATCGAGAAGATGAGCGCCCCCATGAACGTGAAGGCCAGGCTGACCCAGTACACCTGCGGCGAGTGGGGATCCCCCCCGGAGAACGGCATCAGCAGGGCGATGGTCGCGCCGAGCGCGGCAATCTGGGCGAGCGAGAGATCCACGAAAATGACCCCCCGTTCGACCACGTGGACGCCAAGGTAGGCGTGAATCCCCGTCAGGATGAGGCTGGCGACGAACGGCGCCGCCAGGAACTGAATGATGGACATGTCCATGGGCTACTTCGTCCCCGTCGCCTTGATGGCGTCGATCAGCATCGCGATGTCGGTGTCGAACAGCTTGAAATAATCAGCGGCCTGCGGCACGCCACCAACCGACGGCGGCATGATCAGCACTTTCCCCCCCGTGTTCGACGCGATGGAGGTCGGCGTCTTCGTGTCGAAGTACGGCTCGACCATCAGGATCTTCACGCTCTGCGCTTTCATCGCGTTGATGACGTCGAGCGTGTGCTGCGGTGTCGGCGGGATGCCGGGCTTCGGCTCCACGTAACCAATGACGTCCATCCCGAACGCGTCCGCGAAGTTGGACCACGAGCGGTGATAGGTGACGACCTTGAGCCCCTTGTAAGGGGCCATCTGCGACTTCCAACGCTGCACGGCGACGGTGAGCCGCTTCTCGAAGTCTTCTTCGCGCTGGGCGTAGAGGGAGGCATTCGCGGCGTCGAGCTCGGACAGCTTCTTCTGGATCGCCTTCGCGATCCGGCGCCCGTTCTCCGGGTCCAGCCAGTAATGCGGGTTGCCGAGCGGATGGACGTCCCCCTCGGCGCGGGTCACCGCTCCGGTGGGCATATCGAGGATCTTCGCGATCTGCGAAGGATCGAGATAGCCGGCGGCGCCTGGCTGAATCCGGGCATTCCGGCTCTGGGTGATGAGCGGCGGCAGCCAGCCGATCTCGAGGTCGCGCCCGACGACGATCAGGAGGTCCGCCTTGTTGAGCAGCAGCACGAAGCTGGGTTTCGCCTCGACGAAATGCGGATCCTGGTAGCCCTTCGCGAGCGCCGTCACTTTGATCTTGTCGCCGCCGACTTCCTGGGCGATTGACGCCAGGTCCTGCGTGGCGGTCACGACGGTGAGCGCTCCGGCCCTCGCGGTCGCTCCACCCAGGAGCAGCGCGGAGAGAGCCAGGCCGATGGTGATGGGTTTGTGCATGACAGCCTCTTAAAAAACATGCGCGCCGTGCGCGCCGATGGAAAACAGGAACTGGAAGAGGAGCTCGTTCGCGACGGGCCCCTCCGCATAGGTGGTGTGCCGATACTGACCGCGGATCTGGCTGAACTCGCTCGGCCAGTACGTGATGAGCAGCGACCCCGCCTTGTCGTTGAGCGAGGCGTCGATGGCGCGCTGCGAATAGTCGTAGCGGGTACCCGCAAACCAACGCTGCGCGAACTGATACTCGCCGCTGACGTAGGCGCCAAAGGCTTTCGCGTCGCCGATGGGCTGCCCGCGCCGGCTCCAGAAGAGCTCCGTTCGACCGATGAAGCGGCGGTAAATCGCGCGCCGCAGCGGACGATAGCGCACGGTGGCGTCGATCCCGAACACGCGCGTGGTGGAGTCGGCGCTCGCGTCGTTGTGGCCAAAGGCGAGGGAGGTGCCGATGTCGAGATTGGTGCCTTCCGTCACGTCGCGGTAGCCCCGCAGGCGGCCGACATAGCCCAGGTCGCTTCGCTTGTGGCTCGTGAAGAGGGAGTTGTCGCCGCCGTAGACCTCCCCCGTCGCTTCGAGGAAGAGGATCGGATTGAGAATCAGCTTCGAGACCGAGAGGCCGGAGTCGTTCAGCCCCTCTTCGCCGCCGAGCAGGTTCGTCTGCGCGAGCGGCACGTCCACCCACGGCAGCACGTGGCTGTGCATCGTGTTGACCTTGCCGAACTGCGCCTTCATCTTTCCGACCTTCAGCAGCACGCCGCCGGGAAGCGTGGGGAACGTGAGAAATCCTTCCTCAATCGAAAGGCCTTCGGGCGAGGCGGACAGGAAGAAGTCCGCGCGTGCGTACGGATCGACAATCGCCTGGAAGCTCATCTCGGCTTCGTTCAGGTGGAGCGCCGGGATGGGCGCCACGGGGTTGTTGCCCGCCGCGCCAACGAAGTTGCCGATGACGGCCATGTCGGGATTGAAAATCTTGGACAGGGCCGAGGTGTTCCCGTACACGGGCAGCGGCCCCGACGGTCCGCCTGCGCCGGCCGCGCCGGCCGGGACATCCACGCCGCCCGTGGGGGGCGCGGGCGGGGCCGGAGCCACCGCTACCGGTTGACCCGTGGGCGGAGCCGCCGCCGGGGGTTGACCCGCGACCGGAGCGCCCGGCGCCGCCGCGCCGGCACTCTCCATCGCCGCGACCTTCTGCTGGAGGGCCTCGAGTTGCTGGCGGAGCGCCTCTATCTGCGCCTGCAGCGCCGCCTGCGGATCCTGCGTCGCCGCGGCGGCGGGCGGCGCGGTCGCCGCACCGGCCTGCGCAAACGCCGGCGCCGCGATCGAGAGCGCGAGACCGCCCAGGCAGCCGCGACAGCCCGTCTTCAATGCATGTAACACGATAACCTCCTCGCCGCGCGCGTGCCGAAGGCACGGGCGGACCCGCGTGTCCGTTCCGGGAACGGACCGCTCCAGTCATCAACCGTGGATAGCTAAAGGGCCTGAGGAGTGGAGGGCGGGGCGCGACCGGAAGCGACAGTCGTGACAGGGGATACCCATCTGGGACAGAAGAACTCTCCGGCCACGCCTGCGTCGGTGAAACGCACACGCGGCAGGCCGGATTGCGCGCTGCTGTCCTCGCCCGACGTACTGACCTGGCAGCTCGCGCAGTGGGTGTGGGACGTGAAGTGGCAGAGGACGTCGTGATGGGCGAACGGCAGCGCCGCCGACGC
>JANMCN010000232.1:0-7615 GCA_031361295.1 Acidobacteriota bacterium | reverse complement strand
GCTGGCGCCGGGGTCGGCCGCGGACATTACGATCCTCGCGCCTGAGCTGGCCGTGACCGTCGACAAGACAAAGCTGGTCAGCAAGTCGAAGAACACGCCGTTTCACGGGTGGTCGTTCAAGGGCGGTGTCGCCGCGACGATCGTCGGCGGCAAGGTGGCCTACGCCAACCCCGCGACAGGATTCCTGCGATGACCCAGGCGACCGCTGGCAATGCGCGTCACGACGAGATCAGGTTTCGCGCGTTCGAGGATTTGCGCCGGTTCGAAGTGGTGATGGACGGTCACTTCGATTACGGCAACGGGTTCCACGGGCGGGTCTATCTCAACCCGCACCAGCTGTTTCGGCATCCGTCGACGATCTGGCGTCTGGCGCAGGACCTGCTCGACGCCCTGCCGGCGGATCTTCTCGCGCGCACCGATGTCGTCGCCGGCCCGGCGACCGGTGGAGCGCTGCTCGCCCATACCCTCGCGGGCCTTCTCGACGGCCGCCGCGCGCTCACGCATGCGCCGTGCAGCTTCGCCCCGATCACGTACGAGCAGAATGGGTTCGCCCTCAGGAGTTTTTACGCGAAGCAGATCGCGGGGCAGCGCGTGCTGATCGCCGACGATGTCCGGAATACCGGGAAGACGTTTCAGCGCTGCGCGGAGCTGGTGACGGAAGCGGGCGGCACCGTGCTCGCGACCGCCGAGATCTACGATCGCCTGGAAGCCATCGCGACGCTCGACGTGCCCAACTTCGCGCTCACGGAATACCCGGCGCCGGAGAACTACGCTGCGGCGGAGTGTCCGCTGTGCCGCGCGGGGGAGCCGATCACCACGTTCTAGTCAGTGTGCAGCAAGCAGTTCCCGGTGACGCGTTGCTTCGACATCGTTCGCAGCCCGAAGATCGCGAAGCTCCAAGGCCGGCGAGGATGTCCCGAACAAGACGGGAAAGGGCGGAACACCACGACATGAGCCTGTCGGAGCGCCTGGACCTTCTCTATCAGGACTACAACCGCACCGATTCGGCGAGCGACCCCGTCCACCGGGTGCGGCCCTTCGCGCGCGCCGAGGATCGGGAAATCGCCGGCTTCTGCGCAGGTGCGCTCGCGTTTGGCCGGGTCGCCAGCGTCCTCAACTCCATCGATGCGCTCCTGGCGCTGATGGGACCCCGCCCGGCGGAGTTCGTGCGCCGATTCGACCCCGAGACCGCGCCCGGCAACATGCGTGCGCTGGTCCATCGCTGGATCCGGGGCGACGATCTCGTCGCGCTGCTGTGGATTCTGCGGCAGATGCTCGAGCAGTCCGGATCGATCGAACAGTTCTTCCTCGAGGGCTATCGCGAGGAGCACGAGGACGTGGGCCCGGCCCTCGACAGCTTTTCGACGCGGGCCCTCGCGCTCGACATCCGGCGTGCCTATGGACGCGTGCCGCGCCGTCCGGGCGTGTGTTACTTCTTTCCCCGGCCCTCGGCCGGGAGCGCGTGCAAGCGGCTGAACCTGTTCCTGCGCTGGATGACGCGCGCGGATGAAGTGGATCTCGGAGCCTGGACCGGCCTGCCGGCCTCGAAGCTCATCGTCCCGCTGGACACGCACGTGATCAGGCTGGGCCGGTGCCTGCGCCTCACCCGCTATGTCAGCCCCGGATGGAGGATGGCCGCCGATGTCACCGCGTCGCTGCGGCGGCTGGATCCGCACGACCCGGTGCGTTTCGATTTTTCGCTCTGTCACGTCGGCATGATGAACGCGTGCGGCTTCGGCAGGAAGCAGGGGGATTCGCAATGTCCGTTGAAGGGTCTCTGCCGGCCGCGCGGCCGCGCAGGTCGACGTTGAAGATCGGCGTGCTCGTCGGCGTGCTGCTCGTGGGGGCCGGCGCCGTCGGCTACCTGGCGGGGCTGCGGATCGGTGCCGTGCACGAACTGCTGTTCGAGAAGCCCACGGAAGCCCGCCGGGTGGCGTTCGTGCGGGAGGAACCGTGTGCGGACCGGACGTGCCAGACGCTCTGGCTCGGGGATTCCCGCGACGATGCGGTGCAGGTCGCGTCGCTCACGCCCGGCGCGGAACGGTGCGAGGAGATCGCCTGGGCGAAGGACGGCCTCCGGGTCGGCTTCGTCATCAACGGCTACCAGTTGCGGATCTTCGACGGGTATACGAAAAAGCCGGTGCGGAGCGTCAATCTCATCGAACCGGACGGGACGCCGACGTCCCGCTTCGTCAGAGGGGTCACGTTCTCGGAGAACGGGGCGGCGGTGACCTTTGACGAGTGCCCCCGGGGACGGTCTGGCTGCAAGTCAGGGCTCGCAGCGGTGCGGTAGGGGCGTGGAGCCGCGCGTCTGTCCGTCGTCGGCAGCGCTACGCCTCCTGGTGTGCGTGCATCGCGACCCGCTGATAGACCCGCAGCGTGTCGTGCACCATCCGCCCGGCACTGAACCGCACGCGCGCCCTCGTACGTCCGGCCTCGCCCATCCGTCGCCGGAGCGCCTCGTCTTTCAGCAAGGCGGTGATCGCGCGGGCCATCGCCTCGTGATCGCGCGGGGCGACGAGAAAGCCCGTTTCACCGTCCACGACCACTTCCGGAATCCCGCCCACGCTGGTTGCGACTATCGGCTTGCCGCACGCCATCGCGTCGATGAGCGACGTGCCGAGACCTTCGGTGACCGAGCTCATCACGAAGATATCGAAGGCCTTGTGGAGTGACAGGACGTCAGGCCGGAAACCGGCGAGCACCACGTGTTTCTCGAGACGATGCTCACGGATCTGGCGCTCGAGGGCCGGCCTCAGCTCTCCGTCGCCCGCAATCACGAAACGGACGTCCGGCACCTGCGGAAGGACCTGGCGCGCCGCCTCGATCAGGTGCCGCTGACCCTTGTGCGGGACGAGCGCCGCCACGTTTCCCACGATTGGGGCGCCGTGCGGCAGCCAGAGCTCCTCGTGGAGGGCGGCGGCGGGGGCGGCCTCGATGTGACCGAGATCAACGCCTTCGTGGACGACCACGGCTCGCGCGTCGGGTACCCCGTCCGCCACGAGCATCTGCCGGATCGCGCCGGATGCACAGATGAAGCAATCGACCTGTCGGTACTTCCACCGCGACAGCGAATTTCCTCGCAGGTGGAAGTCCACGCGCCGCGACGCGACGAGCGGCGGCTTGGCGAGCTGCGTGCTCATCGAGAGCGCCAGCGCCGCCATGGCGACCGCGTGGGGGTCGTGCGCGTGGACGATGTCGGGCCGGAGCTGCTTGATGACCCGCGACAGCCGCCACGCCGCATTCAGGTCCATTTCCATGCGCGGCGAAAGCGGCAGCAGATCGAGCCCTTCCTTCGCCCGCTGGCGGAGTGCGCCATCGGGGTTCGCGACGAGCATGGTGCGATGCCCCAGGGCGCGAAGTCCCAGAACCGTGACGAGCACCTGGTTCTGTCCGCCCCGCCAGGTGCGTGCGGTGTCGATGTGGAGTGAAAACATTCAGAGGGCAGGCTTCCCGGTGGTCTCGTCGGATCGCGTGGTGGTCGCCGGGGCGGTGACCGAAAGACGCCGCTCCTCCTGTTGCAGCTCCCAGAGCTTCGCGAATTTCAGGAAGACGTAATACGAATTGAGCATGGAGACGAGCAGGCCGGCCCCGCCGTCCAGGATGCCTCGCCTCAGCACATAGTTTCGCAGGAACGCCAGGTCAGCGTGGACGCACGCCTCCAGGAGATTCGTTCGGCGGCCCTCGACGTGCCACCGATCCGCGGCCAGCGTCGTATAGCGATCGATGGTGGCCAGGTGGTGCGAGATATTGCGGTAGGCATAGTGCTGCAGCGGGTGCCGCAGCCTCCCCGGCGATCCCTGAAGATCAATCGACTCGTGGACGGGCCGGCTGTTCCATCGCCCCGCCCGCCTGTCGTACAGCCGCAGCTGGTAGTCGGGGTACCAGTCCGTCGAGTGGATCCAGCGCCCCAGGTACCTGGTGACCCTTGGGATGCGGTAGCCGCGCGCGGTGGGCTCGTGCTGCAGGAGCGTACGGATCTCCGCCGCGAGCTCCGGCGTGACGCGCTCGTCGGCATCGAGTGACAGGATCCAGTCGTTCGACGCGAGCCCGGCCGCATAATCCTTCTGCGCCCCGTACCCCGGCCATTCGCGCACGTCCACGCGCGTGGCACGGGCCCGCGCAATGGTCACCGTCGAGTCGGTGCTACCCGAGTCCACCACAATCGTCTCGTCCGCCCAGGACACGGAGTCGAGCGCCGCGGCGATATGGGCGGATTCGTTTTTCGTGATGACCGTCACGGTCAGTTTCACGAGGGGGAGTGTATCCCAGGAGCGACGAGGGCCGGCCCCCGACAAATCGTTGTCCGAGGAAGGGTGTCTGCGGCTAGAGTCGAGACGCATCTGAATGTCCGGAGCGAACAGGAGAGGTGACCCGATGAAACACCTGCTGATGGCTGCCCTCATCCTCGCCGGGACGCCAGCCCTCGCCGGCGGGCCCGCCGCCGCGGCGGCTCAGCGATGTGAGGACCTGGCGTCGCTGACGCTCACGAACGCGCGGATCACCCTCGCGGAAACGATCGACGCCGGCGCGTTCAGCCGACGTGCGCCTGGCGAGGCGGCAGCCGCTCCCGGCGCGGCGCACGCATTCAGCCAACTGCCGGCGTTCTGCCGCGTGGCGGTGACCTCGAAGCCGTCCAGCGACTCCGACATCAAAATCGAGGTCTGGTTGCCGGTCTCGGGCTGGAACGGCAAGTTCCAGGGAATCGGCAACGGTGGTTTTGCGGGCACCATCAGCCTGGACGGGCTTGCTGACGCGGTATCGCGCGGTTATGCCAGCGCATCCACGGACACAGGCCACGCGGAGATGAACGCCACGAGCGCCGGATGGGCGCTGCATCATCCCGAAAAGGTTGTCGACTTCGGGCACCGCGCGATCCACGAGACGGCGGCAAACGCCAAGGCGATCATTCGCGCATTCTATGGCGAGGATCCCCGGCGGTCGTACTTCAGTTCGTGCTCCAACGGCGGCCGCCAGGCGCTCATGGAAGCGCAGCGGTATCCGGGCGACTACGATGGCATCATCGCCGGCGCACCCGCGAACGACTGGACGCGCCTGTTATCGTTCGCGGTCTCCAGTGCGAAGGCGACGCTGGCGGACCCCGAGAGTTACGTCCCGGCTGCGAAGCTCCCGGCGATCGAGGCGGGTGCGCAGGCTGCCTGCGATGCGAGCGACGGCGTGAAGGATGGAGTCATCGAGAACCCGCTGGCGTGCCGGTTCGCTCCGGCGGCGCTGTTGTGCCCGGGCGCGGAGTCGGACTCGTGCCTCACGAAGCCACAGGTGGCTGCGCTGGACGCGCTCTATGGCGGATTGAAGGATCCCGACGGGCAGACGCCGTTCCCGGGTTACTCGACCGGCGGCGAAGCGGAACCGGGGGGCTGGGCGGAGTGGATCACCGGCAGCGCGCCGGAGAAAAGCCTGATGTTCGCGTTCGGCACCCAGTTCTTCAAGAACATGGTGTTCGAGGATCCAGACTGGCAGTTCCGAAGCTTTGATGCGGTGCGGGATACGAGGATCGCGGACCGTAAGATGGCCGGGGCGCTGAATGCGACCGACCCGGATCTGCGCGCGTTTCGCACGCGGGGCGGAAAGCTGATTCTCTTTCACGGCTGGAGCGACGCCGCGATTCCGGCGGTGAGTACGATCAACTATTACCGGAGTGTGGAGGCGAAGGCGGGTGAGAAGAATGCGGGGGCATTCGTGCGGCTGTACATGGTTCCCGGAATGCAGCATTGCGCCGGGGGAGCGGGCCCCGACGTGTTCGGCCAGTCCGGCGTGGCGCGGGGAGACCGCCTGCACGATATCGACGCGGCGCTCGAAGCCTGGGTGGAGCAGGGTATCGCCCCGGATCAGATCATCGCCTCCAAGTACAAGGGCGCCCCGGCGCCTGGCGGCGAGGTGGTGCGCACGCGCCCGCTGTGCCCGTATCCCCTGACGGCCGCGTACACAGGGACGGGCAGCACCGACGACGCCGTGAATTTTGTGTGCAAGAAGTAAGTGGGATGCGGCGGATCGTCCACAGCCCCGAAGTCCGGCCGGCGGTGACCTACCGGCGCGCGAAGGAACTCTTCGGTATGAAGCGGCCTTTCGTGGTGCGAATGCGACGCTACCGACCGATCGGCACGATCTGGACGGCCTCGAAGTTCACGAGTGAACGGTTGTAGGCGATGATCGCGTTCAGCTCGGCGAGCCGCGCGGTCGCGAGATCGCGCTGCGCCTGGAACAACTGGAACGTCGTCGACAGCCCCACGGTCATCCGTTTCTGCTCCGCCTCGTAGCGGCGCTCGGCGAACTCGCGTGCCTTGCGCGTCGCATCCACCCGCTTCAAGCTCGTATCGACCTGGCGTCCCGCGTCACGTACCTGCGCCGTGACCTGCAGCTCCTGCGCGCGCAGGGTGGTCACCTGCCGTTCGCGCTGGAGACGACCCTGGGCGAGCGCGGCGTCGGCGACGCTGGTGCCAATCGGGTAGCTGACGTTCAGCTGCACGCTCCACGTTCTGAAATCGTTGCCGACAACGTCGCGCAGCGCCGTGCCGAACCTGCGCTGACTTGTACGGATGATCGGCGCGGGGATGACCCCGGCGGCGTAATCGAACTCATTCTGCGTCCCCGCGAGTCCGATGAGGTTGTAGCTGGTCGTCAGGTCGACGGCGGGCATTTTCTGGTTTCGCGCATACCTGATCGAGATGTCCGTCTGGTCCATCTGCCGGCGCAGCTGCGCGAGGTCCGTGCGCCTGTCGAGGGCATTGCGGATCGCCGCGTCCAGGTCCACGGTTTGCGCCGCCAGAACCGGCTGCTCCGACGGCACGATCCGCGTCGTCCAGAAGTCCGGCTGTGACGGGTTCATCACGAGCGTGCGGAGGGCATCTTCGAGCGCCTGCACCTGCGCCTGGTTGATGATGACCGCTTCCTCGTTGCGTGAGACCTCGGCCTGGGCCTCGACGATGTCGATTGGAGGGATCGTGCCGACTTCGACGCGCCGCTGGTTGTTGCGGAGCGACTCGTTCGCGAGATCGAGGGACTGCTGCGCGACCTGCAGCTGTCCGATCGCGCCGACGAGATCGTAGTACGCGCTGCGCACGCCGCGCGCCGTCTGCGTGAGCTGCTGCTGGAGCTGGAGGTCCACGATCTCCTGCTCCTTCTGGCCGACGAGCAGCTGCTGGCGGAGCCCGTCGATCGAAAAGTTCCGGAGCAGCGGCTGCGTGTAGCTGGCCGCGAAATTCGACGACAGCCGCGGGTTGTACACGCTCCCCGCGTTGCTCGTGGTGTTGCGCGCCCCGTCGAGCGTGACCTGGTACTGGCCGCCGCCCCACTTCATCAGCTGCTGGACGCCCCCGTTCGTGTGCAGGCCGGCATTGGTCAGGGCGGTTCCGCTGCCGGTCAGGAAGTCCTCCGGCGGCGTCGTGCTGCTGTTCTTCGAGAAGTTGGAGATGAGCCTCGGAGCGTAGTTCGCCCGCGCCTGGGTGAGAATCAGCGCCTGCACCTGCGGGCTCAGGCGTTCCGCCCGCAGCCCGAGGTTGTTCTCGAGCGCCATCCGCACCGCCTCGTCCGCCGTGAGCTGCACCTGTGCCCCTGCCGTGACGAGAGGCTGGGCGGGCGTCGCGGCGGCAGGCAA
>JANMCN010000229.1:0-74578 GCA_031361295.1 Acidobacteriota bacterium | reverse complement strand
CTGGTCGGGGTTCGGGGTTCCGGGTTCACCTGGGCGGTGACGCGCAACGTGGGACCCGGAGCGAGAAGAGACACACAGCATGGCAACAGCATTCAGCGACAAGATCCGGATCCGGCTCAAGGCGTACGACAGCCGGGTGCTCGATCAGTCGACGACGGAAATCGTGGACACCGCCCGCCGCACCGGGGCGCGGCTGGCCGGCCCGATTCCGCTCCCGACCGACAAGAACAAGTGGACCGTGCTCCGGTCGCCCCATGTGGACAAGAAGTCGCGCGAGCAGTTCGAACTGCGCACGCACAAACGGCTCATCGACATTTTCGAGCCCACGCCGCAGACCGTCGACGCGCTGATGAAGCTCGACCTGCCGGCCGGTGTCGACGTCGAGATTAAGGCGTTCGGGAAAGAGCACAAATAAATACCCGGCGTCCGGCTCCGCTTCCAGCTTCCGGCTGGGACACACGGAGAGCCTGGGCTGGTGTGGGAATCTGAAGGAATCTGACGCTGCTGGAAGCTGGCAGCTGGAAGCTGGAAGCTCAAATGGTTACAGCCATCATCGGCAAGAAAGTCGGCATGACGCAGATCTTCGGCAAGGACGGCGTCGTCTCGCCGGCCACCGTGGTCAAGGCGGGGCCCTGCGTCGTGCTGCAGGCCAAGGGTGTCGCGACCGACGGCTACGAAGCCGTGCAGATCGGCCTCGTGGAGGACCGGCCCGCGCGGGTGCGCAAGCCGATGGCGGGTCACTTCAAAAAGGCCGGCGTGCCGCCGACGCGGATCCGCCGCGAAGTGAAGCTGGCGAAGGGGGCCGAACCGATGAAGGCCGGCGATCAGGTGCTCGTGACCGGCCTCTTCGCGGACGGCGACCGCGTGGACGTGATCGGCACGAGCCGCGGCAAGGGCTTTCAGGGCGTCATGAAGCGCCACAATTTCTCGGGCGGCGCGGCGACCCACGGATCGATGTTCCACCGGGCGCCGGGGTCGATCGGCGCCTCGTCGTTTCCGTCGCGCGTCGTGCGGGGGATGCGCGCACCCGGCCGGATGGGCGGCGATCGGGTGACCGTGCGCAACCTGAAGGTCGTGCAGATCGACGCGGAGAACAACCTGCTCGTTCTGCGCGGCGCGATCCCCGGAGCGCCCGGCAGCATCATCGTGGTGCGCAAGGCGCTCACGGCCAAGAAGATTGCGGCGCCGCAGGCGGTGAAGCCGTCGAAGCAGGTCGCCAAGGCGCCGGCGAAGGGTAAGAAGTAAGCACCAGTCGCCAGTCGCCAGTTCGCAGTTGCCAGAACGCCTCCTGGAAACTAAGAAACTGGAAACTGGAAACTGGAGACTGAGAACTGCCATGAAACTCAACATCCAGAACTCGAACAACGAGACGGTCGGCTCGCTGGAGCTGAACGACGACGTGTTCGGCGGCCGCGTGAAGACGGATCTCATCTGGGCGTCGGTCGTCCAGGAGAACGCCGCGGAGCGCCGCGGGACGCACGCCACGAAGAACCGCGCGCTCGTGAGCGGGGGCGGCAAGAAGCCGTACAAGCAGAAGGGCACGGGCCGCCCGCAGGTCGGATCGAGCCGGACGCCGCTCTGGCGGAAGGGCGGCACGGTGTTCGGACCGCAGCCCCGAAGCTATGAGTTCGACATGCCGAAGAAGGTCCGGATGGGGGCGCTCCGGGCCGCGCTCGCCCAGAAGCTGCACGACGGCGTGGTGATCGTCGTGGACCGCCTCGACGCCGGGTCGGGCAAGACCAGGGAGACCGTGGAGATGCTGCGCCGCCTGGGTGCGGTCGGGAAGACCCTCGTCATCGACGTGAAACCCGACGAGACGTTTGCGCTGTCGGCGCGCAACATCGCGGGCGTTGCGCTCGTCGCGTCTGGGCGGGTCACGCCGCGGGACCTCATCGACACCGCGCACGTCATCGCCACGCGCGAGGCGCTCGAGAAGCTGCAAGAGAGTTTGGGATAGCTCCCAGGTCCCAGCTCCCAGCTTCCAGCGGAGGAAGCGGAATCGAGCTGGAAGCCGGAAGCTGAGAGCTGGAAGCTTTTATGAAACTCACAGACGTAATCAGGCGCCCGCTGGTCACCGAGAAGACGACGCTCATCCGGGAGGACAACCGGACGCTGGTCTTCCAGGTGGCGACTGCGGCCACGAAGATCGACATCCGGCGCGCGGTCGAGAAGTTGTTCGGCGCGAAAGTCGAACTCGTCCGCACGGCCATTTCGCACGGGAAGATCAAGCGGCAGGGACGTTTCGCGGGCCGGCGGTCCGACTGGAAGAAGGCCTACGTCAAGCTGCGCGACGGGGAGAAGATTCCCGAGTTCCTGGAAGGGGCCTAAGACGCTGCGGCCAGCCCCCAGCTCCCAGCTCCCAGCAAAGCCAGCTGGAAGGCCGGAAGCTGGCAGCTGGACGCTTAAGGATCAGACGTTATGCCTATTCGCAAATACAACCCCACGTCGCCGGGCCGCCGGTTCCAGACCGTGCAGGTCTTCGACGAGATCACCACGCAGGAGCCGTACAAGCCCCTGGTCGAGCCCTTGCGCAAGTCGGGCGGCCGAAACAATCACGGCGAGCTGACCTCGTGGTGGCGGGGCGGCGGCCACAAGCGCAGCTACCGGATCATCGACTTCAAGCGCGACAAGCACGGGATTCCGGCGAAGGTCGCCACGATCGAATACGACCCGAACCGCTCGTCGCGGATTGCGCTGGTGACGTATGCCGACGGCGAGAAGCGCTACATCCTTCAGCCGGCCGGCATGAAGGTGGGCGATGCGATCGTCTCGGGCGAAAGCGTCGACATTCTGCCGGGCAATGCGCTCCCGCTCAAGAACATCCCGCTCGGCACGCAGCTGCACAACGTGGAGCTGAAGCCCGGCAAGGGCGGGCAGATCGCGCGCAGCGCCGGGTCGTCCGTGCAGCTCGTGGCCAAGGAAGGCGAGTACGCCTCGGTCAAGATGCCGTCGGGCGAGATCCGGAAGATCAACATCGAGTGCCTGGCGACGATCGGCCAGGTCGGCAACGTCGATCACGAGAACGTGTCGATCGGCAAGGCCGGCCGGAGCCGGTGGATGGGGAAGCGGCCGCACGTGCGCGGCGTGGCGATGAACCCGGTCGACCACCCGCTCGGCGGCGGCGAAGGCAAGACGTCGGGCGGCCGGCATCCGGTGTCGCCGTGGGGACAGCCGGCCAAGGGGTACAAGACCCGCAACCGGAAGTCGACCGACCGCTTCATCGTACAGAGGCGGCAGAAATAAGAAACGTAGCTTCCAGCTTCCAGCTTCCAGCTGGGAGCCGGCAGCTGGTAGCTGGTAGCTGATTATGTCCAGATCACTCAAAAAGGGACCGTTCGTCGACGTGCCGTTGCTCGAGAAGGTCGAAATCATGAATCGCGGGGGCGACAAGAAGGTCATCAAGACCTGGTCGCGCCGGTCGACCGTGATCCCTGAAATGGTGGGGCACACGATCGCGGTGCACAACGGGCGCAAGTTCATCCCCGTATATGTGACCGAGAACATGGTGGGCCACAAGCTCGGCGAGTTCGCGCCGACGCGGACGTTCAAGGGGCACACGACCAAGAGCGACAAGGCGGCCTCGGTGGCGCCGGCCGCGAAGGCGGGTGCGTGATGGCCGTGCAGGCCCATGCGACGGCGAAATACATCCGGACCTCGGCGCAGAAGGCCGGACTGGTGCTCGATCTGATCCGCGGCCGCGACGTGAACGTGGCGCTGGCGACGTTGAAGTTCGCCCGCAAGGGCGTCGCGCGCGACATCGAGAAGGTGCTGCGGTCGGCGATTGCGAACGCCTCGCAGAAGGACGGGTTCGGCGGCGATGTCGAGCGGCTCTTCGTGACGGCGTGTTACGCCGACCAGGGCCCGTCGCAGAAGCGCATCCGCCCTGCGCCGATGGGACGCGCGTTTCGCGTGGTGAAGCGCACGGCGCACCTCACCGTGCGGGTCGAGGAGCGGGCGATGAAGGTCTCCGCAGCCGGACCGGCGAGTGACGCCCCCAAGCGCGCGCGGGGCGCGAAGCCCAGGACCGTGAAGACGCCGGAAAGCGGGCGCGCGAGGAAAACAGCGGGCAGCCGTGCCAAAGCGGCGGCGGGCAAGGAGTAGACGTGGGCCAGAAAGTACATCCGACCGGATTCCGCCTCGGGTTCAACAAGACGTGGCGCTCGCGCTGGTTCGCCGGCAAGGATTACGCGAAGCTGCTGCACGAGGACCTGAAACTGCGCGACACGCTGAAGACCCGCTTCCAGCACGCGGGCGTCTCGAAGATCGAGATCGAGCGCGCCGCCAACAAGCTCAAGATCGACATCTACACCTCGCGCCCCGGGATCATCATCGGACGGAAGGGCACGGAGGTCGACAAGCTGAAGCAGGAGATCCAGAAGAAGACCAATCGTGAGGTGTTCATCAACATCCAGGAGATCCAGAAGCCGGAGCTCGACGCGCAGCTCATTGGCGAATCGGTTGCGATGCAGCTCGAAAAGCGCGTGGCGTTCCGCCGTGCAATGCGGAAGGCCGTGGAATCGGCGCTCCGCTTCGGAGCCCGCGGCATCAAGGTGCGCGTGTCGGGTCGCCTCAACGGCGCTGAAATCGCCCGGTCGGAGTGGTACCTGCACGGCCAGCTGCCGCTGCAGACGCTGCGCGCGGATATCGACTACGGGTTCGCCGAGGCGAGCACGACCTACGGGCAGATCGGCGTGAAGGTGTGGCTCTACAAGGGCGAGCGGCTCGTGCCGCGCGTCGGCCGCGAAGAGGATTACCGGGCGCCGCGGCGTCCTGGCGGGCCCGGGGGGCGAGCGTAAGAACGCTGCCAGCTTGCGGCTTCCGGCTTCCAGCCGGAGGGGCTGGCAGCTGGTAGCCGGTAGCTGGCAGCTACAAGGATCAAATTATGTTGATGCCGAAGAAGGTCAAGTACCGCAAGCAGCAGCGCGGTCGGATGGCAGGGAAGGCCTGGCGCGGGTCTGACGTGTCGTTCGGCGATTACGGGCTGAAGGCGCTCGAGCCCTGCTGGATGACCGCCCGGCAGATTGAAGCCGCCCGCGTCGCGATGACGAGAGCGATCAAGCGCGGCGGGAAGATCTGGATCCGCGTGTTCCCGGACAAGCCGATTACGAAGAAGCCGCAGGAAACCCGCATGGGCAAGGGCAAGGGCGCACCCGAGGAATGGGTCTGCGTCGTCCGGCCCGGGCGCATCCTGTTCGAGATGGAGGGAGTCAACGAGATCGACGCGCGCGCCGCGATGCGGCTCGCCGCCGCGAAGCTCCCGATCAAGACGAAGTTCGCGACCAGGTTCGCTGAGGAGAAGGCGTCATGAAGGTGGCGGAATGCCGGGACCTTGCGGTCGACGAGCTGCGGCAGCGGGAGAAGGACATGGACGACCAGCTGTTCCGGCTGCGCATCCAGAAATCGATGGGGCAGCTGGAGGCCGCGCACAAGCTGCAGGCGGTCCGGCGTGATCTCGCGCGCGTGAAGACGGTGCTGCGCGAGAAGGAGACGGCGTAATGGCCACGAAAGCGGAGATCACCGGCGTCGTCGTCAGCGACAAGATGGACAAGAGCGTCGTGGTCTCGGTCCAGCGGCAGATTCGGGACGCGCTCTACGGCAAGACCCAGAAGCGCACCTCGAAGTTCCTGGCGCACAACGAGGCGAATGACGTGCGGATCGGGGATCGCGTGGCGATCGTCGAGGCCCGCCCGATGAGCCGCCGGAAGCGGTGGGTCGTGACGCGGGTCGTCGAGAAGGCGAAGGAGCTTTAGCCATGATCCAGATGCGATCGATTCTCGACGTCGCCGACAACTCGGGCGCGCGCAAGATCGCCGCGATCAATCCGATCGGCGGATCGACGGGACGCTACGCCCGGCTGGGGGACGTCATCACCGCCTCGGTGAAGGAAGCCACGCCGGACGGGACGGTCAAGAAGGGGCAGGTCGTCAAGGCGGTCATTGTCCGGACGCGCAAGGAGCAGCGCCGGAAGGACGGCAGCTACATCCGGTTCGACCGGAACGCCGCCGTGCTCATCAACGACCAGAACGAACCGATCGGCACGCGCGTGTTCGGACCCGTCGCGCGCGAGCTGCGCGAGCGCCGGTTCATGAAGATCATTTCGCTGGCGCCAGAGGTGCTCTAGACACCTCCCAGCTCCCAGCTCCCAGCTCCCGGCCCGGAAACGCAGGAAGCAAGGGTTTGCTGGAAGCCGGAAGCGGGAAGCTGGAAGCTGGAAGCGGGAAGCTGAAGGGTTATGTCAAGACTAGCAACTCCGATTCGGAAGAACGACAGCGTGGTCGTGATTACCGGCAAGGATCGCGGCAAGCGCGGGCGCGTGCTGAAGGTCGTGCCGGACAACAACCGCCTCATCGTCGAAGGCGTGAACGTGATCAAGCGCCACACGAAGCCCAATCCGCAGCGCGGAATCAAGGGCGGCGTCGTGGAGCGCGAGGCGGCCCTGCACGCGTCGAACGTGCAGATCGTATGTCCCGAGTGCGGGAAGCCGACGCGGGTCGGCAAGAAGATCCTCGGCGACGGGCGGAAAGTCCGGGTCTGCCGCAAGTGCGAGGGAGTGGTCGACAAATGAGCCGCTTGAAGGAACGCTACGACAAGGAAGTCGCGCCGGCCTTGAAGAAGGAGTTCGGCTATTCGAACGTGATGGCGATCCCGAAGATCGAGAAGATCGTCGTGAACATGGGGCTCGGCGAAGCGACCCAGAACGCGAAGATCGTCGACACGGGGGCCGACGAAGTGGCGCGGATCACGGGACAGAAGCCGGTGGCCACGCGCGCCAAGAAGTCGATCGCGCAGTTCAAGGTGCGCCAGGGCATGCCGATTGGCTCCATGGTGACGCTGCGCGGCGATCGCATGTGGGACTTCCTGGACCGGCTGATCTCCGTCGCGCTCCCCCGCGTCCGCGACTTCCGCGGCGTCTCCGCGAAGGGGTTCGACGGCCGCGGCAACTATACGCTCGGGTTGAAGGACCAGCTGCTGTTTCCCGAGATCGACTACATGAAGGTCGACAAGGCGCGCGGCATGAACATTTCGGTCGTGACGACCGCGAAATCAGACGAAGAATCGCGCAAGCTCCTGCAGCTGCTCGGCATGCCGTTCAGGACCGCGTAAGGAACGAATCACGATGGCCACGACTGCAAAAATCGCCAAGGAAGCCAAGACGCCGAAGTTCAAGGTCCGGCTGCGGAACCGTTGCCACCGCTGCGGCCGTCCCCGTGCCTACCTGCGGAAGTTCGCCCTCTGCCGCCTCTGCTTCCGCAAGCTGGCGCTCGACGGCGACATCGCGGGCGTGACGAAGAGTTCGTGGTGAGACAGCTCCCAGCTCCCAGCGTCCGGCCACCGGCGGAACGCTGAATCACAGGGCTGGAAGCTGGAAGCTGGAAACTGGAAGCTATTGAGAGCCGAGAAATATGACAGATCCAATTGCAGACATGCTCGCGCGGATCCGGAACGCGACGATTGCCCATCACGCGCGGGTCGAGATGCCGTCGTCGCGCCTCAAGGTCGAGATTGCGCGCATCCTCGAGAGCGAAGGCTACATCCAGGGCTTCAAGGTCCTCGAGGCGGCGGCGGGCGAACGGGTCCAGGCGCAGCTCAAGATGTTCCTCAAGTACGGGCCGCGCGGCGAGCGCGTGATTACCGGAATCCAGCGCGTCAGCCGGCCCGGGCGCCGGGTGTACTTCGGGCGCGACGACGTGCCGGATGTGCTCGCGGGGCTGGGCGTCAGCATCCTCACCACCTCGCGCGGCGTGATGACCGGACGCGAAGCGGTCAAAGCGGGCGTCGGCGGTGAAGTGCTCTGTAATGTGTGGTGAGATGACGCTACCAGCTTCCGGCTGCCAGCTTCCAGCGACGGGAGACTGGGGGCCAGGAGGCGCGGGCAGCGGGATATTGAAGCTGTTGGCTGGGAGCTGGCAGCTGGAAGCTGGAAGCTGATAACCATGTCGCGAATTGGCAAGAAGTTCATCCCCATCCCGAAGGGCGTCAAGATTGACGTGCAGCCGGGTGTGGTCGAAGTGCAGGGCCCCAAGGGGAAGCTGCGCCAGGCGCTGCCGGCGGGCATCGGGTTCGAAGTGGACGGCGATCACCTCCATGCGCGGACGCTGCGCGAGGATCCCGAGCTCGGCAAGTTCCACGGGCTGGCCCGCAGCCTCGTCGCGAACGCCGTGCGCGGCGTCACCGAGGGCTTCCGGAAGGATCTCGACATCGTCGGCGTCGGCTACCGCGCGGAGCTCAAGGGCAAGCAGGTCATCTTCGCCCTCGGCTATTCGCACATCGTGGTCTTCGACATACCGCCGGGCATCGACGTCGCGATCGACAAGCAGACGCACATCACCGTGACGGGCATCGACCGCCAGGCCGTCGGCCAGGTCGCCGCGAATATCCGCCGCCTGCGCAAGCCGGACCCGTACAAGCAGAAGGGCGTGCGTTACACGGGCGAAGTGCTGAAGAAGAAGGCGGGCAAGACGGGGGCGAAGTGACATTTGGCTTCCAGCTTCCAGCTTCCAGCTTCCAGCTGGAAACTGATTCAGGGAGCACTGGAAACTGGTAGCCGGAAGCTGGTAGCAGATATGAAGATCAACACGACCAAGGATCGGCGCCGGCGCATCGCGCTCCGCCAGCGCAAGCGCATTGCCGGAACCACCGAGCGCCCCCGGCTTCGGGTGTTCCGGAGCGTCTCGCACATTTACGCGCAGGTGATCGACGACATGACCGGGACGACGCTCGCGTCGGCGGCGAGCACCGAGCCGGCGCTCAAGAGCGCCTTCGAGGGCACGGTCCGGGGAGGCAACGTGGCGGGCGCCAAGGCCCTCGGCAAGACCATCGCGGAGCGGCTCATCGAGAAGGGGATCAAGCGCGTCGTGTTCGACCGCGGCGGATTCCTGTATCACGGCCGGATCCGCGCCGTGGCGGAAGCCGCGCGCGAGGCGGGGTTGGAATTTTAAGGCAAGCTCCCAGCTCCCAGCTGCCAGCTCCCGGGGTCAATCGGGAGTCTCAGCTGGAAGCCGGAAGCCGGAAGCTGGAAGCTTATTTTTATGATTGAAACACGAGAAAAAATCGACGCGTCGCAGCTCGACCTCAAGGACACGGTGGTCAACATCAGCCGCGTCACCAAGGTGGTCAAGGGCGGCAAGAACCTGAGTTTCAGCGCGCTCGTGGTCGTCGGCGATGGCCAGGGCGTCGTCGGCTTCGGCGTCGGCAAGGCCAAGGAAGTTCCCTCGGCGATCAAGAAGGGGATTGAGGCGGCCAAGAAGTCGCTCATTCGCGTGCCCCTGGCCGGCACGACCGTGCCGCACCCGGTGCTCGGCCGGTTTGGCGCCGGTCAGGTTCTGCTCAAACCGGCGCCGGACGGCACCGGCATCATCGCCGGAGGGGCCGTGCGCGCCGTTGTCGAGGCGTGCGGCATTTCGAACGTGCTCACCAAGTCGCTCGGCTCGGCGAACTCGCACAACGTGGTGCGGGCGACGTTCACGGGGCTGATGGGCCTCAGAGATCCCGGCGCGGTCCGCAAGCTGCGCGGCAAGGAAGAACAGCCCGGCGATCTCGCCGCGGCGACCCGGTAAGCCATGGCGAAAAAGAGCGCACAGACCGCACAGAGCGGCGACGTCCGGAAGGTGAAGATCACGCTCGTGAAGAGCCCGATCGGGTTCGATCGCACCCAGGGGGCGACGGTGCAGGGCATGGGCCTGCGGCGCATCGGCCACTCGGTCGAGCTCCTCGACACCCCCGCGACGCGCGGCATGATTCTGAAGGTCCGTCACCTCGTGACGGTGCAGGAGTAGGGACGCATGGATCTCTCAAATCTGAAGCCGCCCAAGGGGGCGAAGCATTCGAAGAAGCGCGTCGGCCGCGGGCAGGGGTCCGGGCAGGGTGTGCAGTCGGGCCGCGGGCACAAGGGGGCGAAGTCCCGATCCGGCTTCACGCACAAGCGCGGGTTCGAAGGCGGCCAGATGCCTCTGCATCGCCGCGTGCCGAAGCGCGGCTTCAACAACATCTTCCGGCAGGAGTACGAGGTCGTGAACCTCGACACGCTCGAGGAGCGCTTCGAGGCCGGCGCGGACGTGACGGTCGAGCTGCTGCGCGAGCGCGGGCTGGTCGGGCGCGCCGGGCGCGTGAAAGTGCTCGGGCGTGGCGAGATCAACAAGGCGTTGACGGTCCACGCGCACAAGTTCAGCGGCTCGGCGTCGGAGAAGATCGCCGCTGCGGGCGGCAAGGCAGAGGTGCTGGCGTAACACGGCGGAAGCCGGTGTCATAAGGGTGTCATGCTCGAAAGCCTCAAGAACATCTTCGCGGTCGCGGATCTCCGGAAGCGTGTGTTTTTCACGCTCGGTCTGCTCGCCGTCTATCGTGTCGGCGGCCATATCCCGACGCCCGGGATCAACCCCGCGGCGCTGGCGGTGCTGGTCGATCAGGCCAAGAACACGATGTTCGGCCTGTACGACATGTTCTCGGGCAAGAACCTGTCCCAGATGACGATCTTCGCGCTCGGCATCATGCCGTATATCAGCGCGTCGATCATCCTGCAGCTGCTGACGGTCGTCTGGCCGTACCTCGAGCGGATCTCGAAGGAGGGCGAGCTCGGGCGGCGCAAGATCACGCAGTACACGCGCTACGGGACGATTCTGCTGAGCGTCGTGCAGGCGCTGGGGATTGCCTATTTTCTCGAGCGGAACACGGGCATCGCGGGAGGCCTCCCCCTCGTCTACAACCCGGGATGGGCGTTCCGGCTGCTGACGGTGCTCACCCTGACGACGGGCACGACGTTCATCATGTGGCTCGGCGAACAGATCACCGAGCGCGGCATCGGCAACGGCATGTCGCTCATCATCTTCGCCGGCATTGTCGTCAACCTGCCGCACGCGGTCATCTCGACGCTCGAGCAGCTCAAGACCGGCCAGATGGGCCTGCTGCGCCTCGTCGCGCTCGTCGTCCTGATGTTCGGCGTCATCGCGGCGATCGTCTTCGTCGAGCGCGGACACCGGCGCGTCACGGTCCAGTACGCGAAGCGCGTCGTCGGCCGCAGGATGTACGGCGGATCGAGCACGCACATTCCGCTGAAGGTCAACACGGGCGGCGTCATCCCCGTGATCTTCGCCTCGTCGATCCTGGCGTTCCCGGCCACGCTCTCGCCGCTCGTCACGGAGGGAGGACGCTTCGGCTGGCTGCGCTCGCCGATCGAGCAGATTGCCCCCGGCATGCCGCTGCACGACCTGCTCTACGTCGTGGGGATCATCTTCTTCTGTTACTTCTACACCGCGATCATCTTCAACCCGGACGACGTGGCGGAGAACATGCGGAAGTATGGCGGGTTCATCCCGGGGATCCGTCCGGGCAAGCGCACCGCCGAGTACATCGACACGATCCTGACGCGCATCACGATCGTCGGCGCGATCTACCTCGCGATGGTCGCGATCCTGCCGACCTTCCTCATCAGCGGGTTCAAGGTGGCGCCCATTCCGTTCATCGGGGAACGTCTCGATGCGGCGCTGCCGCAGTTCATCACCCAGGGGATGGGGGTGTCGTTCTTCTTGGGGGGCACGTCGCTGCTCATCATCGTCGGCGTGGCGATGGACACCGTGCAGCAGGTCGAGTCGCAGCTCATCATGCGGCACTACGACGGCTTCATGAAGAAGACCCGGATCCGTGGGCGGCGGGGCCAGTAAGTGGGGGCACAGCCAGGCGCCTGCCCCGGCGCTCTGAACGTGGTCCTGCTCGGCCCGCCGGGTGCGGGCAAGGGCACCCAGGCCGAGCGCCTCTCGCGCACGCGGAAGCTGCCGAAGATTTCGACCGGCGACATCCTGAGAGAAGCGGGTCAGGCCGGGACCGAGGTGGGGCTCGCGGCGAAAGTGACGATGGAAGCGGGCAACCTCGTCGGCGACGACATCATGATCTCCATCGTCCGGAATCGCCTGGACCAGGAGGATGCGCGCTGCGGGTTCGTGCTCGACGGATTTCCACGGACCGTCGTCCAGGCGACGGCGCTCGACCGGCTGATCGAGGGCCGGGGGCCGATGGTCGTGCTCGACATCGTCGTCCCCGAGGACATCCTCGTCCGGCGGCTCGCGACGCGGCGGATTTGCAGCGCGTGCGGGTCGAACGCGGCGCCGGAATGGACGGCGGCGTGCGGCAAGTGCGGCGCCGCGCTCGTGACGAGAGTCGACGACGGGATCGAGATCGTGCGGGAGCGGCTGAAAATCTATTTGCGGCAGACGCGTCCGCTCGTCGAGTACTACGCGGAGCGGGCGTCGTTCACGTCGGTCGACGGCAACCAGCCGCCGGATGCCGTGACCGGGGCGATCGATGCCGCGCTGGATCGGGCCTTGGAGGCGCACACCAGGGGAGCGCTGCTGTGATTGTGTGCAAGTCGCCAACCGAGATCGAGCGGATGCGCGCTGCGAACGCGCTCGTGGCTGACGTCCTCGCGGAACTTGCGACGATGGTCGCGCCTGGCGTCACGACGCTCGATCTCGACCTGGCGGCCGAGAAGCTGGTGAGGGCCGGCGGTGCCGAGCCGGCGTTCAAAGGCTATCGCGGCTATCCCTGCACGCTGTGCGCGTCCGTGAACGAACAGGTCGTCCACGGGATCCCGTCGGCGCGCGCGCTGGTCGAAGGAGACATCATCTCCCTCGACATGGGCGTGAAGCTGAATGGCTTCTACGGCGACTCGGCCGTGACGGTGCCGGTCGGCGCGGTGTCGGACGAGGCCGCGACGCTGCTGCGCGTCACGCGCGAGTCGCTCGAGAAAGGCATCGAGCAGGTCCGGCTGGGCGGCCGGATCTCCGACATCGGGCATGCCATCCAGCAGCACGTGGAGGCCCACGGGTTGTCCGTCGTGCGCGAGTTCGTCGGGCACGGGATCGGGTCGGCGCTGCACGAAGAGCCGCAGATCGCGAACTACGGCGAGCCCGGACGCGGACCGCGGCTCGCGGAAGGCATGACGCTCGCGATCGAGCCGATGGTGAATGTCGGGAGGCCGGCGGTGAAGGTGCTGCAGGACGGGTGGACGGCGGTCACGAAGGACGGCAGCCTGTCGGCGCACTTCGAGCACACGGTGGCCGTCACGAAGAGCGGGCCCCTCGTGCTCACCCGTCGCAGCGTGTCGACGCCCGCGGTGTAGCGTTCCGGTGGCTGAGACCGGGCGCGACGGTGCGGTCACAGTCGAAGGCACCGTGCTCGACGCCCTGCCCCATGGGTTGTACCGGGTGGGAATCGAGCACGAGCGGCAGGTCGTGGCGCACGCGCCCGGCGGGGCTGGACGGAATTTCATCCGCGTGCTGATCGGGGATCGCGTGCGGATGGAACTGTCGCCCCGGGACCTGACGCGCGGCCGGATTGTCGCCGTCGTCAAGTCGCGGTGAGCGACCAGGAAGAAGGAACGGGTATGAAGGTCCGAGCGTCGGTGAAGAAGATTTGTGACAAGTGCAAAATTGTCCGCCGCCAGGGCGTGGTGCGGGTGATTTGCGCGAACCAGAAGCACAAGCAGAGACAGGGATAGCTACCAGCTTCCAGCTTCCGGCTTCCAGCTGGCAGCTGGGAGCTGGCAGCTGGCAGCTACAAGGATCAAAGAATGGCACGTATTGCTGGCGTCGATCTCCCGAGGGCCAAGCGCATCGAGATCGGGCTCACTTACATCTACGGCATCGGGCGCAAGCGCTCGGTCGACATCCTGGTGGCGGCGGGGGTGAGCCCGGACATCCGCATCAAGGATTTGTCGGAAGACGACGTCCGGAAGATCAGCCGGGTGATCGAGGAGCAGGGGCGCGTCGAAGGCGATCTGCGGAAGGAAATCTCGCTCAACATCAAGCGGCTGATGGAGATCGGCAGCTACCGCGGGCTGCGGCACCGCCGGAACCTGCCGGTGCGCGGTCAGCGCACGAAGACGAACGCCCGCACGCGCAAGGGCCCGCGCAAGGGCGCGGTGGCGAAGAAGAAAACGGTGTAGTCCGCTGTCGGCTTCCGGCTTCCGGCTTCCAGCTGGGAACGGACGGCAGCAATGTGAGCGGATGAGCATTCCAGCTGGTAGCTGGGAACTGGAAACTGGAAGCTGAGTTTATGGCCAAAATCGAAACCATCGACGCGTCGGCGCCGCCCGAAGGCGGAAAAAAGGGCGCAGGTCGGCCCGTCAAGAAGAAGGCGTTCAAGAAGCGGGGCGAGAAGCGGATCGTGCACCACGGGTTCGCGCACATCCAGGCCTCCTTCAACAACACCATCATCACGATTACGGATCCCGAGGGGGCCGTGGTCGCATGGTCGAGCGCCGGCGGCATCGGCTTCAAGGGCTCGCGCAAGGGGACGCCGTTCGCAGCGACGCAGGCCGCGATTGCGGCCGGCAACGCCGCCAAGGCGTTCGGCATGCGCAGCGTCGAGGTGCGGGTCAAGGGGCCTGGCGCAGGCCGCGAGTCGGCCATTCGCGCCCTGCAGACGATCGGGATCGACGTGAAGTCGATCCGCGACGTCACGCCGATTCCGCACAACGGGTGCCGCCCGGCGAAGCGGAGACGAGTGTAGGGAACCAGCTTCCGGCTTCCAGCTTCCAGCTTCCGGCTACGGTCGGACAGGATCACCTGGGACAGTCGCGGAAGCGTCGGGTTGCGGTTGGGACGGAAAGCTGAAGGCCGGAAGCTGGAAGCTGGTTACTGGAAGCGACAAGGATCAAAATGGCACGTTATATCGGTCCCGTCTGCCGGCTCTGCCGGCGCGAAGGCATGAAGCTCTTCCTCAAGGGGGAGCGCTGCTACACGGAGAAGTGCGCGATCGAGAAGCGCAACCTGCCCCCCGGGCAGCACGGCAAGCTCCGGAAGGCGAAACTCGTGGGCTACGGACTCCAGCTGCGCGAAAAGCAGAAGGTCAAGCGCATCTACGGGGTCCTCGAGAATCAGTTCCGCCGCTATTTCGAGATGGCGGATCGCACGCGGGGCATCACGGGCGAGACGCTGCTGCAGCTGCTCGAGCGGCGTTTCGACAACGTCATCTACCGGCTCGGGCTGGCCACCTCCCGCGCCCAGGCGCGGCAGCTCGTGCGCCACGGCCACTTCATGGTGAACGGGCGGAAGGTCGACGTCCCGTCTTACTCGCTGAAGGCGGGTGACGTCGTGTCGGTTCGCGGCACGAGCGCGCAGAACACCGCGATTGTGCACGCCATGGAGGAAGTGAAGGGGCGCGGCATCCCCGAGTGGCTGCTGTTCGACGCCGGTCAGCTGACGGGTCGCATCGCCTCGCTCCCGACCCGCGAGCAGATCAACCTGCCCGTGCAGGAGCAGCTCATCGTCGAGTTGTACAGCAAATAAAACGTGCTACGTGCAACGTACGACGTGCAACAGGACGTTGCAGGTCGCACGCAGCACGTTGCACGTAGCACGTCCTTCGCCCGCAGCCATTCCAGACCTGCGGTGGGAGGCGAGGGACGTCAACGGCAGGTCTGGCGCGGCCCCCACGTGTCGGGAGCCCGATTGAAAGGACAGATAGCACCATGCTCTGGAAAGGTTTTCAGCGGCCGAAGCGGCTGGAGTTCGAGCGCGAGACGCTCACGGATCGATTTGGCCGGTTCTATGCCCAGCCCTTCGAGCGCGGGTTCGGCACGACGGTCGGCAACGCGCTGCGGCGCGTGCTGCTGTCCTCGATTGAAGGCGCGGCCGTGACCGCGGTCAAGATCGACGGCGTGCTGCACGAGTTCTCGCCCATCCCCGGCGTCACCGAGGACGCGACCGACATCATCCTGAACCTGAAGCAGGTTCCGCTCAAGATGCACGTCGACTCGACCAAGACGCTGTACCTCCGGATCGACAAGGCCGGAGTCGTCAAGGCGAGCGACATCGAGACCGACGCCGACGTGGAAATCCTGGAGCCCGACGCGCACATCGCGACCGTGTCAGAGGGCGGCAAACTCCACATGGAGATGCGCGTGAAGCGCGGGCGCGGCTACGTGTCGGCGGACAAGAACTTCGACGAAGACCTCGGGATCGGCTGGATTCCGATCGACTCGGTGCACTCGCCCGTCAAGAAGGTCAATTACCTGGTGGAAGCCGCGCGGCTGGGCCAGACGACCGACTATGACAAGCTGACCGTGGACGTCTGGACCAACGGATCCGTCACGCCGCGTGACGCGGTGTCGCTCTCGGCAAAGCTGATCCGCGATCACCTGAACATCTTCATCAACCTCGAGGACGTCGGCGACCTGCAGACCGATGCGCTCGCCGATACGCCGCGGGCGGCGCTCAACGAGAACCTGGACAAGAGCGTCGAGGAGCTGGAGCTGTCGGTCCGGTCGTACAACTGCCTGAAGAACGCGAACATCAGGACCATCCGCGAGCTCGTGCAGAAGAGCGAGGGGGAGATGCTGAAAACGAAGAATTTCGGCAGGAAGTCGCTCAACGAGATCAAGGAGATCCTGTCCGTTATGGGGCTGAGCCTCGGCATGCGGCTGGATCAGCCGGCGGCGCACGCGCAGGACTAACAGATCACAGCGATCCGCCATCAGCTGTCAGTTCCTGCTGTTCCGGTTCGCCGGGCCCAGACCAGGAACTGACAGCGGACAGCGGGAGCTGAAATCCCGACTTAGCGTAGGACAGACACATCATGCGTCACAGAGTCAGTCACCGGAAACTCGGCCGCGTCACCGAGCACCGCATCGCGATGCTGCGGAACCAGGCCGCGGCGCTCATTCTCCACGAGCGCATCGAAACCACGGTGCCCAAGGCCAAGGAGCTGCGGCCGTTCGTCGAGCGGATCATCACGCTCGCCAAGCGGGGGCTCGCGGCGGGAGATGCGAACGGCAAGTCGCTGCACGCGCGGCGGCTCGTCCTGCGAGACATCCAGGACCGCGACGTCGTGGGCAAGCTGTTCGACACCATCGCGCCGAGGTTCGAAGGCCGGCCGGGCGGCTACACGCGAATTCTGCGGATTGGCTTCCGGCGGGGCGACAGCGCGGAGGTCGCGCAAATCGAGCTCGTGGGGAGTGAGTTCAACCCGAATGCCGAGGCTGAGAAGACCGAGGCCGGCAAGGCGAAGCCGAAGGGCGTCGGCGGCCGGCTGCGCGCGGCGGCCGAGCGGCTTCGAGGCAAGAAGGCGGAAGGCGACGAAGGCGGCGACGAGCCAACCGAGAACAAGGCCAAGCCGCAGCGCCAGTTGAAGAGCGACAAGGGAGGCCGCGCCACGACCAAGGGCAAAGCCTCGGCTCCGCGCGCGCCGCGCAAGTCCGGCGGAGCGTAGCCAAGGTCGCTTACACTTCCTCCGCCGCTTCGTGCCCCCGCTCCGCGCGTGCGGCGGCGATGATCTTTCCGTGCAGGTGTGACGGGACCTCCTCGTAGTGGGAGAACGTCATGTGGTACGACCCCCGCCCTCCCGTCGCTGACGTGAGGTGCTGCTCGTACGTCAGCATCTCGGACATCGGGACCTTGGCCCGGATGATCGTCGCCGTGCCACGCGTGTCCATCCCGCCAATCCGCCCGCGCCGGCTGTTCAGATCGCCCATCAGGTCTCCCGCATAGTCGCTCGGCGCATAGACTTCGACGTCCATCACCGGCTCGAGCAGCGTGGGCCTGGCCCTCGACATGCCGTCCTTGAACGCGAGCGAGCCGGCCATCTTGAAGGACAGCTCGTTGGAATCCACGGCGTGGAACGATCCGTCGAACACGGTCGCGCGGAAATCGACCATCGGGAATCCGGCGAGGAAGCCGCGAAGGCGCGCGTCCTGGATGCCCTTCTCGACGGCGGGGATGAACTGCCGCGGAATCGAGCCGCCGAAAATATCGTCGACGAACTCGAAATCGGCGCCGCGCGGCAGAGGGTCGAACTTCACCTTGCAGTCGCCGAACTGTCCGTGCCCGCCGGTCTGCTTCTTGTGCCGGCCGTGCGCTTCCGCCGACGCGGTGATCGTCTCGCGATACGCGATGCGCGGGAGCTTCAGGATCACCTCGACTCCGAACCGCCGCTTCAGCTTCGCGACGGTGACTTCGATGTGCGACTGTCCCTGGCCCGCGATGAGCAGTTCCTTCGTCTGCGCATCGCGCGTGTAGTTCACGGTCGGATCCTCTTCCTGCAGCCGGTGGAGGGCCGTGCTGATCTTCTCCTCGTCGGCGCGGCTCTTCGGCTCGATCGCGTACGCGAGGACCGGCGCCGGGAACGTGATCGCCGGCAGGGTGAACGCCGGCGGCCGGTCGGCAATGAGATCGTTCGTCTGGCTCTCCTTGAGCTTCGCAACCGCGCCGAGGTCTCCGGCCTTGATCTCCGGGACCGCCGTCTGCGTCTTGCCCTGCAGCAGCACGAGGTGCCCGAGCCGCTCAGTGGTGTTCCTCGTGACGTTCTGGACGGTGGAATCGGCCTTGAGCGATCCGGTGATCACTCTGAACATGGTGATCCGCCCGGCAAAGGGGTCAGCCACGGTCTTCCAGATGAATGCCGACGCCGGCGCCCCTTCGGCGGGCGCCACATCGACGACGTTCTCGGTGCCGGGCCTGAAGCCGCGCACGTGGCGCTCCGCGGGCGAGGGCACGTATTCGATCAGCGCATCGAGCAGCGGCTGCATGCCCGCGTTCGCCTGGGCGGACGTGCACAGGACGGGAAAGATCCGCGACGCCGCGATGGCGCGTTTCAGTCCTCCGACGAGCTCCTCCTGCGTCAAGGTGCCGGCGTCGAAGAACTTCTCCATCAGTCCGTCGTCCGCTTCGGCGACCATCTCGATGAGGACGTCGCGCGCGGCTTGCGCCGGCTCGCGCATCGTGCCCGGGATGTCGCACGGCGACGGCCTGCCGCTCTCGTCCGTGGCAAACGTCCACGCCTTCATCGAGACGAGGTCGACGACGCCGCGGAACCCCCTGTCCTCGCCGACCGGCAGCTGCAGCGGCACGACCGCCCGGCCGAAGGCCGCACGCAGCGACTCGATCGAACGCTCGAGGCTGGCGCGCTCCCGATCGAGCCTGTTGAGCGCGATGATCCGGGGGAGCTGGAGCTCCTCCGCCGCGGCCCACACTTTTTCAGTGGATACTTCCGCGCCGTGCACCGCGTCCACGACGACGAGGGCGGCGTCCGCCACCCGGAGGCCCGCCCGCGCATCGCTCAGGAAGTTCGCCATGCCGGGCGTGTCGATCAGATTGACTTTGTGTTTATTCCACTCGAGGTAGGCGAGGCTGCACGCCAGGGTGTGTTTCCTGGCGATTTCCTCTTCGTCGTAATCCGTGACCGTCGTCCCGTCGTCCACGCGCCCGAGTCGGGGGACGGCCCCGGCATCGAAGAGCAGCGCCGATACGAGCTGTGTCTTACCGGCGCCGCTGTGGCCCACAAGGGCGATGTTCCGGATGCTCGGCGCATCATAGACTCTCATGGCTTACCCTCCGGGCTTCCAGCTTCCAGCTCCCAGCTCCCAGCAGTCCCGCGTTTGGTGCAAGCTCCGGGCGACTGCGTGTCCTGCGTAATCTTCAGACTCGTAGCTTCCGGGGGGTCAGACGCTGGACGAGGCTGGAGAGCATCCGTCGAACCTCCTCGAGTTCGCCCGCAAGCTTGGTCTGGACGGGAGATGGCAGGAATCCCAACTCCCGCGCAAGAAGCAAATCATACTCAAGTTCATTGCAGGATCCCAACGAGTGAAGGAGAAACCGCCTGAAGTCCAGGTCTGAGCCTCTACCGGCACCTTCGGCGATGTTGGAGGGGATCGAAATAGCGGCACGAAACACCTGGTCGCGTAATGGCCAAGCCTCAGCCTGCCGTAAGTACGCAGAAATTCCGTACGTCGCCACCGCCAGAGCGTGGGCCTTCTGCCACACATGCAAGTTGCGATAGTCCTGCATCGCGTCGGTCCTTGAACGGTCGGGCGTGTGCAAAGACGGTACTCAGTGGATGTCCCATTGGCGCCCGAGCGCGGGAGCTCCGAGCTGGAAGCTGGTAGCCGGAAGCTACTCGTACCGCAGCGCTTCGATCGGATCCAGCCGCGATGCCTTGATGGCGGGGAACAGGCCGAAGAAGATCCCGATGGTCGCGGAAAAGCCGATGCCGATGGCGAACGACCACCAGGGCAGCGACACGGGGAATCCCGAGAGCCAGTGCACGACAAGACCGATTGTGCTGCCGAAGATGATTCCGAGGACTCCTCCGGCGGAGGTCAGGAAGGCCGCTTCGATCAGGAACTGCCACAGGATCTCCCGCCGGCGCGCACCGAGCGCCTTGCGGACGCCGATCTCGCGCGTGCGCTCGGTGACGGAGATCATCATGATTGCCATGACGCCGATGCCGCCGACCATCAGCGCGATTGACGAGATGACAACGAGCCCCAGGAACGTCGCCTGGCTGATCTGATCCCACACCTTCAGGATCGCATCCTGGGTCACGAGGTCGAAATCGTTGGGCTGCTCGAGATTGAGCTTGTGGCGGATGCGCATCAGCGCCTCCACCTCGCGCATCGCGTCGTCGCGCATGCCTTCGCGCGGGACCACCGCGATCATGGCCGTGCGGAACACCGCCGGATTGAAACTGTTCGCGGAGATCTTCGCCGAACCCTTGAGCACCTTGCCGTAGAATTTTTCGTGCGCACTGAACGGGATGACGGCGAAGTCGTCAGCACCGGTCGAAAATCCGCCCGGGCTCGGCCGCTTGCCCAGGACTCCGATGACGGTGAACTCGTTGCCGCCGATCCGCACCACTTTGCCGATCGGGTCGATGTTCGGGAACAGCGACTGCCATGGGGACTGCCCGAGTACGACCACCTGCCGGCGATGCTCGACCTCGGACGGCAGGAAGAGCCGTCCCATTTCCAGCTTCGCGAAGTTGACCGCAGCCCAGTTCTCCGTCGCGCCGAGGATCGCGATGGTTTTCGTTTTGTCGTGCCCGTAGAAGATGCGGGACTGAGTGTTTCCCATCGCTCCCAGCCAGACATCTATGAGAGCCACCGATGGGCAGTCGCGCTCGATCGCCAGCGCATCTTCCCTCGACAGGTTGGGCCGGCGCGCGACCTCGAGGAAGCTCTTTCCCGACGCGAAGCTGAGTGCGCCCCACTTCTGCACCATGATCGTATCGGGTCCGAGCTGGCTGATCGAGTCGCGCAGCGAATTGTCGAACCCGCGCAGGAGCGACGTCATACCGACGATGGACGTGATGCCGATGACGACGCCGAGCACCGTCAGCGCCGAGCGCATCTTGTTCGTGCGCAGCGTGTCGAGCGACATCGTCACGATTTCGCCGAGTAACCCGGAGCGCAGGGCGGCCATAGTTGGATCTCAGCTTTCAGTCAGTCAAGCTATCAGCCTGCAGTTAACGGGTCTGGTGCAAAGTCCCCAGTCTCCAGTCCCCGAGTCCCGAGCCTACTCTCGCCTCAGCGCTTCAATCGGGTCGAGCGACGCCGCCCGGACCGCCGGATACAGGCCGAAGAAAAGTCCGACGAGCGCGGTGATGCCGATGCCCATCATCACCGACCACGGCTGGACCGAAGCTGGGAGAGGCGAGAACCTGCTGATGAGGAGCGCCAGTCCGAATCCGAGCGAGATACCCACGATGCCGCCGAAGATCGACAGCGTGACGGACTCCGTCAGGATCTGCCAGACGATGTCGCGCCGCCGGGCCCCCAGCGCTTTCCGCAAGCCGATCTCGCGCGTGCGCTCGCTGACGACCATCAGCATGATGTTCATGATGACGATGCCGCCGACGACGAGCGACATGGCCACGACGCCGATGAGCACGGCAAAAATCCCATTGGTCGCCGTCTTGTAAATGTCGAGAAACGTGTCCGACGTGAACATCCCGAAGTTGTCCGGCTCGTTTGGACGAAGCCTGCGCTCGATGCGCAACGCGACGGTGGCATCATCCATCGCGGTCTTCACGAGCTCGGGCGTCCTCGGTTTGACGAGCAACTGCATGCCGAACATCCGCGACCCGTACATTTTCCGGAAGACGCCAAGAGGGATGATGGCGAAGTTGTCTTGCGAATTGCCGAAGAAGGATCCCTTTTTTTCGCTGACCCCGACGACGCGGAAATGGAGGCCGCCGATCTTGATGGTTTTCTCGAGCGGATCGGCCGGCCCGAACAACTTGTCGGCAACCTCCCACCCGAGGACGGTGACCGGGCGGGAGATATCGATTTCGGCCGGGGAGATCAGCCGCCCCTGTTCGGCGTTGAATGTGCCGAAGGAGACGTAGTCGCGCGACACGCCCTGCACCTGCGCGCCGTCGACGGTCGCGGTCCCGTACGTCATCGTCGCACGCGACTGGGCCTGCGCGGCCACGGCCCCCACGTTCCCGCTGTACTTCCGGACCGCCGCCGCTTCCTCGAGCGTGATTCGGGGATTGTTCCGGACGCGCTCCTCGTCGGCTTCCGATCGCACGATGGGCATCCGCTGGATGGTGAAATCATCACCGCCGACGCCCGAGAGAATGGCGCTCGTCACGTAGGCGTTCATCCCCTGGACGAGCGACACCACGGCGATGATCGACGTCACCGCGACGATGTTGCCCAGCACGGTGAGGAACGATCGCAGCTTGTTCGACCAGATCGCGCCGAGCGCGATTATCGCCGCCTCGAGAAATTGATTCACGGCTTGACTGGCGTCGTTGCGGGCTTCACCGCGGCTCCCTCCGCGAGTGAGCGCACCGACGCGAACGGTCCCGTGATGACCGCATCGCCTTCTTTGAGCCCCGACAGCACCTCGAAGTACTTTTCCCCCGCGATGCCCGTCTTGATCGGCATGAACACCGCCTTGCTGTCCTGGACCGCAAACACGCCTTCGAGCTCCTTGCGCGTCTGCCCCGGCGCGAGCTCGGTCGAAGCCGCGCCGGCAGCCGGCGTCGAACGACGCTTGCCCTTCGCCGCGTCCGGGGGACGGACGATGCCGCCCTTCTCGTCGAGGATCATCTCACGCACGGTCGTCGCCTGGATGGGCACCGTGACGGCGCCGTCCCGGACGGCCGTCGTGATTTCTGCCGTGCACGTGAAGCCGGGCCGCACTTCGGGGATTTCCTTGTCCAGTGTCACCACGACCTTGAAGTTAGTCGCCTGAGTGGTCGACGCGCCGGTGGCTGCCTGGATGGGGCTGTTGCCGATCTCCGTCACTTTGCCCGTGAACGTCTGCCCCGGCATGGCGTCGATCTTGACCTTCGCCGGCTGCCCGATGCGCAGCGACGGGATGTCGGTCTCGTCCACCTCGACTTCCGCCTGGATGACGGACATGTCGGCAATCGTGAGCAGCACCGTTCCGGCGTTGTTCATGGTCCCGATGACGACCGTTTCACCCGCCTCGATGTTCCGGCGGGTCACGATGCCGTCGATCGGTGATTCGATGCGGACCTTGCTCAGGTCGTACTTCGCGCTCGCGGCGGTGGCGCTCTCGGACTCCATGCGGAGCTGCATCGTACGGACGTTCTGCTCCTGTGAGGCGAGATCCGCCTGGCGGGCTCTGAGTTCGTTCTCGGCGCGCTCGAGGGTCTCGCGGGTGGTGAGCCCGCCCTTCCAGAGATCCTGCTGGCGCTTGTAGTTGTCCTGCGCCTGTTTCAGGGCGACCTTGGCGCTGTCGAGCGCCAGTCGCACCTGCTCGGCGTTCGACCGGGCCGCGGCGAGGGACGCCTCCGTCCGCTGCACCGCGGTCTTCAGGTTGCGCGGGTCGATCTGCAGCAGGAACTGCCCCTTCCTGACGCGGTATCCCTCGTCGACGGCCAGCTCCGTGACGCGCCCCATCGTGTCGGCGCTGATGTTGACGTCGCGCTTGGCCTGGATTTTTCCGGACGCGGACACGATCGCTTCGAGGTGGCGCTTCTTGACCGGTTCGGTCGTGACCTCGATGCCATCGTTGCGCTTGAACCGGACATTGGCGAACGCAATCGCGCCGAGCGCGAGCACGATCGCGAGACCGACGAGGATCTTCCTGTTCCGGCTCATGCTGCAGCTCCGCGCCGGACGAAGGCGACGATCACGGCGATGACGGCATACAGCACGAACAGCGACATCGCGATCGGCTGCGTGCGGCGGCGGTACAGCACCGCCAGCCCGATGGACAGGACGATCACCTGCCAGATGACGAAGATGTCGATCATGCCGAGCAGGCGAGCGGCAAACGATCCGTCCGCGAGCACGGATTGCGTGAGGACGCCCAGGTTCGTCGCGCTCGACATGGTTCCGCGTGCGTAATTGAGCGGGACCGTGAAGAGCTGCCCGAGCAGCCCGATCGGGCCGACGTGCACCATCACGGTGAACACCTGCTTGAAGGTCGCGTCGCCGCCCAGCGCCGCGTTGAACACCGCGAACAGCACGCCCGAGCAAGCCGCCAGGAGGATGGGGGTGCCGACGAGGAAGAAGACGGCCGTGATGTAGCCGACATACCCCGCCATCTTCTCCATCCCCTGAATCTGCTGGTCCGACACCTGCCCCGACATCGGACTGTTCAGCGCGGCGTCGAGCCAGGCTTCCTGCCCGACCTTCGTCAGCAGGAAGCCGCCGACCACGACCGCCATGACCATCGCGACCAGCGCCAGCATGCCCAGCCATTTCGGGTGGGCCACGACCGATTCGTAGGTGGCACGCGGCGCGGTGATGATGCCGATGACACGCGCGGGGAGACTGAGGGGAGCCTGGATGGCTCCGGTCTGGGCGGCAGGAGTGGCCATAAATTGTGGGGTGCGCCCTTCTGGTTGCGGACCGTGGGACGAACGATTCTAGCACCAAGCAATACGACAGCCGGGGTGCGGATGTTTCCTCTTAAGTCGTTGCGGCCACGGCGTTCGGGCCGGCGCGACTCGTACGTTAAGCTCTCTGGGATGATGGTGCGTCAGCGGGGTCTCGTCACCGTGTTGGTCGTGGCTGCGGCGACCGCGCCTGCGGCCGCCCAGTCGTTCGACACCGTCGGCACCCGATCCGCGGGAATGGGAGGCGCCTTCGTCGCCGTCGCGGATGATGCGTCGGCGGCGTACTGGAATCCGGCAGGCTTCGCGTCAGGATCTCTCTTCAGTTTCGTCCTGGATCGCGGTAATGCTGAGTTGAAACCGCCTGGAGCTGGACCGGCGGGCGACCGGTCGGGATTCCTCGTGGCGCTCGGAATACCGGCTCTCGGCCTGTCCTATTACCGCCTGAGCTCCAGGCAGGTGGCACCGGCCAGGCGGTTGGACACGGCGAACTCTCTGTTGGAAGCCGACACGCTCGTCACCCACCACCTCGGTGCCACGGTCGTCCAGTCGATCGTGCCCGGCCTTACCGTGGGGGCCACGCTGAAGATGGTGCGGGGCTACGCGTCTTCGGTGCTGGGGCCCGTCAGCGAGCGGATGGCCCTGTTGACACCCCCTGGAGACGTCGCGACGCAGGAAACCACGCATTTTGACGCCGATCTCGGTGTCATGGGGACCGTGGGGAAGCTCAAAGCCGGGCTGACCCTCAGAAACGCCGGTGAACCGTCGTTCGGCACCGCCGGCGGGGCAGCCCTTCGGCTCCAGCGCCAGGCGCGGGCGGGCGTCGCGGTGACTCCGCTGGCAGGCTGGATCGTGGCGGCGGACTCTGACCTTCTGCAGACAGAGGGGCTGAACGGCCCCTCGAGGCGGGTTGCGGCGGGCACGGAGGGCCGGGTCTACCGCCGGGCGACGGTTCGCGGCGGGTTCAACCTCAATACTACCGGAGCACGGGCCCGTGCCCTGAGCGCAGGCGGCAGCTTCGCGGCGACCAATTCGCTGTTCCTCGACATCCAGGTGACCCGCGGCTCCGACCCTGCCCAGCGGGGCTGGGGAGTGGCCGCCCGGTTCGCCTATTAGCCGGAGCCGGCTCGCTTCTCAAGAACCCAACCCAGACCCCCGCATCGGGCTTAGTTCACTGTTCTTCACTGTTCTTTAGTGTCGTCTCACCTTTTCGCAATCGGCTGGCTTGACAAAAAGTGTCAAGGCGTGCTCGAATACTGTTCCCCCAGCTCGACCTCAGCTTCAGCCGCGTTCCCGGCGGCCCTTCGACCAAGAGCCTCAAACGATGCCCGTCCGCATAGGCGAGCTGCTGCTCAAAGAAAAGCGCATCACGCCTGCTCAACTGCAGGAAGCCCTGAGCTATCAGAAGACCAACGGGGGGAAGCTCGGCTTCAATCTGGTCAAGCTCGGGCTCGTCAAGGACGAGGAGATCACCGCCCTCCTCAGCAAGCAGTACGGGGTCCCCTCGATCAACCTGACGCAGTTCGAGATTGACGCCAGCATCATCAAGCTGATCCCGTCCGAGACCGCGCACAAGTACCAGATCGTTCCGCTCAGCCGCGCCGGGGCGACGCTGACGATCGCGATGACGGACCCGACCAACGTGTTCGCCATGGACGACATCAAGTTCATGACGGGCTACAACGTGGAACCGGTGGTGGCGTCGGAGACGGCCGTCACCGACGCCATCCAGAAGTACTACAGCGCAGCCCCGGCGGCGCGCGGTCCGCGAGAAGGGACCGCCGTGGCGGCATCCGGCGACTCGCTGTCGAGCGCGGCCTCGCTCGACATGGTCACCAAGGCCCTCGAGGAATCAGCCGCCATCGTCGATGAAGACGTCGAAGTGCTCCAGGAGTTGGAGCAGATCGACGTGGCTTCCCTCGAGCGGCAGGGGGGCGAGGCTCCCGTCATCAGGCTCGTCAACCTGATGCTGATGTCGGCGATTCAGAAGGGCGCGAGCGACATTCACGTCGAGCCTTACGAGAAGGAGTTCCGGGTCCGGTTCCGCATCGACGGCATTCTCTACAACGTCATGGCGCCGCCGATGAAGTTCCGGGACGCGATTACGTCCCGCGTGAAGATCATGGCGAAGCTCGACATCGCCGAAAAGCGGCTGCCGCAGGACGGGCGCATCAAAATCCGCTTTGCCGACAACGGCCAGACCAAGGAAATCGACTTCCGCGTGTCCTGTCTCCCGACGCTCTTCGGCGAGAAGATCGTCATGCGTCTGCTCGACAAGGACAAGCTGATGCTCGACATGACGAAGCTGGGATTCGAGCCGAACTCGCTCAAGAAGCTCGAGGCCGCCATCGCGAAGCCCTGGGGGCTCGTGCTCGTGACGGGGCCGACGGGAAGCGGCAAGACCAACACCCTCTATTCGTCCATCGCGAAGATCAACACCACCGAAACGAACATCATGACCGCCGAGGACCCGGTCGAGTTCAACCTCGTCGGGGTGAACCAGGTCCAGGTGCGGGAGAACATCGGGCTGAACTTCGCGGCCGCGCTGCGGTCGTTCCTCCGGCAGGATCCCAACATCATTCTCGTCGGCGAAATCCGCGATTTCGAAACCGCCGAAATCGCCGTCAAGGCCGCGCTGACGGGCCATCTCGTGCTCTCCACGCTCCACACGAACGATGCGCCGAGCACGATCAACCGGCTGATGAACATGGGGATCGAGCCGTTCCTCGTGGCGAGCTCCGTCAATCTGATTTGCGCGCAGCGCCTGGTGCGCCGGATCTGCACGCAGTGCAAGGTCGAAGAACGGCATGCGCCGCCGGCCCTCGTCGAGGCGGGCTTCACGAAGGACGAAGCCGAGACCGTCGTGCCCAAGAAGGGCAGCGGCTGCGAGAAATGCAACAACACCGGGTACAAGGGCCGGGTCGGCCTCTACGAAGTGATGGAAATCGGCGAGCAGCTTCGCGAGCTGATTCTCGTCGGCGCGTCGGGCCTGGAACTCCGGCGCAAGGCGGTCGAGGAAGGGATGATCACGCTGCGCCGCAGCGGACTCCACAAGGTGATGGAAGGCGTCACGACCATCGAGGAAGTGGCGCGGGAGACGGTGAAGTAGGCACGAGCTTCCAGTCTCCAGCTGCCGGCTGCCAGCTTCCAGCTTCCAGCTCCCAGCTCCCAGCGGAGCGGGATGGCTTGAGGCCGAGTTCCAGACGAGCCGCAAGCTGGAAACCGGATGCTGGAAGCCGGATGCCGGAAGCTGGAAGCCGGGAAGCTGGAAGCTGGAAGCCGGAAGCTCGAAGCTGGGATTGAAAAATATGGCCACACTGCCCGAACTACTGAAGACTCTCGTTGAGCAGAGCGGGTCCGACCTGCACCTGACCACGAGCACTCCGCCGCAGATTCGCGTCCACGGCAAGCTCCAGACGCTCGATCTGCCGAGCCTGGGACCGGCCGAGACCAAGGGGCTCGCCTACAGCGTGCTGACGGACGCGCAGAAGAAGCGGTTCGAGGAATCGCTGGAGCTGGACTTTTCGTTCGGCATCCGGGGCCTCGCGCGGTTCCGCTGCAACGTGTTCAACCAGCGCGGCGCGGTGGCGGCGGTCTACCGGGTCATCCCGGAGACGATCAAGAGCTTCGCCGAGCTGGGGCTCCCCCCGGTGCTCGCGACCCTCGCCGATCGTCCGCGCGGCCTGGTCCTCGTCACCGGGCCGACCGGCAGCGGCAAATCCACGACGCTCGCGGCCATGATCGACAAGATCAACACTGAACGGCGCGAGCACATTCTCACGATCGAGGATCCGATCGAGTACATCCATCAGCACAAGGGCTGCCTGGTGAACCAGCGCGAGGTGCACAGCGACACCCACGGGTTCGCGGTCGCGCTGCGCGCCGCCCTTCGCGAAGACCCCGACATCGTGCTCATCGGCGAGCTCCGCGATCTCGAGACCATCGAGTCGGCGCTGCGCGTCGCGGAGACGGGGCATCTCACGTTCGCCACGCTGCACACCAATTCCGCGGCGCAGACGATCAACCGCATCATCGACGTCTTTCCTGCCCACCAGCAGGGGCAGATCCGCACGCAGCTCTCGCTCGTGCTCGAAGGGATCGTCTGCCAGGCGCTCATGCCGCGCGCCGACGGGCAGGGCCGGGTCATCTCGCTCGAAGTCCTGATCCCGACCCCGGCCATCCGCAACCTGATTCGCGACGACAAGGTCCACCAGCTCTATTCGACGATGCAGACCGGACAGGACAAGTTCGGGATGCAGACGATGAACCAGTCGCTCGCGACGCTGTATCAGAAGCGTTTGATCACGCTCGACACGGCGATGGGCGCCTCGTCGCTGAAGGACGAGCTCGAACAGATGATCAGCCGCGGCGCCGGCGTCGTGCCCGGGGCCGGCATGGCTCGCCCGGGCGCCGGCCTGCCGGCGCGCGCGCCGGCGAGATAGCAACGTGGAGCGTGGAACGTGCAATGTGCAATGTGCAACATGAGCTGGCAGCTGGGAGCTGGAAGCTGGGACCTGGAAGCTGTGAGCTGTGAGCTGGAACGGTGAGCTGATTTATGCCTACATTCGCTTATTCAGGACGAACGCGCGCGGGGCAGTCCGTCTCCGGGGAACACACGGCCGACTCGATGGACGCCGCGGTGGCGGCGCTCCGCCGCGATCAGATCATGGTCACGCGGATCGACCCGTCGAAAGCCCAGAAAGCCGCCGCCGCGGCCGCGGCGCCGGCGAAGCCGGGCGGGCCGAAAGCGGGCAAGAAGGTGCCGGCGAAGAACCTCGCGATTTTCGTCCGCCAGTTCTCGGTCATGATCGACGCCGGGCTTCCGCTCGTCCAGTGCCTCGAGATCCTGGGCAAGCAGGAACCGCACAAGAACTTCGCGGCGGTGATCCTGAAGACCCGCGAGGACGTCGAGTCGGGCGCGGCGCTCGCCGACGCGATGAAGAAACACCCGAAGACCTTCGACCCGCTCTTCACCAACATGATCGCGGCGGGCGAAGCGGGCGGTATTCTCGACACGATTTTGAAGCGCCTCGCCGAGTACATCGAGAAGAGCGTCAAGCTGACCGGCGAAGTGAAGTCCGCGATGATCTACCCGGTGGCGGTCATCGTCATCGCCGCGCTCGTGGTCAGCGCCATCCTCTGGAAGGTCATCCCGACCTTCGCCGCGATGTTCGCGGGACTCGGAGCGCAGCTGCCGCTTCCGACCCGCGTGGTCATCGCGCTGAGCAACGGCCTGGTCTCGTACGGGTGGATCGGCGTCATCGCGATGGGGCTCGGCGCCTATGCGTTCAAGAGCTACTACGCCACCGAGCCGGGCCGGCTGATGGTCGATACGATCTCGCTCAAGCTGCCGATTCTGGGGAACATTCTGCGCAAGGTGGCCGTCGCCCGGTTCTGCCGCACGCTCTCGACGCTGCTCGCCTCGGGTGTGCCGATCCTCGACGGACTGGACATCACCGCGCGGACGGCCGGCAACGCGGTCATCGAGGCCGCGGTGCAGAAGACCCGGACGAGCATCGAGCGCGGCGAGACCATCTCGACGCCCCTGCGGGAGACGAACGTCTTCCCGTCGATGGTCGTGCAGATGATCAACGTAGGCGAGACCACCGGCGCGCTCGACGCGATGCTCGGGAAGATCGCCGACTTCTACGAAGAGGAGGTCGACACGGCCGTCGCCGGCCTCCTGACGCTGATGGAGCCGGTGATGATTGCCGTCCTCGGCGTCGTCGTCGGCGGCATCGTCATCGCGATGTACATGCCGATCTTCGACATGATCAGCAAGCTGACGTAGGCAGGAGTTTTAGCTTCAGGCTTTCAGCTTCCAGCTTCCAGCTTCCAGCTGGAACGACCCGGGCGTGACTGGGAGCTGGGAGCTGGGAGCTGGGAGCTATAGCTGGTAGCTGGGAGCTCGTAACTGGCAGCTGAAATCGAATGAACTCACTCCGGCGCAAACTTCTCTGGTTGATCGCAGGCCGGGCCGCGGCGATTACGCTGCTGCTCGGGTCGGCGATCCTGATCCAGACCACATCGCCCGGGGCGTTCCCGATCGATCCGTTCTTCGTGCTCATCGGGCTGACGTATGCGTTGACGGTCGTGTACAGCCTGCTGCTCACCTACTCCGAGCGGTATCGCTGGCTGGTGGACCTGCAGCTCGGATGCGATGCCGTGATCGTGTCGGCCATCGTCGGTCTCACCGGCGGGGTCGGGAGTTATTTTACGCCGCTCTACGCGCTGCCGATCATTGCCGCCAGCACCATCGAGTCGCGGCGCGGCGGCGTGATGGTGGGCGTGCTGAGCTCGATCCTGTACTCGGGGCTGGTGCTGGCGCAGTACTCCGCCCCGGATGCCTCAGCGGTCTGGTACGGCCCGGCCGTGCTGCCGCAGCTGCGCGTGGCCGGCTTCACGGTCGGCTTGAACGTCTTCGGGTTCGTCGCCGTCGCGTCCTTGAGCGGCTACCTGGCCGAAGGGCTGCGGAGGGCCGACGAGAAGCTGGCCGTCGCGTCCAACCAGATTGCCGACCTGCAGGCCTTCAGCCAGCACGTCATCGACAGCCTGACGAGCGGCCTGGCGACGAGCGACATCGACGGGCGCCTGCTCACGTTCAACCGCGCCGCTTCGGCGATTACGGGGGTGCGGGCGGCCGACGCGGTGGGGCACCCGGCGGCCGTGGTCCTGCAGCTCCCGCCGGACTTCAGCGACCTGTTCGGCGCGCGCGAGGACCGGCCTCCGCTGCCCAGGGTCGACTTCGGATTCACCAGGCCCGACGGCCGGCAGGTGATGGTGGGGCTCAGCACCGCCCCGCTCATCACCCCCCGCGGCGAGACCGGGTTCCTGTTCACGTTCCAGGACGTCACCGACGCCCGCAAGCACGAGCGTGAGGCGCGCGTCCAGCAACGGCTGGCGGCGGTCGGCGAGATGGCCGCCGGCATCGCGCACGAGATCCGGAACCCGCTCGCCTCGATGTCGGGATCGATTCAGATCCTCCGGCAGGAGCTTCCGTTGACGATCGATCAGTCGCAACTGATGGACATCGTCCTCCGGGAATCGGACCGGTTGAACGACACGATACGCAGCTTCCTGGCTTACGCGCGCCCGCAGCGGCTCGCGACGACCCGCGTGGACGTCCGGCAGGTGATCACGGACACGGCGCGTCTCCTCGAGAACAACGCCGAGCTGAGCGACGCGCACGCCATCGCGGTGGACGTGCCGGCGGCCGAAGCCTGGTACGAGGCGGACGAGAACCAGATCCGGCAGATCGTCTGGAACCTGGCCACCAACGCGGTCCGCGCCATGCCCGAGGGGGGCGAGTTACGCCTGTGCGTCAAGCAGGCGCCGGACGTCGCCGGGCGGCCGGGCGACCTGGTGATACGGGTCGAGGATCAGGGCGTCGGCATCGCGCAGGACGAGATTGACGGAATCTTCCAGCCGTTCCGCGGCGGCTTCGCGGGCGGCACGGGGCTCGGCCTGGCCATCGTGCATCGCATCGTGAGTGACTACGGCGGCGCGGTGCACGTCACGTCGCAGCGCGGGTCCGGGACGCAGGTCGAGGTCACGCTGCCGGTCGCGACGCGCGCGCGCCCGGTGCTGAGTTGAACATGACAACCGAGCTCCAGACAGGCGAACCGGTCGCGGCGGCAGGGCCCGCCCGAGTCCTCGTGGTCGACGACGAGCGCTCCATGCGCGAACTGCTGTCGATCGTGCTCAGGCGCGATGGCTACGAGGTCCTGGTCGCGGACGACGGCGCGGGGGCGCTCGAAGTGCTCGGGCGCGAGCGCGTGGACGTTCTCATCACCGACATCCGGATGCCCAACATGAACGGGGTGGAGCTGCTGCGCGAAGCGAAGCGGATTACCCCGGACATCATCAGTATCGTCATGACCGCGTTCGCGTCGACCGACACGGCGGTCGAGGCGCTGCGGCTCGGGGCGGCGGACTACGTCAACAAGTCGCCGAGCGCGGCCAGCGAAGTGCGCCTGCGCGTCGGCCGCGAACTCGAGCGGAAGCGACTCCAGCAGGAGAACGTCCTCCTGAAGAAGGCCCTGAAGTCGACCTTCCAGTACTCGAACATCATCGGCAGCAGCAATTCGATGCTTGCGGTCTTCCAGCTGGTCGACACCATTGCCCCGACAGGCAGCACCGTGCTGATCTCCGGGGAATCGGGCACCGGCAAGGAGCTCGTCGCCCGCGCGATCCATTTCAACTCGCCGAGAAAGGATCGTCCGTTCATCCCGGTCAACTGCGGCGCGTTGTCGGAGACGCTGCTCGACTCGGAGCTCTTCGGCCACATGCGCGGGGCGTTCACGGGGGCCGACAGCAACAAGAAGGGGCTCATCGAGGTTGCAGAGAAGGGGACGATCTTCCTCGACGAGATCGGCGAGATGAGCCCGCTCGTCCAGGTGAAGCTGCTGCGGGTGCTGCAGGAGCGGAAGTTCCGGCGCCTCGGCGGCACCGAGGAAATCGGCGCCGACATCCGGGTGATCGCCGCGACGAACCGCGACCTCGTGAAGATGGTCGCCGACGGGACGTTCCGCGAAGACCTCTTCTACCGCATCAACGTGATCCCCCTCAGGCTGCCGCCGCTGCGTGAACGGCTCGACGACATCCCGTCGCTCGCGGAGCATTTCGTCGCCAAGTTCGCCCAGCAGATGGGGAAACCCATTACCGGGATCTCGGGCGGGGCCCTGGCCCGGCTGCGTGAGCACCACTGGCCGGGGAACATCCGCGAGCTCGAAAACGCGATGGAGCGGGCCGTGGCGCTGGAACAGAGTCCCACCATCCTGGCCGAGAGCCTGCCCGAGCAGCTCAACCTGCCGGTCGGGGCGGCGACCGCGAGCGCGACCTCAGCCGCCGCCCCCTCCGAGGGGATCCCGGACGGCGGGTTCGACCTCGAACGGCACGTGCAGCACATCGAGCGCGAGTACATCGCGGAGGCGCTCCGGCAATCCGGCGGCGTCAAAGTGAAGGCCGCGGATCTCCTCGGGATGAGCTTTCGATCCTTCCGCTATTACACCAAGAAGTACAACCTCAAGTAGCTGGGGGCTGGCGCGGTCGCCGGGACGCCCCTACCGGGACATTTAATGGCGAGGCGCTTGTGACATTAAGTGGCTACCGGCAATTATTGTCACCCCTATCCGACGGTATACTTGGACCTTAAACCACTTTGCATCAGTGATTTATCCACGCTTTTAGAGATGTGGCACATGGCCGCGGTGTTGCTCCAGTGTTGATGTCGGCCGCTCGGTGCGGGCCCGGCGATTACCCCAAGACGTGCCAAGCGGCAGAAACAGTATTTTCAGGAGTTCACACAATGAAGGTTCGTAACCAGAAGGGTTTCACGCTCATCGAGCTGCTGATCGTCGTCGCCATCATCGGGATTATCGCGGCCATCGCGATTCCCGGACTCCTGCGCGCGCGGATGTCCGGCAACGAAGCGTCGGCCATCGGCTCGATGCGCGCCATCAACAGCGCGGAGTCGACCTTTTCGTCGAGCTGCGCGAGCGGCGGCTATGCGCAGAGCCTGGCCGACCTCGCGAAGGCGCCGGCGGGCAGTACGGCGGGCTTCATCAGCCCCGACCTCAACGCAAACGCCATCGTCAAGAGCGGCTACATCGTGAACGCCGGTCCGGGCCTGCTGGCCACGGTCGTCGTGCTCGCGGCCAACACCTGCAACGTGTCGGCGGCCGACGCCATCGCGTCGTACTTCGCCGAGGCGCACCCGTCCTCCATCGGTTCGACCGGGCAGCGCGCGTTCGGCACCGACCAGCGCGCGACGATCTTCCAGAACAACACGGGCGCGACGTACACCAACGCGACCGTGAATACGGCGACCACTCCGGTTCAGTAACCGGGGATTCCGACCGCAACCAGGGGAGCGCCCGGAACGGCGCTTCCCTGGTGGCCGGGCCGGCTCGGACGCCTGATCGTGCTTTTCGTCCCTCGACCCAACCCCTCGGGTCATGTTGCCCTCTAACGGGTGACACTTTCACGCTCCTGCGGTTGACAGGATTTGGCGGGTAGTCAAAAATTGTCAGTAGTCCATTTGCTGCCCCGGACAGGTCCAGTCTCTCCAAGCCGTGTGAATCCAATCACTTCCGGGCCGGCACGACGCAGGCGATTCGACGGCACTGCCGTTGCTCTAGAGCTCCCGTCGCCGCTGGGCTAACCCGAGCGCGACCGGCGAAGAGTTCATCCAGGCGGCAAAATTTTTCGAGGAGTGAGTTAAATGAAGGTTCGTAATCAAAAGGGTTTCACGCTCATCGAACTGCTGATTGTCGTGGCCATTATCGGTATCATCGCGGCCATCGCGATTCCCGGCCTTCTCCGCGCCCGGATGTCGGGCAACGAGGCGTCGGCCATCGGCTCGATGCGCGCGGTCAACAGCGCGGAGTCGACCTTCTCGTCGAGCTGCGCGAGCGGCGGCTATGCGCAGAGCCTGGCCGACCTCGCGAAGGCGCCGGCGGGCAGCACGGCGGGCTTCATCAGCCCCGACCTCAACGCGAACGCCATCGTCAAGAGCGGCTACATCGTGAACGCGGGCCCCGGCCTGCTGGCGACCGTCGTCGTGCTCGCGGCCAACACCTGCAACGTGTCGGCGGCCGACGCCATCGCGTCGTACTTCGCCGAGGCGCACCCGTCCTCCATCGGTTCGACCGGGCAGCGCTCGTTCGGCACCGACCAGCGCGCGACGATTTTCCAGGACAATACGGGCGCGACGTACACCAACGCGACCGTGAATACCGCGACGACGCCCGTCCAGTAAGCCGCGTTCGCGTCATACTCGAGGGTGGTGTCCGCAAGGGCACCACCCTTGTCTTTTGGAGAATGCCCATTCGCACGCCCGGCTCGCGCGGCTTCACGCTGATCGAACTCCTCATCGTGGTGGCGATTGTGGGCATCCTCGCGTCCATCAGCATGGCCATCTACATCCACGCGCGGGTCCAGGGTAACGAAGCGTCCGCCATCGCGACGCTCGGCGCTGTCAACCAGGGACAATTCGCCTTCGCGCAGGCCTGCGGCAATCAGCGTTACGCGCCGACACTGGCGGGCCTCGCGGTCCCGCTGCCGGCGACCGGGAGCGCGTTCCTCAGCCCGGACCTTGCGGTCGATCCGCTCGTCAAGGCGGGCTACCAGTTCGCCATGGCCGGAACGCCACTCAACCTGGAATACAAGTCGTGCACCGGGGACGGGCTGCTGGAGCACTACTCGGTGACGGCAGACCCGCTGCGACCGGGGCTCTCGGGCGTCCGCTTTTTCGGCAGCAACAGCGATCGGGTCGTCTTTGCCGATACCTCCAGCTTCTCCGGCAACATGCCGGAAACCGGCGCGCCGTCTCACGGCGCGGAACTGAAGTAGGGAGCGGCCGGATTTGAAGGCGGCGTCAGGGCCCTTGACCATTGCGCCCGCGCGGCGGTACAACTGAGCCTCAACCATGAGTATTTTGAGCCGCAGGCTCCTCCTCGCTTTTGCGGCCCTCGGGCTCGCGGCCGCCTCCGCATCTTCCGTCGTCCACTACAAGCTCCTGACGAACCCCGGCTACACCAGCTTCTGCGACGTGAATGCCACGGTGAGCTGCACGCAGGCCTACCTGAGTCGGTACGGCAGCTTTCTGGGCGTGCCCGTCGCGGTCGCGGGGGTGTTCTACTTCCTGCTCGTCCTCCTGCTCGTCGCGATTGGAGGGAGCGACACGTCCCGGGCGCGCGAGTCCGTCCCGGCGTACGTCTTTGCCCTCTCCACCGTGGGCCTTGCGTTCGCGCTGTACCTGGCCTGGGCTTCTTACGTGCAACTGAAGACGTTCTGCATGCTGTGCGCGGCCACGTATGTTGCGGTGGTGGCGCTCTTCATCATTTCCGGTGGAGCCACGACGTTCCCCATGACCACGCTGCCTCGCCGCGCGCCGCGCGACTTCCGTACGTTGTTCTCGAGCCCCTTGGCTGTCGTCCTCGCGCTGCTCTACATCGTCGGGGCGGGATCGGTCATCGCCTACTTCCCGAGCGAAACTGCGCACGCGCAGACCGCCGCCGCACCGATGACGCCGCTCACCGACCAGCAGCGTGCCGAGCTCGTCAAGTGGTGGGATCTGCAGCCTCGCGTGGACATGTCGGTTCCCCCCGATGGCGCTAAGGTGCTCCTCGTCGGATTCAGCGACTTTCAGTGCCCACACTGCCGGAGCGCGCACGAATCGTACAAGGGGCTGAATGCCAAGTACTCCGGCAACGGCCAGGTCCGCTTCATCGCCAGGCACTTTCCCCTCGAAGGCGAGTGCAACCCGAATGCGCCGAACGGCAGTCACCTCGCCGCCTGCGAGGCCGCCGCGGCCGTGGTCATGGCGCGACAGACCGGGAAGGCCGCGGTGATGGAAGACTGGCTGTACGAGCACCAGACGACGCTCACGCCGTCCATGGTGAGGGACGCGGCGAAGGACGTCGGCGGGATTGCCGACTTCAACGGCGGGTATGCGAAGGCTCTCGAGGAAGTGAAGGCTGATGCCCGCATGGGCGCCCTCCTCGGCGTCGCCTCCACGCCCACGTACTTTCTCAACGGCCGCAAGCTGCCACCCGGCGTCGTGCCCCCTGAATATATCGACGCGCTGATCACCGTGGAGCTGCAGCGCGCGAAGTAGCCTGGCTGCGCCCACGTCATGTCTGCCGCAATTCGATTGGAGGCGCTCACCAAGGACTACGCGGTGGGCTTCTGGCGCAGGCGCCCGTACAGGGCGCTCGAGGATCTCACGCTGGAAATCGAAACCGGAGAGGTCTTCGGATTCCTCGGGCCGAACGGCGCCGGCAAGACCACCACGCTGAAGCTGCTGATGCAGCTCATTTATCCGACGGCGGGCCGTGCAGAGATTCTCGGACGTCCCGTCGGCGATGTCGGCATGCGGAAACGCATCGGCTACCTTCCTGAAAACCCTTACTTCTACGACTACCTGACCGCCGAAGAGCTCCTTCACTACTTCGCGCGGCTGTTCGGCTACGCCGGCGCCGATCGACGCACCCGCGTCGATGCGCTGCTCGACCGCGTGGGGATCGGCGCGGAGCGCCGGCTGCAGCTGCGGAAGTTCTCGAAAGGGATGCTGCAGCGCGTCGGGATCGCCCAGGCGCTGCTCAATGATCCGGAAGTCATCTTCCTCGACGAGCCGATGTCGGGGCTCGATCCGCTCGGCCGCCGGGACGTGCGCGCTCTGATTCTCGAGCTGCGGGACCAGGGGCGCACCGTATTTTTCAGCTCGCACATCCTGGCGGACGCCGAGGCGTTGTGCGGACGCGTGGCCGTGGTGGCCGCGGGCCGCCTCGCGGCATCGGGACGTCTTTCGGATCTGCTTGCGTTCCGGCTCCGGGGATGGGAGATCGTCGTGGCGGGGCTGACGCCGGAGATCCTGGCCCGCGTGACCCCCCGGGTGAGCCGCGCCACGGAGATCTCCGCGGGACGATACATGCTGGAGTTGCCGCAGGATCAGCAGCCGGAGCGCCTGCTGCCCGAGCTGTCAGCCGGCGGCGCCTCCCTCATCTCCATCAACCCGGTGCGGGACTCGCTCGAGGAGTTTTTCGTGCAGCGCGTCGCCGCAGTGGGACGGGGGGCCCGCGACGATGCGCGCCATTAGCATCGTCGCCGTCAACGTGTTTCGCGAGTCGGTCCGGGATCGCGTGCTGTACAACCTGGTTATTTTTGCGCTGCTCCTCATCGGGGCGTCGTATGTGCTCGGTCAGCTGACGGCCGGCCAGGACGTGAAGATCATCAAGGACCTCGGGCTCGCGGCCATGTCGGTCTTCGGACTCTTCATCGCCATTTTCATCGGGATCGGGCTGGTCTCGAAGGAAGTGGAGCGACGGAGCATCTATGCGCTGCTCGCAAAGCCCGTCACGCGCGGACAGTTCATCAGCGGCAAGTACGCCGGGCTCGTGCTGACACTCGCCGTGAATGTGGCGGCGATGACGGTTGGTCTGTACCTGGTGCTCGGGTACATGGGCTGGACCGAGACGGAGGCGATGAAGGCGGGCTGGGAAGCGCCAGCGGCGGACCCGGCGCTCCTCAAGGCCGTGGTCCTCATCACGGTGGAGCTCATGCTCGTGACCGCGATCGCGCTCTTCTTTTCGACGTTCTCGAGTCCACTGCTGTCGGCCGCCCTGACGTTCGGGCTGTACGTCGCCGGACGTTTCAACGCGGATCTGAAGAATCTCGACCAGGTCGTCAATTCACGGCCCACCATCTGGATCGCCCGGGCCGTGTATCACCTGCTGCCGGATTTCTCGGCGTTCGATGTCAAGACCCAGGTGGTGCACGGCCTGCCGGTCGCCGCCGGCTATGTCGCGACCACCGCGGCGTACGGCGGCCTGTACATCGTCGCGCTCCTGGTGTCCGGGACCCTCATCTTCTCCCGCCGGGATTTCAAGTGACCGCCGCACCGACGAGACCGGTGGCCGCGGCCCTCGCACTCTGTGCGCTCGGCGGGGCCATGGCGCTCCAGGCCGCGAGAGACCAGGCGTATCCGCGGGGCGACGCCGCTCGAACGCGCGTGCTGTATGTGCGTTCCCCGGCGGCGATGAAGCGGTTGACGTTCGGGTTCGAGGCGCTCGCGGCGGATGTCTACTGGATCCGCGCGATCCAGCATTACGGGGGGGATCGGCTCGAGAAGCGAGAGCGGGCCCAGGCCCGCAGGTATGAGCTGCTCTACCCGCTGCTCGACATCGCGACGTCGCTCGACCCCTACTTCAACATCGCGTACCGCTTCGGCGCCATTTTCCTGGGCGAACCCTACCCGGGGGGACCGGGGCGGCCCGACCTGGCCGTGACGCTGCTGCGCAAAGGGATCGCCGCCATGCCGCAGAAGTGGGAGTACTATCACGACATCGCGTTCGTGTACTACTGGCGCCTGCACGACTACAAGGCCGCCGGCGAGTGGTTCCAGCGCGCCGCGAGCCAGCCCCACGCGCCGAACTGGCTGCCGGCGGTCGCGGCCTCCATGGTGTCGCGCAGCAGCGATCGCGCGACCGCCCGGTTCATGTGGCAGCAGTTGATGCGGTCGGAGCAAGCCTGGATACGCCGCAATGCGGAGCGGTCGCTGCTCCAGCTCCAGGCCCTCGATCAGATTGACCAGCTCCAGGCGATCGTCGCGCGCGCGGGCCGGTCCGCCGGAGCGTATTCGTGGTACGCGTTGACGGGTCGCGGCATGCTCAGCGGCGTCCCGGTCGATCCGGCGGGCACGCCGTACAGTCTGGACGCCTTCTCCGGGCGCGTCCGCGTCAGTTCCGCGTCTCCCTTGTTCCCCATGCCATCCGAACCAGGACAGCCGCAGTGAGCGTCGCCGCGTTGCACCTGGCGGTGCTGTCGATTCTCGGCTTGTCGGTCGGAAGCTTCCTCAACGTCTGCGTGCACCGGGTGCCGCTCGGCGAGTCGCTCGTGCGCCCCGGATCGCGATGCCCGCACTGCGGCTACGCCCTGCGATGGTTCGACAACGTGCCTCTCGTGAGCTACGCGCTGCTCCGGGGCCGCTGCCGCCGGTGTCGTGAGCCCATCTCGATCCGGTATCCCGCCCTGGAGCTCGCGACGCTCGCCGTGTTCATCGTCCACGGCGCGGTCTTCGGCTGGAGCGCCCTCCTCGTCGTCCGGCTGGTGTTCGCGTGCGCGATGATCGTGCTGTTTGCCATCGACCTCGAACATCACTTGCTGCCGGACGTCATCACACTTCCCGGTATCGTCGCCGGGCTCGCGGCAAGCGTCGCGCTGCCCCCCGGCATCGTGGACGCGCTGCTCGGGATCCTGATCGGTGGCGGGGTGTTGTGGGCGATCGGAGAAGTGTACTTCCGTGTTTCCGGCCAGGAAGGCATGGGGGGCGGCGACGTCAAGATGCTCGCGATGATCGGCGCCTTCCTCGGGTGGAAGCTCGTGCTCGTCACGCTGGTGCTATCGTCCGTGGCGGGATCGCTCATCGGAATTCTGGTGATGGCGCTCAAACGGGGCGGGATGAAGTACGCGCTGCCATATGGCACGTTCCTCGCCCTTGGCGCCCTTGCGGCCTCGCTCGCCGGCGATCGGCTGATCCGCTGGTATATGAGTTTTTACTAGCCGGCAACTCACAGCACACCGCTGTCAGCCGTCGGCCGAGAATTGACAGCCGACAGTTGAGAGCGCAGAGCTGAGAACTGAAACCATGACGCGAGCCGGATACCTTCTCCTCGGTCTCACCGCGATCGTCGGATCGCTCGCGGGGATCCTCTCATTCGCCGTCGTCAAGATCTTCGCGGCGGCGCGGTCGGCCGCGAAAGGGGGCACGCCGGTTCGCGGGGAATCCGTGTTCATGGCCAACGCCATGGAAGACGCCCTCCAGGCCCTGAAGGCGCAGGAGCTTGCCATGAAGGCCCGGGCGGAGGCGTCCGAGCGTCTGAGCAGCGAAATCATCGCGAGCATGACGTCCGGCCTGCTCGTGGTCAGCGAAGGGGGGCTGGTCAGAACGCTCAATCCCGCCGGGCGGCGTCTGCTCGGGATCGCCGACGACGCGGACGTGAGCGCGAGCTACAAGGACGTCCTGGCGAACGCGGCCCCGCTCTCCGATGTGGTGAACGAAGGCCTCACGGTGATGCGGCCGATCGTCCGGCGTGCCGTGCAGATGGTCCGGCCCGCCGGGGGCGCCACGCACCTGGGCATCACCGTGTCGCCGGTGCGTGATGGCGCCGGCGACGCGCACGGCGCCATCTGCCTGTTCACGGATTTGAGCGACGTCGCCGAGCTCGAAGAGCAGCTGCGGCTCAAGGACAGCCTCGCCCGGCTGGGCGAGCTCACCGCGGGCATCGCGCACGAGTTCCGCAACGGTCTCGCGACGATCCATGGCTACGCGCGGCTGCTGGCGCTCGATCAGCTGCCGGCCGACTTCCGCCCGTACGTGCAGGGCATACGCGATGAGACCGAGGCGCTGGGACAGGTCGTCACGAACTTCCTGAACTTCGCCAAGCCGGCCGATCTCACCCTCACGCCGGTCGAGATGCAGGGCATCGTCGATCGCGCGGCCGAGGAGATCCGCGCGGACGCGCGGAGCCGCGGCGGCGACGTGACGGTCACGGGCCGCTTCGGGAGGGTGGAAGGCGACGAAGTGCTGTTGCGTCAGGCGTTCAGCAACCTGTGCCGGAATGCGCTCGAGGCGTGCTCGGATGCGAACGTGCCGCCGCGGATCGCGATCGATGGGGTCGAGGACGCCTCCCAGCACATCCTCCGCATCACCGTCAGCGACAACGGCCCTGGCATCAAGCCGGGTGCCGCAGCGAAGATATTCACCCCCTTCTTCACCACGAAAGCCCGCGGCACCGGCCTCGGACTCGCGCTGGTGCAGAAGATTATCGTCACGCACAACGGACGGATTACGGCCGGCAACGCGGGCCAGGGAGGCGCCCGCCTGACCATCTCTCTGCCGCTCGGAATCGGCTGACTCCGTCCCGCGCCGAACCCCCTCGACCCCCGTGAACAGGCCCTCGTCTGGGCCTGACGCCAGAACTGTTAGCGCCGGTACCAAAACGGCACACCGGCCAGATCTCGACGTCTCCCGCGACATCCGTTCCCGTGCCCTAAACCGCGATATTACCCATGGTTAGCGAGCCCGATCGCGAGGCCAACACCGCTATGGCCGTGCTCTTGCTCAATTGGCACCCGAGATGTCTTCCCGCAGTACCGCGAACGGTTTCACGCTCGTCGAGCTCCTGCTCGTCGTCGCCCTCGTCGGGACGATGGCCGCCGTGGCGCTGCCGGTCATGAAGGACATGACCGCCAGCATCAAGCTGAATGACGCGGCGCGGATGGTCGTGGGGGAGTTCCAGGACGCACGGATCAAGGCGGTGTCCTCGAACCGGCCCCTTCGCGTTCGGACGAACTGCCCGGCGACGGGGTACGTGCGGATCGTGGAGGTGCTGAGCACCGCGGCTGACACCGCGTCGAACCGCTGCCTCGCGTCGGCATACCCGTTTCCGGCGGCCGACACAGACGTCATGACCCGCCCCAACTTCGACGGGCCCGTCCGGACGCTGCCGACGGGCGCCACGGTGACGACCACGGTGGTCCAGTTCCAGCCCGACGGCGCCGCCAGCCAGGTTGTCGCCGGTGCCGTGCAGGCCATCACGACGCCAGTAACCGTGACGATTACGCGTGACGGCAAGTCCAAGACGGTGACGATCAATGCCATCGGCAAAATCCTGCTTCAATAACCGGGGCTTCAGCCTCATCGAAGTGATCATCTCGATGGCATTGCTGACCACCGTGTCGCTCGGCGTCGCACAGATCTTTGCGATGTCCACGCGCATGAATCTCGTGGCGCATGGCCAGACGTCCGCGACGTCGATGGCCGAACAGAAGCTCGAACAGCTGCGTGGCCTGACGTGGGGATTCGACCTCCAGGGGCAGGGGCTTCCGCTGAGCGACAACACGACGAACCTTGCAGTGTTCCCGCCGACGGCGACCGGCGGCGGCCTCAACCCCTCGCCGTCCGATTCGCTCGAGCGGAACGCGCCCGGCTACGTGGATTTTCTCGACGCCAACGGCACGTGGATCGGCACAGGCACGACGCCGACGGGGACGGCGGTCTATATCCGCCGCTGGTCGATCACGCCGCTGCCGACGAATCCGAACAACACGCTCGTGCTGCAGGTGCTCGTGACGCCGGTGGCCAGCGAGGCGACGCGCGTCACGACGGCATTCACGCGGACGCGGATGCTCACCGACGCCCTGCTCGTCACGGTCAAGACGAGGAAAGCGTCATGAGGCCGCATCGCCTGCGTCGCCTCACGGACGAGTCCGGCTTTTCGCTCGTCGAGATGCTGATCTCGACCGCCATCATGCTCGCCGTCACCGGGGCGATCTTCACGCTGATGAATCCGGCGCAAGGGAACGCCCAGGCGCAGCCGGAAGTCGTGGACATCCAGCAGCGGATGCGTGTCGGGACCGACGCGCTGTTCAAGGATCTCATCATCGCCGGCGCAGGCCCCTACCAGGGTCCCGTCACGGGATCGCTCGTCAACTTCTTTGCGTCGATCCTGCCGCGCCGCACCGGTGATCTCGCCGCCGATCCGACCACAGGCGCCGGCAGTTTCACGACCGACAAGATCACGCTCACCTACATTCCGAACAGCTACTCGCAGACCACGCTGAGCGACGCGATGCCGTCGCAGTCGGCGGAGCTGAAGGTCACGAACCAGCCGAACTGCCCGGCGGCCCAGGCGCTCTGCGGCTTCACGGCAGGCATGGACGTCATCATCTTCGACACGTCCGGAAACTACGACACGTTCACCATCACGGAAGTGCAGGATGCGGCGGCGCACCTGCAGCACCGCGGCCAGGACCTGAACTATTCGTACGCCACCGGCGCCTCGGTCACGCAGGTCGTCAGCGACACCTTTTACCTGAATTCGGCGACGAACCAGCTGATGAGGTACGACGGCCACGCGAACGAGACGCCGCTCGTCGACAACGTAGTGGCCCTCCGGTTCGACTATTTCGGGGACACCGCGTCGCCCACGCAGCCGAAGCCGCCGCTGGGGGTCGCGAACTGCCTCTATGACGCGGCAGGGAATTTCGTGCCCCGGCCCACGCTGGCCGCCACCGACGGCTCGCTGGCCGCTCTCACCGCCGCGATGCTCACGGACGGACCCTACTGCGGAACCGGGGACAACCAGTTCGACGTGGATCTCCTCCGAATCCGCAAGGTGAAGGTGACGCTCCGCATGCAGGCCGCGTCGGCGAGCCTGCGAGGCAACGACCCCGTGCGATTCGTCAACCGTGGCACCGCCGTCGGCGGTGATCGCTACGTGCCCGACTACCAGACGCAGTTCGAGGTGTCGCCGCGGAACTTGAACCTGACACGATAATGCAGACCATCCAGCGGCTCCGGACGCGGCTTTCGAACCAGGACGGGTCGGCGCTCATCATCGCGCTGATGGCGATGATGCTCCTGACCGCCCTCGGTGCGGCCGTGGTCATGGTGAGCACCACCGAAACCCGCATTTCGGGCAATTACCGCGACAGCCAGGAAGCGCTCTATGCCGCCGACGCCGCGGTGGAACGCGTCGTCCAGGACCTCCTCCTGATCCCGCGCTGGAACGACATCCTGAACGGCACGACCCAGTCCGACTTCGCGACCGGATCGATGACGGCGACCGTGACGCTCCCGGCCGGCCGCACGATGACGCTCTGCTGCGGCGCGAACACCGCGACCGGCCAGCTGCAGGCCGACACCGACACCTTGAACCTGTGGGGCCCGAACAATCCACAGTGGAAGCTGTTCGCCTGGGGTCCCCTCGACACCATGCTGCCGAACAACCAGATTGACAGTTCGATGTACGTGGCGGTCTGGGTGGCGGACGACCCTGCGGACGGCACTGGCGGCGTGGTGGACGGCGACCCGCTCTCCGACGTGAACGGCACGTTGACGCTGCACGCCGAGGCCATCGGCCCCGGCGGGACGCGGAAAGTCATCGAGGTCACCGTCGCCCGGACATCGAGCACCGAAATCGAACGCGGGCAGATCGCCCAGCGCGGTCAGGAAGAACTGAATCAACGCGCCCGGAAAGCGGCCGTGCAGACGCCCGGCAAGACGCTGAGCAACATGCGCATGGGGCTTTCCACGGGGAATCTGGTCGTGCAGTGATGGACCACACAATGTTCAGATCGAACCGGCCGGCAGACACTCGGCGGCGCAAAGCCCCGAGGCGTGGGCGCACGTTCGGACGGCGAAGCGGGGCCACGGTCCTGCTTGCCGTGATGGTCACCCTCTGGTGGTCGTCCACCGCATCCGCTCAGCTCGATCCGCTGCTCTTCATCAAGCGCGTCCCACCGACGATCATCGTCGTGATGGATACGTCGCTCCGGATGCTGACCGACGGCAACGGCAACCTCTACGATCCCAATTTCTACAAGGTCTCGGACGACGCGGCCGTGATGGCGTCATTCCCGTCGATCAATACGGCGACGACGAAGACGTACCGCCGCGTGTACAACAACTTTCAGAATGCCGCGTCGCCAGGGAAGTACACGGCGAACAGCATCACCGCGACGGCGGCGGTCTGGGATCCGGCCAACGCGCTGACCTCGAACAACGCAGCCGATGTGGCGTTCCTCGATGCAACCCGCTACAACATCGCCAAGAGCGGCCTGTCCGCCGCGGTCACCGAGAACGGGAGCAGCAGTTTCCGCTGGGGACTCGTCAAGCTTCGCCAGAACACTCCGGCCTGGCGGACGGGCGCGAACTGCGACAAACCGGTGCTCGTGAGCGACGCCGTCCAGGTCCTCTACAAGGATACGACGCCGTGCAGTGCCAGCGCGGTGCTGGGCAATTACGCCGTTTACGCGCCCAGCGTCGCAGCGTCCAACTACGCGCAAGCGGCGGCGCCGGCCGGCACCACGGTCGTGACTCCCGCGGCGAACACCTCGGCGTCCATCGTCTCGATCCTGGGACGCGGCCCGAACGATTCGACTGCGCTGATTCCCGCCGGCATCGGCGGAGTGGGCTACGAGGACCGGCCCCTCAACTACGCGCTCGTCGATGCCAAAGCGGCGGCCATCGCGGCCATGGCGGCCGACACCGCGGCGAACCGGACCTGCCGCAACACGGTGGTCGTGCTGATCACGGGAGGGAAGGATAGCGGCGATGCCGCCTACACTGCGGCGAACAACACCGCGACGACCGCGACGTCCTTTCTGTCCGTCACTGGCGGCGGCGTCACCCATCGCGTGCCCATCGTGGTCGTAGGCGTCAAACCAAACGCCGCGGACGTCGCGTCGCTCCAGACGATCGCGACCAACAGCGGCGGTGTGTACCGCGGCGCGACGACCGCGTCCGACGTGACCGCGGCGGTGGATTACGCCGTGCAGCTCGGGTTCTCGCGATCGGTCGAGTTCGACGCCGGGACGGCAAGCGAATTTCTGCCCGTCAGTCCCATCGTCGGAACCGTGAACCTGAAGAACGCGCGCGACGCCGCGGGCGCGGCCCTGCCGAACACGGACATCAATTCGAACCCCGGCGGGCTTCATCTGCCCCAGCGGAGCAACATGCTGCTGACCGGCGGGTTCGTTCTCCCCGGGTTCGACGGCGCGCTCCGCGCGTTCAGAACCTACAAGCCCGTCGCCGATGCGACGAAGCCCACGGGATGGAAGTTCGTCAACGACGGCACCCGGCTCTGGCCGGACCTCGACGGTCGGCCCGCGCTTGCCGGCAAGGCGCGGATCCCGCTCGATCCGAATACCCGCAACATCTACACGTACATTCCGGACGGCACCGGTGGCGGATCGTTGGTCGCCTTCACGGCGGCGAACGCGACGGCCCTCGGGATCGCGATGGGGACGAGCAGCACGACGCTCAGCCTGATTGCCGCGGTACGGGCGCAGAACATCGGCGCCATCATCGGCTCCACACCGGCCATCATGGACGCCCCGTCGCTCGATCCGCCTCCGGACGAACAGTACGGGCGCACGGATGCGCCGACGACGTTTGCCGGCATCCACAAGGATCGGCGCAGCATCATCTTCGTTGGCGCGAACGACGGGATGATGCACGCCATCGATGCGCGCACGGGGTACGAAGTGTGGGCCTTCATCCCGTACAACCTGCTGCCGAAGCTGAAGACGTTGAGCGACGGCCAGGCCGTGGACGTGTTCGACTACTTCGTGGACAGTTCGCCGAAAGTCGCCGAGGTCAAAGTGGGCGGCGTCTGGCACAGCCTGTTGCTGTTCGGACAGGGGCCCGGGGGGCTGTTCTACCAGGAGTTCGACGTCACCGAGGCCGGCATGGGAGTGGATCCGACGCTCGACGATCTGGGCGCCGTTTCGTCGATGCTGGCGAAGTACGATACGCCCGGCGAGTCGATTGTGTTCAAGTGGGCCTTCCCCAACTACAACCACTTCGACACGACGTACTTCAATACGTTCACGCTGGCGGACGGCTCAGCGGGCGGCAAGCTGCGGATGTACGGAGACCTCAAGAGTGATGCGCCATTGGCGGAGAAGACCGTCGGATTTACCTGGTCCGACCCGGCTGTCGGCCCCCTGGACGCGGCCCGGGACTCGACGGTGGTGATTATGGGATCGGGGTACTTCCCGGACATCGAGACGCTCCTGCCGAACCGCGGCGCCAGCGCGCCGAAAGCCGGCAGTGCGCTGTACCTCCTGGACGTCGACTCGGGGCTGCTCGTCGGCGACACGGCCGGGACCACGTGCCCCACGATCGCCAGCGGGTCGGGCTCCGGTTCCGGATGCGTGATGGTCAACGATGTGGCAGGGAACGGGCGGAAGAATGCCCTGCAGGCGGACCCGACGGCCGCGGGGGTCAGTGGAGCGGTTGCCGTCTCGAAGGCGTATCTCGGCGATCTCGACGGCCGGTACTGGCGGTTCAACTTCACGCCGACCGGCACGATCTCCGTGAACCTGATGGTCGATACCGGCGTGCCCATTTACGCCTCGTCGGCACTGCTCTTCGTCGGGAGCGTGGACGTCTACATGTTCTTCGCGACCGGCAGCGACATCCTGCCGACGACGACGACCGGTGGAGCGGGTACGTTCAGGCTTTACGGCCTCAAGGACACGGGGACCTCGGCAACGACGAAATTTGCCGTCGACCTTGCCACGGTGAGCAACACAAGCGGTCTCGCGACGGGTGAGCGCCCGTCAACCGCACCATCCGTGGCGGGCGACATCGTCTTCTACACGACGACGACAGAAAACGCGACGACGCCGTGCGCGGACTTCAGCGCCAACCTGTATGGCCTGACGTATGCGGGCGGCGCGGCGTACGACGCGGATGGCAACGGCCGGATCGACAACAACGAAACGCCGATCGCCAAAACGATGGCCGGCCGCGCCACGGCGCCGTTCATTGTCGATCAGCATCTGTATTTCGGCACTGCGGGGGCGACCGGCGCCAAGGTGGAAGCGCTCGGCGATCCGGCGGACTTCAACAACGGCGTCGGACAGGTCGGCGTCCGGATTCTGTCGTGGCGGGAGATTCGGTAGTGTCCGCAGCGGTTCTGTGTCAGCAGTGCGGCGCCAAGGTTCGGCGGGATCGAGCGCGGTGCCCGCGGTGCCGCGCCTACCTGACCGCGCCGGATCCCGCCGCGACGGCCGCATCGAGCCGCAAACTCGCGCGGGCCGCTGCGGTGGTGGTCGGCGCCTTCGGGCTCGTGCTGGTGGCGCTGTGGCTGATGCGGGATGCGGAGCCGGCGCCGAGGGCTGCCGGACCCGTTGCCGATCCGTTGTCCGGCCGGCACAACGCGGAGCCGATGGCGCCCCCCCAGGTCGCCAGTGCACCGGCTTCTGAAGAGCGCCCTTTTCTCGAGCCCGCCGGAGCCGGCGCGATCGCGTACGACGCGGGCGATTACAATGCGGCGCTCGCCCGCTACCTCGCCGCGGTCGAGAAGAATCCTGATGATGCCGAGTCCTTGAGCAACCTCGGCCAGGTGCTGATCAGGTTGAACCGCCCGGCCGAGTCCATCCCGTACTTCGAACGCGCCGTGGCGATCCTTCCCGGGCGTTGGGCGTATCAGTTCAACCTCGCCCGCGCCTTTGGCCTGCTCGGGCGCATGGACGAGGCGGTCGCCGGCTACCGGCGTGCGCAGGCGCTGTTTCCCGATGACTACGCGACGACGTTCAACCTGGCGATGACGCTCCACCGCAAAGGTGACGATGCCTCGGCCATCGAGCAGTACCAGAAGGCGATTGCCCTGCAGCCGGAGGACGCGTCGTTCCGGAAGGCGCTGGGCATCAGTTACGAGCGCCTGAGGAAAGCCCCGGAAGCGGCCGCGGCGTACGAGGAGTATCTCCGACTGTCCCCCTCGGCTCCGGATGCCGATAAGGTCCGTGCACGGATCGCGCAGCTGCAGTCGGGCCGTCCGGCGGAAACACTCGCCCGGACCGCCGAGCAACCCGCGGCCGGGCAGGCGCAGGACCACTGAGCCGCGGCTGTGCCCTTGTCGCGCGGTCTGCTAAACTGAACGTCATCAACCCGGACGTGTGATGAGCCACCCCATGAACCTCCCGCCGATTCGGCTGATGATTGCCGGTGCCGCCGTGGCGGTCCTGCTCGCCTCGGCGACGCTGCCGCTCAGGGCACAGTCGGCGCCGCTCGGGGAGCTCGCGAAAAAGGAGCAGGAGCGGCGCAAGACCGTGAAGGCGGCCGGCAAGGTCTATTCGAACAAGGACCTGCCGAAGCCCGCAGAGCCGGCGCCAGCGGCCGGCACCGGGGCGCCGCCCCCGGCGACCTCGACCGCCAAGGCGGAGGTCCCGCCCGCGAAAGACGAGAAGGATGAAGCGTGGTGGCGTGAACGGGTCACCCAGGCTCGCGAGGCTCAGCGTCGGGGCGAGGCCTTCGCCGAAGCCTTGCAGAGCCGCATCAATGCGCTGTCGACTGATGCGGTGAATCGCGACGACCCGTACCAGCGTGCCAAGGCGGCGGAGGACCGGCAGAAGGCCATTGCCGAACTCGCGCGCGTGACCGCCGAGATCGATCAAGCCAAGAAGGAGATCGTCGCAATCGACGAAGAGGCGCGCCACGCCGGCGTGCCTCCCGGCTGGCTCCGCTGACGGAGTGCCGCAGCAGCCGCCGATGCGCCGCGCACCGCTGAAACGATCGCCAGCCGCGGCGCCCTCCCGGACGGCGGCGTCCCGCTGGGGTGGGTCCCTGCTCGCCGGGCTGCTCGCCGCGGTCGTCTATGCCAACGCGCTCCACAATCCGTTCGTCTACGACGATCACGACACGGTCCTGTCCAACCCTTCCTTGACCGACCTCTCGAACGTCAGGTTCCTCTTCGTTTACAGCCCGTTCCGTCCGGCGGTCAACATCACCTATGCGCTCGATCGCTTCGTCTGGGGGAGTGGGCCTTTCGGGTTCCACCTCACCAATGTGGCGCTGCACGCGGTCGCCACCACGCTTTTCTGCCTGCTGCTGCTGCGACTGCTGGGGGACGCCGGTCTGCGACGCGGGAGGGCAGCGGCCGCGCTGCTGGGGGCCGCGCTGTTCGCGGTCCATCCGCTCCAGAGCGAGGCCGTCGGATATGTCTCGGGACGATCAGAACTGCTCTGCGCCGTGTGGTTCATGGCGTCGCTCCTGGCTGCACGTCGCGCCATGCGGTCGGGCCGCGTCGCGACCGGCGCGGTCGCCGCGGCCAGCGGTCTCGTGGCACTGGCCTCGAAGGAGGTCGCGCTCGTGCTGCCGGTGATCGTTCTCGCCTACGCGTGGCTGCTTGGGGAGCGGCCAGCGCCCGCTGCACCGGCGGGCTATCCGACCGTCGTCCAGGCTTCGCCTGGATTGACCCCTGACACATCGCGGCGCCGCAGGCTGCTGCTGATCTTCGTGCCGCTGTCCGTCCTGCTGCTTTCGGCCGCGATCTACCGGCTCTTCGCCTTCGGGTTCTTGTCGGAGGGCCGCGCGCTCGAGACGTCCGCGCTGAATGTTCTCACGCAAAGCATCGTCATCTGGCGGTACATCGGGCTGCTGGTGTGGCCGCGCGGGCAGTCGATCATGCATTCCGTCCACCGCGTCACCGCATCCGCGGATCCTTTGGCTCTCGTCGCGCTTGGCGGCCTCGCGCTGGCCCTGGCGGTGGCCGTGCGGCTGCGTCGCTCGCGCCCGCTGCTGACCTTCGGCACGATCTGGTTTCTGGCCGTGCTCGCGCCCTCGTCCAGCTTCATCCCGCTGCGGGAGGGCATGGCGGAGCACCGGGTGTATCTCGCGAGTGCCGGGTTGTTTCTGATCGCGGCCGGCCAGGTGGCGGGATGGCTTGCAGGGGCCTGGCCGTCGCCCCGTGTGCGCGTCGGTCTCGCGGCCGCCGCCGGCGCTTTGCTCGTGACGCTGGGGGCGCTGACGGTCAGCCGGAACCGCGTGTGGAGCAGCCCCGTGTCGCTCTGGACCGAGGCAACCGTGCATGCGGCCGGCATGTGGGAGCCGTCCTACGCGCTCGGGGATGCGCTGCGCGAGGCCGGCGACTGCGCGCACGCGGTGGCCGCCTACAGGACCGTCGTCGAGTTGCGGCCCGCCCATCGCGACGCTCACACGAATCTCGGGATCTGTCTGGCGCAGACCGGCCACCTGGACGAAGCCGACCGGTCGTTCCGTCGCGCGCTCGAGATCGATCCCGATTTCGCGCGGGGCTACACCAATCTGGGCGCGCTCGCGCTGGTCGCCGGCGATGCCGAAGCGGCGAGGCGCTACTACAGCCAGGCCCTGGCGCACGACAGCGGGAACGTGCTCGCCAGGCTCCAGCTCGCCAGTCTCTTCGAGCACACATTCAAGGATTACCACTCGGCGGCGCGGATGTGCGGCGAGGCCCGGCTCCTCGCACCGGCGACACCGGGAGTCGCCGAGTGCGTGGAGCGCAATCAGCAGCTCGCGGCCGCGCGCGACGCGGGGCGATAGCCCCATGCGAGTGCTGCACGCGATTCACGATTTTCTCCCGCGCCACCGGGCCGGTTCGGAGATCTACGCTTTCGAGCTCGCCCGTCAGCAGGCGCTCCAGGACGACGTCTTCGTGCTTGCCGCCGAGTACGATCCCGCGGCGGCTCACGGTACGCTGCGCTGGCGCACGGTCGGCGGCCTCACCGTCATCGAGGTCGTCAACAACTGGGAGTTCCGGAGCTTCGAAGACACCTATAGTTCTCCCCGGATGAACGCGCAGCTCGCCCACGCCCTCGACGCGGTGCGGCCGGACGTGCTCCACGTCCACAACCTGCTCAATCTGTCGTTCGACCTCCCGCGGCTGGCGAGGGAACGGGGAGCGGTCGTGGCGGCCACGGTGCACGATTACACGCTCGTCTGCCCTTCCGGCGGCCAGAGAGTGCACGTGGCGGAGGAGCATGTGTGCGCGGAGATCGACCCGGTACGCTGCAGCCGATGCTTCGTGCAGTCGCCTTGGTATTCGCAGATGTCGGCGGGCCGGCTCACGCGGGCGTCTGCGGGGCGCGTCATCGGGCGCGCTGGACTGCTGCTGCGGCGCCTCGCGCCGGCGACCGCCGTGGCGGCCGCGCGCTCAATCGGTGCGGCGCCGGTCCTGCCGTCCGATATCCGTCGCCGCCTGGCCTGCGCACGACACGTCTTCGAAACCGTGGATCTCTTCGTGGCCCCTTCGGCCTCCATCGGCGCCGAGCTGGTGCGCCTCGGCGTCGATGATGGTCGGGTGGAGATCTCCGACTACGGATTCGCCCGGTCACCCGCTTCCACACGCGTCGCGCGCGACGCCGGGTCTCCGGTGCGCATCGGCTTCGTGGGCACGCTGGTCTGGCACAAGGGCGTGCACGTCCTGCTCGACGCCGCACGGCTGCTGGAAGGCTCTTTCGAAATCCATCTCCACGGCGACGCCTCGACCTTTCCGGAATACGTCGCCGCTCTCCGCCGCGCCGCCGCCCGCCTGCCGGTCGTCTTCCACGGCGGCTTCGACCGCCGCGAGGTCGCCCACATCTACGGCGCCCTCGACGTGCTCGCCGTGCCGTCGCTCTGGCCGGAGAACTCACCACTCGTGATCCACGAGGCGTTCATGCATGGCGTACCGGTCGTCGGGTCGCGCACCGGCGGCATACCTGACCTCGTGACTGACGGAGTAAACGGTCTGCTCGCGGACCCATTTTCGGCGGACTCGCTGCGCAACGCATTGAGGCGGCTGCTCGCCGACTCCGGGTTGCGCGAACGGCTGGCTGCCGCAAGCCCGCCAGTGAAGTCGATCGCCGAGGACGCCGCCGAATGGCAGGCCAGATACCAGAGCCTGCGACGCAGGCACGTCGCGATGGAGCGCGCTGACGCCCCCATCGAGACCGCGTCAGAGACTCGAGCATCAGGGGGATATCTCTGAGACCCGTCGTGTCGGTTGTCATCCCCACGCTCAACGCCGGCGGGGGGCTTCACGATCTGCTGGACGCCGTGGACGGCCAGGTCGGCGACTTCGCCTGTCGCGTCGTCGGCGTGGACTCCGGATCGACCGACGGCACGCTCGAGCGGCTGCGTCGCCGCGGCGCGCGGGTGCTTGATGTGCGCCCCTGTGATTTCAACCACGGGACCACGCGCAATCAGGGTCTGGCGCTGGCCGAGGGTGAGTTCGCCGTTCTGCTCGTGCAGGATGCCGTGCCCGCTTCGTCCGAGTGGCTGCAGGCACTGATCGCGCCGTTGCTCGCGGACGAGCGGGTGGCCGGGAGCTTCGGCCGGCAGTGTCCGGCCCACGGCGCACGACGGCTCACGAGGGAGTACCTGTCGCGATGGGTGGCCGCGCAGCCAGCCTCGAGAGTCGTCGGGCCGCTCACCGCGGAACAGTACGAGGCGATGTCACCGGCGGAGCGACTCATCGCATGCGCGTTCGACAATGTGTGCGCCTGCGTCCGGCTAACCGTGTGGCGTGCACATCCGTTCCGCGCGACGCCCATTGCGGAGGACCTCGAATGGGCCCGTGAAGTGCTCCTCGCCGGGTACAGGATCGCCTATGCGCCGGAGGCGATCGTGTGGCACTCGCACGAGCGGCCTGTGACGTACGAGTTCCAGAGAACCTACCTCGTGCATCAGCGGCTGCACGCGCTGTTCGGGCTGGCCACGATCCCCAGCGTGCCCTCGCTGCTGCGGGCGATTGCGGCGACGGTTCCCGCGAACGTCCGGCTCGCGCTGGCCGACGAGCAGGGCCGGTGTCGAGGCGCCGTCCGGAATGCCGCGCTCGGCGTGGCGCTGCCTCTCGGCCAGTATCTCGGCGCCCGGTCTTCCCGCGACGGCCGGGCCTGGCTGCGCACGGGGCGCATCTGATGCGCGTCATGCTGGTCGTCCACGGCTTTCCGCCCGCCGCGCATGGCGGAACGGAAGTCTACGTCCGCGACCTCGCCCTCGCGCTGTCGGCGATGCCCGGCACCGACGTCGCGGTGCTGACCCGCCACGCCGATTCGGAGCAGCCGGAACTGGCCGTCCGACGGCGTCGCGTCGGGCCGGTCAGGGTGTTCAGCATCAACAACACGTTCCAGTCCTGTGCGACTTTTGCAGAGAGCTACGAAAACCCGCGCCTTCTGCGCGTCGCCGGGGGTCTGCTGGACGAGTTTGAACCAGATGTCGTGCACGTCCAGCATCTGACGTGCCTGTCCACGCACCTGCCCCGCGAGGCCGCGCGGCGGGGCATTCCGGTCGTGCTGACGCTGAACGACTACTGGCTGGTCTGCCACCGCGGGCAGTTGTTCGACCTGGATGGGGCCCGGTGCGAGGGACCGTTCGATGGCGGCTGCGCACGCTGTATCCCGGCGGCGGCACTGGCCGGGCCGCGTTCGTACGCGGCAGGACGGTTCCTGAGGCGCCTGCCGATTCCGGGAGCTACCCGCGCAGTACACCTCGCTGAGCGAGTCGTGGAAGCGCTCCGGCCGCCAGCGACAACGTGCGGGGCGACCGAGGAGCGGCTGCGGCACATGAGGCACTCGGTTGACGGCGTCAACCGGGTCCTGGCGCCGTCAGAAACGATTGCCGCCGTATTCAAGCGTTTCGGGGTGCCGACCGACCGAATGGAGCGCTGCGACCAGGGCATTTCGCTCGCGCCGTTCGAGGGGCAGCGCCGGTCTCCCTCTGTCCCCTTGCGCGTGGCATTTGCCGGAGGGCTCACGCCGTCCAAGGCCCCGCACGTTCTCCTGGACGCGGTTGACCTCCTTCCGCCAGGGTCGATCGTCGTCGATCTTCTCGGCGGGACCGCCGCCTACCACGGTCAGCAGACCTACGCAGACTCCCTCACGTTACGGCTGGGCCATCCGGCCATCCGCCGCCTCGGCCCCGTTCCGCACGAACGGATGCCGGCGGTTCTGCACGACGTGGACGTCCTCGTTGTGCCCTCCGTGTGGATCGAGAATGCGCCGTTCATCATCCGGGAGGCGTTCGCAGCCGGCGCGCCGGCCGTTGCGTCGGACCTGGGTGGCATGGCGGAGATGGTCAACGACGGCGTTGACGGCCTGCTGTTCCCACCGGGGGACGCCGCGGCGCTTGCGGCGTGTCTCCGCCGGCTGATCGAGGAGCCCGGACTCCTGGACCGCCTTCGCGCCGGGATCGTCAAGCCGATGTCGATCGACGCGGACGCCGCGCGGCTGCGCGCCATGTACGCGGAGATGACGCCGGCTCCGCGGGGCATCGCGCCGGCGCCTGCTGCGCCCAAGCCGTCCGTCGCCTCCGTACTGGCGGCCGTGGTCCTCAATTACCGCACGCCCGAACAGACGTGGCTCGCCGTCCGCTCGCTGCAGACGTCCTACAGGCCGCCGGACCGGATTCTCGTCGTCGACAACGGATCCGGTGATGGATCCGCGGCCATGCTCCGCGAGGCGCTGACTCGCGTGGAGATTGTCGAAACGGGCCTCAACCTCGGCTTCGCCGGCGGCTGTAACGTCGGAATCCGGTCGGCGCTGGAGGCGGGTGCGGACCACGTGCTGCTCGTGAACAGCGACGTGGTCCTGGCACCGGACGCCATCGAACACCTGCTGGCCGCCTTCGAGGCTGACGTCACGCTGGGCATCGTGGCGCCGCTTCTTCTCTCGCGCGAAGAACCCGGGCGAATCGCGTCGGCCGGGATTCGATACTCCCGCACGACCGGACGGATGCGGCAGCGGGGATCGGGCAGGACGGTTGCGGCGCTCGGCCGCGCCCCGGAGGCCATCAATGGCGTCAGCGGGTGCGTGATGCTGATTCGCCGGTCGGTGTTCGAGGCGGCCGGCCTGCTGGATGAGGATTACTTCTTCTCTTTCGAAGATATTGACTTCTGCCTTCGCGCAGCCGATGCCGGCTTCCAGTCGGCATGCGTGCTTGCCTCTGTCGCGTATCACGAAGGAGCGAGCACCATTGGCCGGCGCTCGTCGCGTCGCGTGTACTTTGCGACGCGCAACCACCTGAAGCTTCAGGCGCGGGTCGGGGCGCCCGCCCGAAGGGCGATCGGAGCAGCCGCGGTGATTGGGCTGAACGCCGCGCACGCGATCCTCTCGCCAGAAGTGCGCGTGCCCTCAGGTCTTTCCGCGGTCGCCCGAGGGGCGTGGCACCACTTCCGCGGGAGGTACGGGTCGGACTGACGACAGTTCCGGTTTCAAAGTGCGACCTTCACGACTCTGCGTGCGGCTGGTGCGGTCCCGTAACTGCCTCACTTCGGCGTCGATCAGCGCCATCTCTTCAACCAGCCTCTCGATTTGCTTGCGCTGCCGCGACACGACCACCGAGAAGTACAGCGAGACGACGACGACGAACAGGGTGAGTACCAGCAGCAGGACCGCGGGCGGGTAGTGGACGCCGAGTGCCGCCGCGGCGAGCTCCAGCACGTTTCGCCAGAGCGACAGCGCGAGCAGCGCGCCGGCGCAGACGATCCAGATGAAGGAGTACTCCTCCGTCAGCGCGCGCCGCCGCACCAGCTCGATGACCGCGACCAGGAGCGCTCCGCTGACCGTAATCGACACCACCTGGACGACGTCAGTCACCCGGTTCGCCCTCCACGGTGCCTCTGAATGGGACGACGATCAGCGCGAGCACCGTCCGGGCGAGCGCGATGAGAGCCCGCGGCGCCGTCAGCGAGGTCCGACCGGCGAGTCTCGGCCTCATGCGGATGGGCACCTCCACGACGCGCACACCGTTGCGGCTGAGGAGGAGCACGAGCTCAGGCTCGGCATACCCGCCCGGATGATGGCGCGCGAGGAGGGCGAGCGCGCGGGGGCCAAAGAGCCAGAAGCCCGACGTGGGATCGGTGACCCGTCGTCCGGTCAGCAGCGTCAGCAGCCCGGCGAGCGCCAACTGGCTCATGCGCCGGAGGCCCCCGCCAGAACCGCGTGCAAGAAATCGTGATCCGATGGCCGCATCCGCGTGACCCGAGAGTACAGGAACGAGCAACCGCCCGATGTCGCAGGCCCTGTGCTGCGCGTCTCCGTCCACGCGGACGACGTATCGATAGCCCCGCCGCGCCGCGTACCGGATGCCCGTGCGCACCGCTCCGCCGACGCCCACCCGCTGCGACATCGTGAGCCAGGGCACACCGAGACTGGGCAGCAGACTCTCAGTCGCATCGCTCGAACCATCGTTGACGATCAGCACGTCCGCTTCCGGCAGCGCGCGGCGGACATCGGAGACCACTCGTGGGAGATTCGACGCCTCGTTGAATGCCGGGACCACCACCAGCAGGGACCCGCGACGGATGCCGTGGCGGGCCGCACGCGCGGCCGCGTGAGGCGCGACCACCGAACGGCGCGGCATCGAGTGTGACGGCGCAGGGCGCTGCCGCGTGATGAGCCGGGCACCCCAGAGCACGATGGCCACGGCCCACGCGCAGTCGCGCGCAAGGTGAGCAACCGGGAAGCCGAGCGCTGCGCCGTCCTTCGTCCGGATCCAGGCTGCGACACCCGCGACCGCCCGCTCGCCCGCGAGGACCGCGATGAGGAGGAGCGCCGACTCCGCGGATGCCCGCCACGGGAGACCGGCGGCCGCGGCGACAGCGGCCGTGCTCATGAGCAGCCACGCCAGGAGCATGGCCGGACCATGCAGCATCATGACGGCCCCCGACACATCGTCTCCCCGGACGCGCAGCGGGTGACGGGCCACGACATCGAGACGCCCGTACCCGACGCCGAACTGCTGCCGAAGATACGTCCCGAACTCTTCACGCCAGTGATGCGTGCTCAGAGCGTCCGGGCAGTACACGAGGCGATGTCCCCGCGCCGCCAGCCTGTAGCTCAAATCGTTGTCGTATCCGTACCCGAGGCGTTCATCCAGAAGGTCCACGCTGTGGAGCGCGGTGGCGCGGTAGGCGGTGTTGCCGGTGCAGACGTGGTCCGCGTCACCGCCGCCCATCCGGAAATAGCGATGTTCGAGGTCGCGGCCCATTGCCCGTGCCCAGAACCCCGCTCCGCCTGCGACCACGTATTGTCCTTGTGCGGCAGCGATATCGGGATCGGCGAAGCGGCTCGCCAGCGACGTGAGCCACCCGGCGTGGACGATGACGTCCTGGTCAACCTGGCAGACGATCGGGTGGGATGCCTCGCGGATGCCGGCATTGATCGCGGCCGCGGTGCCGATGCCGGGTCCGTGGATCAGCTTCAACTGACCGGCCCCTTCGCGCTCCTGCAGCAGCGCGAGTGACCCGTCCGTGCTGCCATCGTCGACGACGATGATCTCGAAGGGCCTGCCGTCGCGCTGCCCGAGCACTGCGTCGAGCGCGGACCGCAGCGTGCGGCGGCCGTTGAGGACCGGAATGACGAACGACACCCCGATCGGATTGTGTGTCATGCGGGGAGCTGCTCGGCAGCTGCGCCCGCCCCGCAGACCTCCGCGTAGACGCGCTCGAGCTGATCGCACACGACGTCTGCGCCGAAGAACGCCCGCGCCTTGCGCCCCGCCGCTGCGGCGCGATCACTCCATCCGGCGGGATCGCAGAGAATGGCGGCGATCGCCTCGCTGAGCTCGGACGGCATACCGTACGCGACGATCAGGCCGCCCCCGACCCTGCCCAAGATTTCTCCACAACCGCTGTCGCCGCATACGACAACGGACGTGCCGCAGAGAAGCGCTTCGAGAGGAACCAGCCCGAAGATCTCGTCGCGTGATGGATATACGACGACGTCGGCCGCGTGCAGGGCATCGAGGCGTTCGATGTCACGCAGCAGCCCCGTGCGGACCACCCGCGCCTCGAGTCCGAGGCGTCTGACGAGCCGGTCGCAGGCCGCTCCCGTGCCCATGTCGTTTCCGGCGATCACGAGCATCGCATCGGCCAGCCGCAACCGGCTGAACGCCTGAATCAAGTCTTCGACGCCCTTGCGCGGCGTCAGCTTGCCCAGGAACAGCACGAGGCGTCCGTCGCCGAGTCCGTGAGCGGAGCGAAAGCGCGCGGCGTCGGGTCGCGCGTCCCTCTCGTCGTCGAGCGGGTTTGGCACGACCGTGATGCGGGAAGAGGCCACCCCGAGCGTGGCGAGCTGGTCATGTTCGACGCGGGTCACGGCGAGCACACGGGCTGCGCCGCTGAGCACGTGTCTGCCCATCGTGGCGGAGAATGCGCGCTTGGCCACGACGCGCCGCTCGATGGGCCGCGCCGTGCCGTTCGGCGACAGCACATACGGCACCGATGCCCGGGTGAGCGCGGCGGCGGCGATGGCGCCGGGCAGGTGATGGCAGGCGTGAAGGTGCGCGACGTCGAATGAGGCGGCAACGGCGCGCAGGTGGGCGCGAAGGCCCATCGGAGTGAAGAACTGCAAGTGGTAGGCCAGCCGATTGGACACATTCCGGAAGATGCGCACGTCGACACCGTGGCTCCACTCGCGCGCCGCTGCCGTGCGCGAGCGCTCGTCGCGGACATCCGTGGTGCAGACGGTCACGGCATGCCCACGGCGGGCGAGCGTGCGCGTCATGGTGGTCGCCAGGCGCGGAATACCCCCATACGCCCACGCATGCTCGTAGTACGGAACGACGTGCAGGATGCGAAGCGCCGCTGCGGACATTCACGCCCCAGACACAGTGATTTCAGTGGGAATGGCCGTATAGTATCAGGGTTCCCCCTCGATGATTCCAGTGGTCGCCACAGATGTCCGGCAGGGTCACGGGCGGTTCGCCGGCCTGGTCTGGACCCTCATCCGCACCGATTTCAAGACTCGCTACCACGGCACGATCGGCGGCTTCGTGTGGGCGCTCCTGAAGCCGCTCACGATGTTCCTCGTGCTGCTGGCGGTCTTCTCTTACGTGTTTGCGGGTCAGGCCCAATACAAACTCGACCTGATCATCGGGTTGTTCCTCTATGAGTTCTTCCAGGAATCCACGAAGACCGGGCTCCTCTCGCTACGCGCGAAAGGCTACCTGCTGACGAAAGCCAGATTTCCCTCGTGGGTCATCGTCCTGACCTCGGCCTCGAACTCCGTGATCACCGTCGTGCTGTTCTCGATCGTGCTCCTGGCGTTCCTGGCCCTGACGGGCCGTGCGCCCTCGGGTGGTGCGGTCGCCCTATATGCGCTCTACGTGGCCCTCCTGTTCGCGATCGTCTCGGGGTTCTCGCTGGCGGCCAGTGTGCTGTTCATGCGGTACCGGGATTTGAACCAGGTCTGGGAGGTCGTGACACAGGCCGGCTTTTTCGTCGCGCCAATCGTGTATCCGATTGGCATCCTGCCGGAGCGGCTGCACGTCTACTTGTACGTGTGGCCGCCGACCCCCGTGATCCTGTTCGCCAGGAGCGTGCTGTTGCAGGGGAAGGCCCCGTCCGTCCTCGCGCATGCGCTGCTCCTGGCCGAGACGTGCCTGATCCTCGGTATCGGTGCCCTCGTCTACAGGCTGCGTGCGCCGCGCGTGGCGGAGGATCTCTGACGTGACGCCCCGCATCGAAGCGGTCGGCGTCTCGAAGAGCTTCGTGATTCCAACTGGGCGCCGCGAGACCGTCCGGGAGCACGCGCTCGATCTGTTCCGCCCCCGCCGGAAGGAGCGCCTGCAGGTCCTCGACGACGTCAGTTTCGAGCTGCGCCCTGGAGAGAGCCTCGGCCTCATGGGCCGGAACGGGTGCGGGAAGAGCACTCTTTTGAAAATCGTCGCGGGGATCTACCAGGCGGATGCCGGGCGGGTCGAAGTCCGTGCCGCCGTCACGCCCATCCTGGAGCTCGGCGTTGGCTGGAATCCCGATCTGGATGCGATCGACAATATCGAGCTGCTCGGGACGGTGATGGGGCTCACGCTGCGCGAGCTGCGGCGGGCGACAGGGTCCATCCTCGCGTTTGCCGGCCTCGAGCGATTCGCGCACCTCGAGCTGCGGCACTATTCGAGCGGCATGGCCGCGAGGCTCGCCTATGCGGTGGCGTTCAGGGCCGTACGTGACGTCCTGATCCTGGACGAGATTTTTGCCGTGGGCGACGCCGAATTCAAGGAGCGCTGCCAGGTGCGCTACCGCCAGCTGCATGCGGCGGGACACTCGATGCTCCTCGTCAGCCACGATCCCCGGACGATCGCCCTCTTCTGCGATCGAGCCTTGCTCCTCGACGGGGGGCGCATCGTCCTGGCCGGGCCAGCCGAGGCGGTGGCCAATCGGTATCTGTCCATACTCCTCGAGTCGCCGCCGCTGCCGGGTGACGAGCCGGTCAGCCTGTGACGCCGCCGCGAGTGTCGGTTCTGCTGCCTTGCTTCAACCACGGCGCGTTCATCGACGAATCGCTGAACAGCGTCCTCGCACAGACGTGCCAGGACTTCGAGGTCGTCATCGTGGACGACGGATCGACGGACCCCGAAACGGTGGAGAAGCTTTCGTCCTGCAGCCTGCCGCGAGTCCGGGTGCTGCGAACGGAGAACCGCGGGCTGGCGGCCGCCCGCAATCACGCTGCGCGCCATGCCTCCGGCGCCGTCTACTGCGCGCTCGATGCCGACGACCGGCTGGCGCCGACGTGGTTCGAAAAAGCCCTCAGGGTACTCGACGAGCAGCCGTCGGTGTCGTTCGTGTCGCACTGGCTCGAGACGTTTGGGGACGAACGGTGGACGTGGACGCCTGCGCAGTGCGACCTGCCCGCCTTGCTGGCGCGCAATGCCGTCAACGGCGCAGCGCTCGTCCGCCGCGAGGCCTTTGAGGCCGCAGGGGGCTACGACGAGTCGATGCGCGAAGGCTGCGAGGACTGGGATTTCTGGCTGCGGCTCGTGGAAAGCGGCCGGGCCGGCTGGATCGTCCCTGAAGTCCTGTTCTACTACCGGCGGCGTGCCGATTCGATGAGCCGGATGATGTTGCAGGAAGCGGCGTATCGCCGCCCGCTCGACGTGCTGGTGGCCAAACACGCGTCATTCTATCGAACGCACATCGTTGACGTGATTCTCGCGAAAGAGCGGGAGGCGCTCCACCTTGCGCGGGAGGTCGCGGCGATGGAACAGGACCGGCTCGACGTGCTCGAGCCGGCGCTCAGGCGGGCGCGCGAGGAGACAGCGGCTGCGGACCGGAAAGTGGCGAAGGCTCGCGCCGTGCAGGACCGTGAGGACGAATTGGCACGGCTGCGTGTCGAGACGGCTGCGCTGCGGAGCGAAGTGCAGCAGCTGCGTTCGTCGTGGAGCTGGCGTATCTCCGCCCCGCTGCGACGGGTTTACGAGGTGGTCGCGAGGAGCCGGCGGTGACGTCAGGCATTTCGGTCCTCATCCTGTCAGGGCGGGGAGGCCGCGCGCTGTTGATGTCGGCGGACTCCATTGCACGTCAGCGCGCGATGCGCAGCGATCTCCTGCTCGTCACCCATCCTGACCACCCGAATGCTCCCCTCGTCGGGTCCGTCGCGGCCCGGCTGCATGCATCCGTCGTCGTCGCGGAGCCGCGTCCGGGTATCGCACTCAACCGGGCGGTTCGTTCGGCTCTCGGAGACCAGCTTGCGTTCGTCCCGGCCGGCTTCGTGATCCCGGAGACGTTCCTCGAGCGCTGTGCGCTGGCATTCCGCGCCGACGAGGCCCTCTCTGCGCTCGCACCTGGTGTGGAGGTGCAAACGGCTGACGGGCTTGGCCGTGCCGTGTGGAGGCCCGATGCGATGAATCCCGCGGCCGTCCTGGCGGACCCTGCCGGCGTGCCGCCGGTGTTTGTCGTCAGACGCTCGGCGGTCGACGCCGTCGGCGGCTTCGATGAGCACCTCCGCGCACTGGCGGAGTACGAATTCTGGCTCAGGCTCACGCTGTCGGGACGCCACGTGGCGCCGCTTCGCGAACCCCTCGTGCGGCGCGAAATCGGCCTGCGAACGACGCCGCAATACGTAAGTGACGACGAGTATCTCGGCCACTTGCGAGACGTACTCGCCAAACACGAGTCCGCGCTCGGGGATCACATGCAGGACGTGCTCGTCACCCGGGAGCTGCGGTTCGGCCGGTCGCGCGAACGCCACCGCGATCTCCTGGCGCGGCGCGACAGCGAGCTGGCGGAGCTCGATCACCTGAGAGCCACGGCGGCGCACCACCGCGCGTACCTGGAACACCATGGGCGCGCGGGCCTCGATTGGGGTGACCTGCGGCGCACCGATCCCGTCAGCCGCGACTGGGGCTACGACCGCGGCACTCCGGTCGACCGACGCCATATCGAGGCATTCCTGGCGGCCCATTCGTCCGACGTCCGCGGTGCGGTCCTCGAGGTCCAGGAGGACGACTTCACGCGCGCATTCGGCGGATCGCGCGTCACGTCGCACGATGTCGTGGACATCGACCCGTCCAGCGGCCGCGCGACGATTCTCGCGGACCTGCGGTGCGCCCCGGACCTCTCGTCCGATCGCTTCGACTGCATCGTGCTGACCCAGACGCTGCATGTGATCGACGATGTCGGCGCCGCCCTCCGCGAGTGCCACCGCATCCTGAAGCCCGGAGGCGTTCTTCTTGCGACACTGCCGGCTGCCAGCCGTTCGTGCCTCGAGTACGGCACGGACGGCGACCTGTGGCGCGTCACCCCCGCCGGCGCCCGGCGTCTCGTCGAAGCGGCTTTCGAGCCGTCGCACGCCTCGTACGACGTTTACGGCAACATCCTGACGAATACGGCCTTTCTTCACGGGCTTGCCGCCGAGGAGCTGACCGACGCCGAGTTCGAGACCGCTGATCCGTATTTTCCTGCGATCACGGGAGTGCGTGCGAGAAAGAGCGAGGGACCGGAACGAGTTGCACCGAGAGGCCTCGTCCTGCTGTACCACAGGCTGGATGACACGGCGGACGTCCACGATCTCTCGATACCGTCCGGCCTCTTCGAAGCGCAGCTCCAATGGCTTCGGACGAACTGCACGCTGATGCAGCTCGACGAACTGTTGAGCACCTCGCCGGCCGACGCGTGGCCTGAGCGGCCGGTCGCGATCACGTTTGACGACGGGTACCTGGATAACCTGACCGTCGCCGCCCCCCTGCTTTCAATGTACGGGGTGCCGGCTACGTTTTTCGTCACGAGCCGCTGGCTCGACGCGCCCGGTGAGTACTGGTGGGACACCCTCGAGCGAATCCTGTGGACGTCGGTCCTTGGGTCGGGGGGGTTCCAGATCGACATCGCGGGGGAGCCGACAGACTTCTCGGCCGCAACGACAGAGGCCCGCGATGCGGCGCACGTGCGACTGCACGACGCGCTCGTTCATGCGCCGCTTGCCGAGCGTGACCGGATCATGGATGCGCTGCGTGCGTGGGCCGGGACAGGTGCGCCCGTCAGGGCGGAGCGGCGGCCGATGCTCGCGGACGAATTGCGCCAGCTGGCGAGAATCCCGGGAATGGATATCGGTGGCCACACCGTCAATCACGTGGCGCTGCCCGACCAGCCCCGAGATGTCCAGGAGCGCGAGGTCACCGAATGCCGGACGGCGCTGGCGTTACTCACCGGCCGTCCGATTGAACTCTTCGCCTACCCATATGGAGCCGTCGATCGGCACGGAGCCGGCCACATCAGGCGGTCACACAGATGGGGGTTGTCGTGTGACGCGCGACAGCTGGGCGACTCGTTCGACGCCGCCCGCGTTCCGCGCCTGGAGGTGAAGCGTCTCGAACCCGCCGCCCTGTCGGATGCCGTCGAGTGGATGTTTCGCGGCATCGACCGGGAGCGTCTCCCTCGAATCAGCCGCCTCCCTGACTGACCCTGGGACGTCCGCGGCTGGTCGGCCTTTTGAAACGCGTCCCGCGGCTGCGGCGTCGATCCGTTTCTGCCGATCGTCGATTTGTTCCGCGTCGCAGTTCCTGCCACGGCGAATCGTGTCATCCGCACGCCGCACCGCGGATGTCCCGCGAAACTGAACGCGTTCCGGACGGACCGCGCGTTGCAACGCCGTCCCGCATGGATGGTCCACGCGAAGCGCAGGCCGACCCGATCCCTCGAGACGCCGGGTTCACTCTCGTCGAAGCAGTCATCGCTGCCGGCATGGCGGCGACGCTCGCGGCGGGCGTCGCGCAGGTCTTCTGGTTCTCGACACGTGCGATGCACGTCGCTCGAGTCCGCACGCTCGCCGCCGTTCTCGCGGCGCAGAAAATGGAGCAGCTTCGTTCTCTGGCCTGGGCCCACTCCCCTGGCGGTGAGCTGCTGTCCGACAGCACGACGAATCTCGCGGTGGATCCTCCCTCGTCCGGAGGCCCAGGGCTCGGCGCCGCTCCCGGGTCGCTCGACGCCGACATTCCTTTCTACGTGGACTACGCAAATGCCGCAGGCACGACGGTCAGTTCTTCCGCTGCGGCGGCGTATGTGCGCCGCTGGCGTATCGCGCCACTCGCGTCGGATCCAGAAAACCAGCTGATGCTCGAAGTCAGGGTGCTGACTGTCGGCGGCGGCGACTGGCGGCTCGCCAGCATCAAGGCCAGGCGGCCATGACTGTCGAAGGCAGGAAACGGTCGGCCACCTCCCGCAGCTGCAAACGTCTGGCGCTCCAGCCCGCGCCCGGATACGTGCTGCTCGAGTTGCTGGTCGTGGCGGCAATCGTGTGCGCGCTGCTCTCAGTCCTGTTGAGGTTCTGCGCTGCAGCGCAGGCCACCATCCGGACCCAGGGGGATGCAACCGACCTGCAGCAGCGGCTGCGGGTCGCCGTGGAAGCGATCCGGCGAGACCTGCTGGCGGCGGGAGCGGGGGTCTCGAACGGCTCTCCCCGCGGTCCGCTCATCGATGCGTTTCCCCCCGTCGTGCCCGCCCGAACCGGCGTGCTCGGAGCGGACCCGGAGAGATCCTACTTCGCGGATCGCATCACGGTCCTCTTTGTACCGGGCGATGCGTCACAAACGAAGCTGGCGACCGCGATGGCTGGCCCGTCCGGCCCCATCGTCGTCGATGGGGGAGCGCCCGGGTGCGGGTCCGACGGCGTGTGCGGCTTCAAGGCGGGAGATCGGGTCCTGATTTACTCGCCGGACGCCGGCGACGGCGCGCGCGACATCTTCACGGTTTCCGCTGTCGATGCGGTGGCCTCCCTCCTGGTACCTCCTGCGGCGCTCTCGCAGCGCTACGTCGCGACAAGCCGCGTCGCGACCCTTGTCCAGCGCGTGTACTACCTGGATCGGGCAGGGAGGCGGCTCATGTCGTACGACGGAGATCGAAGTGATGTGCCCCTCGTCGATCACGTGGTGGATCTGCGTTTCTCCTACTTCGCAGACCCGGCTCCGACGAGCGTCACGCCCCCCGGCGATGGCCGCGCGAACTGCGCGTACGCGGCCGGCACGCCACCTGTACCTCTGCTGTCAGACCTCGGCGGAACCACGCTCGTTCCCCTGACCCGGGCGCAGCTGACGGATGGCCCGTGGTGCGGTCAATCGCCGGGCCGATTCGACGTCGATCTTCTGCGGGTGCGCCGGATTGGCGTCGCGCTGCGGCTCGAAGCGGAAGGCGCCGAGTTCCGGGGCACGGGCGGGGCATTTGCGAACCGCGGCACCTCGCTCGACGCAGATCGCTACATCCCTGACCTGCAGGTCACGTTCGACGTCACGCCCCGCAATGTCCTCGACACGGGCATCCGATGACGCCGTTGACGGCTCGAGGTTCGGAGCGCGGAACGGCGCTCATCTGCGTCCTGATGGTCACCACGCTGCTCGCGACGATGTCAGCGGCTCTCGTTCTCGTCACGATGTCGGAGACGATGGCGAGCGCGAACCACGGCGCCGCGCAGCAGGCGCTCTACGCTGCGGACGCGGCCCTCGAAGAGACGATTGGCGAGCTCCGTTCGGCAGACTGGGGTGCGATCCCGGGTGCCACGGTGTCCGCGTGCCTTCAGGACGGAGCGCAGGCGCCCCGCGCGCCCGACGGACGGATCCTGAATCTCTCTGCGCTCGCGGCGGAGCGCCAGGCGGCAAGCAACGCCTCTTTTGCCCCATCCCCGAATCGTCCCGTGTGGCACCTCTTCGGCCATGGACCGCTGAGCGATCTCGCGCCCGCCGGCCTCATCGTCCCTCCGGCCTACCTGCTGGTCTGGGTCGCGGACGATGGGGACGAACGGGATGGGGATGCGGAACGGGATTCAAACGACGTGGTGGTCGTGCGCGCTGAGGCGTTCGGAGCCGCGGGTGCGCACCGCTCGGTCGAAGCCACGGTGGCGCTCCAGACCGTTCGTGGCGCCGCGGCGGCGGGCGTGGCCCCGCCTGCACCGCGTCGCGCGGTCAGGGTTCTCTCCTGGAGGGAGGTGCGGTGACCGGGCAAAGGTGGCGGTGACGCGTGCCGGGCCGCAGCTTTTCGGCCCGCGTGCGGCCCGAACGCCTGCTACACTGAATCAACCCATGAGCATCCCGTCCATCGCGCCCGGCCAGTGCCCCCTCGGCTCTGCGGGCCCAGCCCTCTGAGCTCGCGTCCTCGCATGCCGGCGCCCGCCCAGATTCTTCTCGTCGAAGACAAGGATTCGCTCCGAGCCATGCTCAGGCATGCCCTCGAACGCCAGGGCCACGCCGTCGTCGAGGCGCGGGATCAGCCTGAGGCGGTCAAGCTGCTCCAGGAAGCGCAGCCCGCGCTCGTGCTTTCGGATTTGCGGCTGCCGGAAGGGGACGGGTTCGGCGTGCTCCGTGCCTCGAAGGAAATCGACGCCGACGTCCCCGTCATCGTCATGACGGCCTACGGAAGTATCGAGGATGCCGTCACGGCGATGAAGGAGGGCGCGCTCGACTTCCTCGCGAAGCCGGTGGATCCCGACCATCTGCTGCTGCTCGTCGGCCGGGCGCTCGAGCAGCGCCGCCTGGTGACGGAAAATCTCCTGATGAAGGAGGAGCTGGCGGTTCGGCGCGGAGCCCCGCAGCTCGTCGGCCAGGACCCCGCATTCCGGAAGGTGTTCGCGTCGCTGCAACGCGCCGCCGGCACCGATACGACGGTGCTGCTCGAAGGGGAGAGCGGGACCGGCAAGGAACTGTTCGCGCGGTCGCTGCACGCGCTCAGCCCGCGTTCCGAGGCGCCGTTTGTCGCGATCAACTGTGCGGCGATTCCGGAGACGCTGCTCGAGACGGAGCTGTTCGGCCACGAGAAGGGCGCGTTCACGAATGCCGTGGCGCGCAAGCCCGGGAAGTTCGAGATGGCGCATCGCGGGACGCTGTTCCTCGACGAAATCGGGGACCTCCCGCTGGCGCTCCAGGCGAAAATCCTCCGCGCCCTTGAAGAGCGGCGGTTCGAACGAGTGGGCGGGACGGCGCTCGTCAGCGTGGACGTCCGGCTCGTCGCGGCCACCAACAAGGGGCTCCGGGCGGCCGTCACGGCGCGCCGTTTTCGCGAAGACCTGTTTTTCAGGCTGTCGGTCTTCCCGATCACCGTCCCGCCGCTGCGCGATCGCGGCGCCGACATCCCCCTGCTCGCGCTGTCCTTCGTCGATCGCTTCTGCCGCGACTTGAAGAAGAGAACGTTGACGCTGTCGCCGGAGGCGCTCGAGCAGCTGCAGACGTACCGCTGGCCCGGGAACGTGCGCGAGCTCCAGAACTGCATCGAGCGCGCGGTGATCCTGGCGGATGGCGACACGATCCTGCCACGGCACCTGAACCTCTCGTTCGTCAACCACCTTCCGGAAGAAGAGTCCGTCAACCCCTGGGCCCACGTCGACATGTCCGGGACGCTGGGCGACGTGACCCGGCGAGTCGTGGCGGGCGTCGAGAAGCTCAAGATCGAAGAGGTGCTGCGGGAGGCCGACGGCAGCAAGGGGCGGGCGGCGGAGCTGCTGCAGATCAGTTACAAGGCGCTCGTCGGCAAGCTGAAGGAATATCGTATCGAATAGGCGTCAGTCCTTGAGGCCTATCCCGGTGAGGGCGTGCCTCAACTCCTCCGGCGTGACGTCGGTCACGGTGGTCGTGGCGCCGATCGCCGTCGGCAGCACGAAGTGCAATCGTCCGGCGAGCACCTTCTTGTCGCGGCGGGTGGCATCCGTCACTTCCGCGGCCGACAAATCCCCCACCGGAGGCAGCGGCCCCATCTGCACGATGTGGCTTTCGAGCGCCGCGCGATCCGCCTCCGGCAAGACGCCCCTCGCCGTCGCCAGCGCCGACGCGGCGAGCATCCCGTAGGCGACAGCCTCCCCGTGCCGGAAGCGGCGATACTTCGTGACGGCTTCGAGCGCGTGGCCCGCGGTGTGGCCGAAGTTGAGAGTCCGGCGTACGCCGGATTCGTGCTCGTCCTGTTCGACGATCGACGCCTTGATCCGACAGGACTCGGCAATCACCGGCAGCAGCGCTTCGGCCTCCCGGGCGAACAGCGCCTTCAGATCCCTGGACGTCCGCTCGAACAGTGGACGGCTCGCAATCACGCCATATTTCACGACTTCGTAGAGGCCCGCCCTGAATTCGCGGCGCGGAAGCGTGGCAAGCAGCTCCGGATCGATCACGACGGCCGCGGGCGGGTGGAACGCGCCGATGAGATTCTTGCCGAGGGCATGGTTGACGCCCACTTTCCCTCCAACGGAGCTGTCCACCTGCGCGAGCAGGGTTGTCGGCACCTGTACGACAGGGATTCCGCGCAGAAACGTGGCCGCGGCAAAGCCTGCGATGTCTCCCGTCACGCCACCGCCCACGGCGACGATCGTACTCAGACGGTCAGCCCCGGCCCGTATCAGCGCGTCGTAAATGCGCCCGACCGTTGCCAGCTGCTTGTAACGTTCACCGTCAGGAATCAGGATCGGCTCGTCGGCCGTCACGTTCTGCAGGCGGTCACCATGAAGGCGCCACACGGTCTGGCTCGCGACGATGAAGCGGCGCGCCGGGACGCCGGCGGCGTCGAGCGTGGCCGACAGTCGCAAGGTGGCGTCGGGGGCGATGTCGATGCCGTACTCGCCCGATTGCGTGCGCACCTTCAGCCGCAGCGGGGCGGACGACCCTGGAGAGCTCATGTTGTGGCGATGGTAGGATAGCAGCATCAGGACCGGCGTGGAGCTTCGCGCGGATTTCATCATCGTCGGCAGCGGCATCGCTGCGCTTCGCGCGGCCGCCGAGCTCGCGGGCGCCGGCGACGTTCTGATCCTGACGAAGGCCGAGCCGCGCGAAGGCAATACGGGGTATGCGCAGGGTGGCATCGCGGCGGCGGTGGGCCCGGGCGATTCCCCGGAGCTCCATGCGGCGGATACCATGGCCGCCGGCGACGGCCTCTGCGACGAGCGGGCCGTGCGCGTGCTGGTCGAAGACGGTCCCCAGTACGTCAGAGAGCTGATGGCGTGGGGCGCCCGTTTCGATCTCGATCCCGACGGCCAGCCGGCGCTCGCCATCGAAGGGGCGCACAGCGCCCGCCGCGTGCTGCACGCACACGACGCGACCGGGCGCGAGATCGGCCGGGTGCTCTGGCTGCGCGCATCCGCCCTGCCTCGGGTTGTCACGCACGCACATGCGCGGGTCGTCGATCTTCTCGTCGAGGACGGCTGGTGCGCGGGTGCGCGTTTCCTGGCCGATGATGGCACGGTCTCGGTTGCGCGTGCCCCGCTCGTGCTCATGGCAACCGGGGGCGCCGGGCAGGTATACAGCGAGACGACGAATCCACACGTCGCAACGGGCGACGGCGTCGCGATGGCGTTTCGTGCGGGCGCGGCTGTCGCAGATCTCGAGTTCGTGCAGTTCCATCCGACGGCATTGAACGTACCCGGCCAGCCGCGGTTCCTGCTGTCGGAGGCGCTCCGGGGCGAAGGGGCCAGGCTCTTGAACGCGGACGGCGAAGCCTTCATGGCCGGCTACGATCCCGCCGGGGACCTGGCCTCCAGAGATCGCGTGTCGCGCGCCATCGTGCGCGAGTCCGACCGGACGGGCCGGCCAATCTTCCTTTCCCTCGAGCACCTGGATCCGGACTTCGTACACGAACGGTTTCCCCTGATTTCCGACGCGTGCCGGCGGGCCGGGCTCGACCTGGCGCGAGATCGGATTCCGGTCGGTCCTGCCGCCCACTACGTGATGGGCGGCGTGCAGTCGGACATCGACGGCCGCACGACGCTCCCCGGCCTTTTTGCTGCCGGCGAGGTCGCGTGCACCGGGGTGCACGGAGCCAATCGGCTGGCGAGCAACTCGTTGCTCGAAGGGCTGGTGTTCGGCGCCCGCGCCGGATGCGCGATGCGGCAGGAAGCGGCCACGGGTGCCGGGGGGGCCACGGGTGCCGAGGGCGCCAGCGGTGCCAGCGGTGCCAGCGGTGCGCCCCGCGATGCCGCGACGATCAGCGCGGCGGACATTCAGTCGTTGATGTGGCGCGAGGTCGGATTGTTCCGCGACCGCGCGGGTCTCGAACGGGCGCTCGGATCGCTCGAGGCGGCCTGGACGGATCTGGAGATACGCCTGCGCAGCGGCCCGCCCCTCGACGGCGACGAATGGCGTCGCGCGAGCATTCTGACCGTCGGCCGCCTGATCGCCAGGGCGGCACTCCGGCGCGAGGAGAGCCGGGGAGGCCACTACCGCGCCGATTTCCCCAAACGCGACGATATAAACTGGAAGCGCAGGGTGGCTGAGACACGGTGATGCCGGTAACTATCAGCGGTCAGCACCGAGGTTCCCCAGCTCTCGAGAGACTGAGAGCTGAGAGCGGAACTGAAGTCACGTGAACTGAGGAGTGAATGACGCAGCAGACGGGTGAGCCGGGCAGCACGGCGGGCGCGCAGCACAAGGGCAAGTCGGGTTCGCCCGGGCAGAAGTCCGGACCGCAGAACCCCAGGAAGGACGCGCTGGTGACCGAAATCACCCCGCAATCCGAAGATTTTTCGCGGTGGTATTTGGACGTCGTCAGGAAGGCGGAGCTCGCCGACTACACGCCGGTCAAAGGTTGCATGGCCATTCGGCCGTACGGGTACGCAATCTGGGAACTGATCCAGCAGGGGCTCGACAAGCGCTTCAAGGCCACCGGGCATGTCAACGCGTACTTCCCGCTCTTCATCCCCGAGAAGCTGCTGACGAGAGAGGCGGAGCACGTCGAAGGATTTTCGCCGCAGGTCGCGTGGGTCACGCGCGGCGGCGACGAAGACCTGGAAGAACGGCTCGCCATCAGGCCGACATCGGAAGTGATTATCGGGACGATGTACGCGAAGTGGATCAAGTCGTGGCGGGATCTGCCCGTCCTGATCAACCAGTGGGCGAACGTCGTCCGCTGGGAGAAGGTCACCAGGCCGTTCCTCCGCACGACCGAGTTCCTCTGGCAGGAAGGGCATACGGCTCACGAGACCGAGGCAGAGGCGCAGGACGAGACGATGAAGATCCTCGCGCTCTACAAGGAGTTCGTCCAGACCGAACTGGCGATGCCCGTGATAGACGGCCAGAAGAGCGACAGCGAAAAGTTCGCCGGCGCATCGCGCACGTTCTCGATCGAGGCCCTGATGGGCGACGGCCGTGCACTGCAGGCCGGCACGTCGCACAATCTCGGGCAGAACTTCGCGAAGGCGTTCGAGATCGAGTTCCAGGGCCGCGACAAGACGGTCCAGAACGCATGGACCACCTCGTGGGGCGTCTCGACCAGACTCATTGGCGGGGTGATCATGACGCACGGCGACGACAGCGGGCTGATCCTTCCGCCTCGGGTCGCGCCGTACCAGGTCGTGATCGTGCCGATCCCCCGCGGGAACTGGCAGGAGACGGTGCTCCCGAAGGCACGTGACATCAGGGATGCCCTAGTGGCGGAGGGCGTGCGCGTGATGCTGGACGACCGCGACGAGTACAGCCCCGGCTGGAAGTACGCCGAATGGGAGATGCGGGGCGTCCCGGTGCGGCTCGAGATCGGGCCGAAGGACATCGAGAAGTCCCAGGTCATGCTCGCGCGGCGCGACACCCGCGAGAAGCTTCCCGCGAACATGGACGGCCTCGGCCCCGCGGTCGTGGCGCTGCTCGAAGACATCCAGGCCGCGCTCTATCGCCGCGCGCTGCAGTTCCGCCAGGAGCACACCCGCCGCGTCACGTCATACGAGGAGTTCAAGGCGGCCATGGAAGGGCGGCCCGGCTTCCTGATCGCATCGTGGTGCGGCAGCGGAGATTGCGAAGCGCAGATCAAGGCTGAGACCCAGGCGACGCTGCGGAACATTCCGTTCGCCGAGGCGTCCGCTGCGATCCCGGGCCCGTGCGTGAAGTGTGGGCGGCCGTCGACGCTCGAAGCCTGGTTCGCGAAGTCGTACTGACAGCCGGAACCGGGTTCGAGGTGTGGACACCCCGATGTCGCCAGCCTCGCCCCCGGGTGCCTAGGTGGTCAACTCTCGCGCCGCCTCGGGCCATCTGGCCGCGATGCGCTTGAACGCCGCGTGCCGTCGCGTGATTTTCTCCCGGCTCGCGATGGCACGGAACGCCGCGCCCAGCTGGTGTCGCCACCTGGCGTCGTTGTCGGGCGTGCGCGCGTAGGCGGCAGCGAGCGATTCGACGCAGGATTCGTCGCCGACGACGTGGAGGGCGGCAAGGAAGGAGACCGGGAGGGGCTCGCGCGCTTCTTCGATCGTCTCCCTGAGGTCGTACACAGCCACCCGGCTGCCGCGCAGCGCCAGCGCCTGGTGCAGCGCACCTCTCGCGGCACGCCACTGGTCGCGCTTCTGCACGGACGGCATCGAGCCCTCAATCGTGCGCACCGCGTCAATCATCTTCTGTAATGCACCGAGCGGAGCGGTGAGTGCCTTGGTGAGCGCCACTTCACGGAGGAGCGCCGGCTGGTCGGGAAGCCGCCCTTCGAGGGCGTCCTGCCAGACAGCGTCCGCGGCAGCCTTGTCGCGGGGCGCCTCGTGCGCGGCCGCGTTGATGCCGGCGTCGGGATCGGTCTGGAGCGCGTCGGCGATTCGCGCGCCGACCTGGGGGATGTGCTGGATGGCCTGGAACGATGCGAGACGTATGCGCTTCTCGCCCGTCGTGTCGAGCGCCGCCGTGACGAGCACATCGAGCACGTCGGCAGCTGTCGCGGCGTGCGGGGATTCCAGCAGGGGAGCGAGCGCGGCGACGGCTGCAGTCGCCACGTCTCCGCCTTCGCGAATTGCCCCCTTCGCGACGGCAACCGTCCGGCGGTCACCCGAGACCTCGAGCGCCCGAAGGACGGCGACTTTCAGCTCGCGTGTGGGGGCCGATGCATAGGCGGAGACCAGACGCTCGACCGCCCTCGCTCCGATGACGCCGAGCCTGGCAATGGCGGCCTCACGCCGGACGTCATCGTCCCCTCCCAGCGCCTCGATGAGGTGACCGATCTCGGACGCCGCCGATGCCTTGATGACCATCCGCGGTGAGGATAGC
>JANMCN010000223.1:0-16539 GCA_031361295.1 Acidobacteriota bacterium | reverse complement strand
GGTACAACCGCCGCGCGGACATCGTGTGTTTCGTCAACGGGTTGCCACTCGTGATCATCGAGCTGAAGGCGGTGTACAAGAACATCCGCGCCGGCTTCGACGGCAACCCGCGGCGATTTCGAGCCGCTGATCGACGAGGCCACGTTCTATCGCGTGCAGGCGGTTCTCGATGGCCGCGTCGTCGTCGCAGGGCCACGACCGCGGCATCATCCGGATTTTCCCCTCAGGGGATTCGTGCGGTGCGAGACGTGCGGCCGTCCGCTGACGGGCAGCTGGTCGAAGGGCCGGAACGGCCATTACGCGTACTACCACTGCCAGCGGCAGTGCCGGGCGGTCAACATTAGCAAGGCGACGCTGGAAGGGGCCTTCGTCGATGAGCTCGCATTGTTGCAGCCAACGCCTGGCTACATGCGGCTGGTCAAGGATCGAATCCTCTGCGTGTGGGAGCAGCGTCGGGCTGAAGCGAAGGATCGGACGGCGGAACAGCAACGACGGGTGAGTGCCATCCAGCAGAAGCTGGACAAGCTGGACGAGGCATTCCTCTACGCAGAGGCGATCGACGTCACGACCTACGGCCGTCAACGCGACAAGCTACGCGAGGAATTGACGCTCGCCAAGATCGACTATCACGCCGAGGCCGTCGATGAACTCGACGTAGAGGGCATCCTGGCCTTCGCAGAACGCATTCTGCCGCGGGCGTCAGACCTCTGGGTGCAGGCGTCGCTCGATTACAAGCAGCGGCTGCAGCAGTTGTTCTTTCCTGAAGGAATCGCGTTCGACGGAAATCGGTTTAATCGAACCGCCGTAACGGCACCACTCTTCAAGTACTTAGCGGCGTCTGAGTGTGCTGATGAAAGAGTGGTGAGCCGCGATGGAATCGAACCATCAACCCGCAGATTAAGAGTCTGCTGCTCTACCAATTGAGCTAGCGGCCCACTGACGCACGAGGCAAGACGGAAAGTATATCACGCCCGCTGCAGGAACCAGCGCCAGAGCGGCGGCTCGAGGTTCCGCAGCTTCGCCACCGATGCCGTCACGGCCATCGGATCGCCGCCGTGCGGTCGCACGAGGAACGTGTCGCGAATCCCGCCCTCGACCGCCGCGCGCGTGAGGAGGGCCTCGCACGCCCCGGGGTCGGCCGCGAGGTCGCAGAGCGAATCGCGGCCCAGCCCCGCGACCGACCCGCGCAGGAGCAGCAGCGCCGAAGTGTTGGCCTCCCGAATCGTGCCCCGCGCGTCGGTGAACACGCACGCGACCGACAGCGCCTCCATCAATTCGAGCCGCCGGCGCCGCTCCTGCGCGACCGCGTCCATCATCCGCTGCGCGTCGTCGCGCCCCTGCGACAGCTCCTCGAACATGACCTGCAGCTCTTCGATCACGTGGTCGATCTCCGCCAGCGTCTGCTTCACGAGCGGCGATCCGCCACGGTCATGCGCGGAGCGGATCGTGACCAGGCGCTGCACGGCGGCGTCGAGCTCACCAATACCCGCGGGGGAAAAGCCGTCCGTGTTCATCTGGTCATCCTCTTGCCCTATTCCAATCCGCGATGGCGTTCGCGAACCGTGGATGAATCGATCGACGACCGGCCGGGGTCGGCGCTTCCCACGCGCAGGGAGACGAGGCGACGGAGGAGCTCATGACACAACAGGAGAACGGCGAAGCCTGCGCGGCTGAGAGGGCCGCGCCAGATGAGCTCACGAGCGGTGCGGCCAGCGGAATTCCCACCAAGGTCATCCATCCGAAGCCGATTGTCGAATCTGATCTCCACGAGTATAGCTTGCGCAGCCGGGATGGCGCGCGGGAGCCCTTCGCACGCGGTCCCCTGCGCCACCACGGGCGCCGCGATTCGCGGGTCCCAGCCACACACGGATGCGTCGTCAGACGGGCGTGTTCGGGCAACGCCGGTAGACGCGACATGTCCGGTCGTCGCGGCGATATACTGATGCGTTTCCCTGAACATGCCGCATTCTGAAGCCGTCGTCCGCGTCTGGAGCACCGACTTAGGCGGATGGGACGTGATCAGCTCCTGTCGCGCCCGAGAGCGCATCGAGTGAAAATCCTGGTCTCCTGGTCCACAGGAAAAGACTCGGCCTGGATGCTCCATCTCCTGCGCCAGAAGTACGGCGAAGCCGCCGCGGGCCTGTTGACGACGACGAATGAGGCGTTCGACCGCGTCGCGATGCACGCGGTCCGGCGCGAACTGCTGGAGGTCCAGGCCCAGGCCGTCGGGCTGCCCCTCCATGTCGTGCCGCTCTCCTGGCCATGCTCGAATGCCGAGTATGAGGCGCGCATGGCGCTCGCGGTTCGTCGCGCCGTCGGGGACGGGTTCACCCACGTGGCGTTCGGCGACCTGTTCCTCGAGGATGTACGCCGTTATCGTGAAGAGCGCCTGGCTGGAACGGGCCTCGAGCCGCTGTTCCCGCTCTGGAAGACAAAGTCCACGGCGGAACTGGCCCGCGAGATGATCGACGGCGGGTTGGAGGCACGGCTGACGTGCGTGGATCCCCGGAAGCTCGACGAAAGCTTTGCGGGACGCGCGTTCGACGGCGCACTCCTCGCCGCGCTGCCGGCCGACGTGGATGCCTGCGGCGAGAACGGTGAGTTCCACTCGTTCGCGTGCGCCGGCCCGATGTTCCGTCATCCGATCGACGTCACCGTGGGAACGGTCGTGAACCGGGATGGATACGTGTTCGCCGATCTGACTCCGTCGCTCTCCTGACCGCGGTCGTGCCATGTATCCACGCCGGATCATCTGCCTGACCGAAGAGACCACCGAAACGCTGTACCTCCTTGGCGAAGGCGATCGCGTCGCCGGCGTCAGCGGCTACACCGTGCGTCCGCCGGAAGCCCGGAAGAAACCCAGGGTGTCGTCCTACCTCCATGCACGGTTCGATAAAATCGAGGCCCTGGCGCCAGACCTGATCCTGGCGTTTTCGGACCTGCAGGCCGGGATTGCGACGGAGCTCGTCAAGCGGGGCTTCCCCGTCTTCACGTTCAACCAGCGGAGCGTTGCCGAGATCCTGCAGATGATCCGGGTCCTCGGCGGCATCGTCGGGGTCCCGGACAAGGCCGACGCCCTGGTGGCGCGCCTCGAGCGCGGACTTCACGATATCCGCGACGCGGGGGCGCGGCTGCCCCTGCGTTGCCGGGTGTACTTCGAAGAATGGGACGACCCCCTCATCAGCGGCATCAGGTGGGTCGAGGAGCTCGTCGCGATAGCCGGCGGCGAACCGGTGTTTCCCGCTCTGCGCGACTCGAGACTGGGGAAAGAACGCATCGTCTCGAGCGACCAGGTGATTGCCGCCGCGCCTGAGATCATCGTCGCATCGTGGTGCGGCAAGCCCGTGCGGACGGCCAGGATCGCGTCGCGGCCTGGCTGGGATCGGATCCCGGCCGTGCGGAACGGACACATCTACGAAATCAAGTCCACGTACATCCTGCAGCCCGGACCTGCCGCACTGACCGAGGGCGTGCAGCGCCTGCACGACATCATCTCCAGGGTTGCGACCGCGCTCTGACTGCGCGGACCCCATTCGGACCAGTGGCTACCGCGTGGGACCCGAAATCCGACTTGACAGGTCGGATTTCAACCCGCTACGATTTCGACGCCGTAATCATTCGGCCGGGTGCGCGTACACAAGTTGCCCGCCAGGTGTGGTGAAGACACATGGCGGGCGTTGAACGCCGCCTGGAAACGGCTGGCCCGAGCCCGACGCGACGTTCTGCTGCAGTGTAGCCGACGGATTCTCCCGGCGCAAACTGGCGCGCGTTCGGTCTCCTTGTGCGGAAATCCTCCGCGACGGAGTCCCTGTGTCGCTGTGTGCGCGCCTCGCTCTTCTGCTGTTCGTGATCACTGGCTCAGTCTTACCCGCGGCCGCGCAGGAGAGTGCGTATTTCGTCACGTACGATCACTACCTCGAGGAGCCGGGCAACCTCGAAATCGCGCTCGTGACCACGACGGGACTGCCGAAACGCGGTCGGCATGCTTATACGGCGCCGTGGCTCGAGGTGGAGTTCGGCGTGACGGGGTGGTGGACGACGGAGTTTTACCTGGAAGGGGTCGCCACGCGCGGCGACGGACGCGCATTCACCGGCTGGCGGCTCGAGAACCGGTTCCGGCCATTCGAGACCGAGCGAAGGGTGAATCCCGTCATCTACGTCGAGTACGAGAACATCAACGAGGCGAGTCGCATCCAGAAAGAGATCGTCGGGTCAGGGGGCGTGCCGTTCGAGCCCATCGACGAACTGCGCATGAAATACGCCCACGAACTCGAGGGCAAGCTGATCCTGTCGAGCACGGTGCGCGGATGGAACCTGTCGGAGAACGTCATCGTGGAGAAGAACCTTTCCGAGAGCGAGGGTTTCGAGTTCGGATACGCGGTGGGGGCGTCGCGGCCCCTCGGCGGCCTCGCGCGCGGCACCTCCTGCCGGAGATGCGCAGAGAATTTCAACGTAGGGGCCGAGGTGTACGGCGGCCTTGGTTCCTCACAGTCGTTCGATCGGGCCGGACAGCGTCATTACGTCGCGCCCGTGGTCGGCTGGCGGCTGGGTGCCCGCACGTCGCTCAAGGCGTCGGTGGGCTTCGGCCTGACGGAGACGGCCGAGCGATATCTCATCCGGTTCGGGCTGGGGTACGAGCTTCCGGTGGGGCGGCGATGATGCGACACACGATCGTGATGCTCACGGGAATCTGCCTCGCGACCGGAATCCTCGCCGTCGCCGCCGCGGACACCCAGGAGAAAGGTTCGCGGACGTGGGCAGCGCCGCGCGCGGCCGACGAGCACCGGAATCCATTGCAGCATCAACCCGACACGTGGGCGGGCGGGACCAAGGTCTTCCTGCAGCGCTGTGCGGCGTGTCACGCGTCGGACGGCACGGGCACCAGCCGTGGACCCAACCTGATGACGGGCCGCGTGCAGCAGCAGAGCGATGGGGCATTGTTCTGGAAGATTTCCAGCGGCAACACGCGTGGGGGGATGCCCAGCTTCAGCTTCCTGCCCGCCGCACAGCGCTGGCAGCTGGTCTCCCACCTGCGTACGGCGGCCCGGCAGTAACGGTCCCAGCACAGCGCCTACGCACGCAAGCTCGGCCTGAATCGCCGCGACTTTTTTTCATCGTGTCAAAAAGGGATGAGCCTCCAGGTTCCAATCAGAGCAATTTTCAAGGATGAAAGCGGCTGAGCCCGGACGCGGCGACTGGAAGGCGATTTGCTCCTGAGCTTCAGGAGGGAGCATGACGAATCGGAGCGACAGTCGGAAGCTGGAGCGTTGCCGGGAGACGCGTGAGCGGCTGGAGCGCGAGAATCGTCAACTTCGCAGGGTCGCGGACGCCTTCGGCCACCTCGCCGAGCGCATGAATCATCTCGTCCGGCAGAGGCGGCGCGACCTGCCGATGGGGCTGGCGCACGATTGACCTCGGGGATTGTCCAGCCGAATGCGAAACTCAGCTTTTGTTCGGGACGGCATTAAACAATAAATGCGCTATCCTGTGGGCGATGCGTTCGCGAATCCTGATTGTCGAGGATGACGAGCAACTGCGCGACGCATTTCGGGTCGCGCTCGTACTCGCTGGATTCGAGGTGTCGGAGGCGGGCGATGGCCTCGCGGCCCTGCGACAGGTGGACCAGAGCCCCCCGGATCTCATCATCCTCGACCTCGGGTTGCCCCACGTGTCGGGCATTTCGGTGCGCCGGGAAATCGCGGCGCAGCCTCACACGCGACATCTCCCCATCCTCGTCGTGACCGGTTCGTCAGACCATTACGACGGACTGGACGCCGCCTGCGTCCTTCGGAAACCTGTCTCGTCGGATCAGCTCATCGCGGCTGTGCGTAAGTGTCTTGCCGCGAGTGGCGACACGGCCGGGCGCTGACGCGTCCCATCAGTGCCCTTGCGCGCGAGCACGCCGGCGGGCCGGGGATGGGGGCGCCTCGGCCCGACGGTTGCGTCGCTGCTGTTATGCGGGAGTGAACGTCACCGTATGCTGGTGGCCGTTATTGGTCGTGGAGTCTTTCGCGACGGCCTGACGGTTTTGCAGGTTGCGGAGGTCGGCCTGGGTGACCTCCACCGTATGGGGATGGGATGAGGCCCCTTGAATATCCAATGACACGGCATTCGCGGCTGTAATCTGCGCGGCATTGATCGTGGCTGAGTGGCCGTGATTGCCCGAGATTGTGCCGGGCACGTCACTCACCACCGGAGTGGGTGACGTCGGATGGCTGCTGCCCCCGCACCCGTCGATGGTGATGATGACGCCGGCGAGAAGTGCGAGAGCAGCCTGCAGGGTAAAGTCGCGACGACCTATTGCCGTTGGTTCCGGATTTTTCTGTGACATGAGAAGAGCCTCCTGCAGGCTCGCTGGCAATCACTGTGCCTTCTGAGTCCGGCGGTAAGCGGCCGATTTTCTTCCGAACGCGAGCCGCCAGTTTCGAGCAGCGTAATCGGCACCCGGACCGCGTAATTCGGAAGGAGGAGGCGTGATGGCGGCAGCATGGGCCTCGCCTCGTGCATCCCGCGAGATGTCTGAGCCTGTCATAATCGACGCAGGAGGGCGGGGATGAACAACGAGGGCAGCGCGACCCACGCGACGACTCCGGGCGAGACGCAGGTCGAAGTGGCGGTTCTCGCCGGCGGCTGTTTCTGGGGCGTCGAGGAGATCCTCCGGGCCGTGCCCGGCGTGATCGACACCGACGTGGGCTACACCGGCGGATGGCTGGAGAATCCGACGTATCACGACACGCACGACAGCAAGTCAGGGCATGCGGAGGCGATTCGCGTGACGTTCGACCCGTCCGTGCTCAGTTACGAGGGCCTGCTCGAGCACTGGTTCTTCAAGCTGCACGACCCGACCACGCTCAACCGCCAAGGCAACGACGCCGGGACGCAGTACCGCTCGGCGATTTTTCCGCAGAGCCCCGGGCAGGCCAGCACGGCCGAGCGGGTGAAAGCGCGCGTCGCGGCGTCAGGGAAGTGGAAGCGGCCGATCACCACGACCATCGAGCCGGCCTCCACCTGGTACAGCGCGGAAGACTACCACCAGGATTACCTGAAGAAGCACCCCGGCGGGTACACCTGTCACTACATGCGTGACTAGGTTCGCGAGGATCAGTCCGGCGATCGCACCACCACCCGGTGCGCTCAGCGCGAGAGTGTCAGGAGGAACATGCCGGTACCAATCGCCCCGAGCCCCACGGAACCGAACCAGATGGCACGGTTTCTCGTCAGGGCCGCCACGGCTCCGAGCGCAATCGACACCTGGATGAAGGCGACGCTGTTGGCGAACCGCTCGTGGCGCCGAATCAGCGCATCGGCCTCGGACGATTTGTCGTCGCGTTCGCGCTCCTTCTCGCGAGCGGCCTTTTCGATCTCCTTCTGTTCGGCCGCGTAGCGCTCGATGTTCCGCTCGAGGGCGGGCGGTGGCGTCTTGCCTGCCGCCGCCCAGACCGCCTTCGTGGTCTCCTCGATGCTCGCCTTGACCCCCTTGGCCTGGTAATAGGCCCACTGATCCGAGGCTTCGGCCTGGAGCCGCGCGGCTTCGGTCTTCAGGACGAGGGCCTCGTTCACGGTGCCCCCGGCCCGGAGCGCCGCGATGGCGCCCACGGCGGCGAGGAGCGCTGTTGTCAGGGCTATGCTGCGGAGGAGGGAGACGGACGGCGGATCATCGATGCTCTCCCGGACGCGGTCCGCGTCGATCTCGGGTTCTTCAGGCATCCGCCGATGTTACCAGCGTTGGCCTCGACGAGGGACGACGTCCACGGCTCGCTCAGGCGCCAGGCTTGCCGAACGTGGGCGGCGTCATGAAGTTGACGTCCCACGGCCCATCCACCGTGATGAAGAGGAGCGCGCCTTCGTCAGCCTTCGTCCACGCCTGGTGGACCATCCGGGCGGGCATGTAGTTGAACGATCCGGGACCGAGCTCCGTCTTCTGCCCGTCGCACTCCATCAGAAACGCACCGCTGAGAATGGTGTGAGTCTCGTTTGCGCTGTGCCAGTGCGGAGGTACGTGCTGTCCTCGCGGTACGCGGATCATCAGCTGTGTCGCCTGGGTGTCCGGGGCGACATGCAGGATGGCGATCTCCGGGGACCACTCTCCGGCATCGGGCGCGATGGGCTGCCACTTGATGTCGCGCGCCGGCACATACAGCGGGTGGTCCGTGGCGGCCGGCGGTTTCGGCGGCGGGGCCTGCCGTGCTGACGGCCGAACGGCAATGCCGGCGGCACCCATGCCGGCCCACGCCAGAAACGAACGTCGACCCACGCTCTCGTTGTCGATGGGCATCCGAAACCTCCCATTGGTGGTCCGCACCAACTGTATTCCGGCACGCTACCACTTTCCCGCGATTGGCGTCGATACGAAAGCGCATCGAACACGCGCACGCGAAGGCGGCGCCGCTACGGCTTCATGCAGCGTGTGCAGGGCGTGTAGCCGTCGGCGACCGCCTGCGGGCCCGACTCGAGGAGGGCCGGACCGTGGATGAACGTGCACGCGGGACGGTGATAGAGCTTGCCATTCGGCGTGACGGCGACCGTCGATGCCGGCGCGGTCGCCGCAGGGTCGCTGTGTCGGGAGCGCAGCGTCTCGGGTCGTCCGGAGGCGACGGCGACAACCCAGCCACCGACCAGCAGCGCCACCGCGCCCGACGTCATCGTGAGTACCCTGGGGGTCGTCATGGATTGGCCTTCGGCGGCGCGTATTCCGGTTTCCGTTTCCAGCCGGTGAGCATGGACATGAAGTTGTCCCACCCGTGGATCGCGACCATCACCAGGTGCCCGGGTATGAACGACAGCATCCCGCACATCGCGAGAAAGTGGACGATCCGCGCGCCGTGATAGCCCCCGAACAGCCACCCGAGCATCGACAGCTGCGCCGGCTTGTACATCACGAGCCCGGTGAGCAGCGACACCGCGCCGAGCAGGATGGCCGTCGTGTACGCGAGCTTCTGCAGGGGATTGTATTGCGCGGTGGGCGCCGGCTTCGGCCCGAAGAAGAAATAGTGCCGCGCCATGGGCCATACGCCCGGCACGTCGCGCCGGGTGAACGCGACGGTGCGGTAATGGCCGCTGGCGAGTTGTGCGATCACATACGCCACGCCTCCGGCGGCAAAGATCCACATGAACGTCAGGTGCCACTGCAGGGCGCCGCCGAGCCAGCCGCCCAGCGTGATCAGCTTTGGCACTTCTGCGACGAGATCCCGTTCGGGAACCTTCTGGCCGAGGCTCGGAAACGCGCTGAAGATCTTCAACCCGCTCAGAGTCAGCACGGTGACCGCGACCGCGTTGCTCCAGTGACACAAGCGAACGACTGTCGGATGCTCGTAAACGGGGCGTCGGGCCGGTGTGGGCGTGGTCATCACAGCCCCCCGTGCCAGCTGTAACCCTGGTCGCTCCAATACCCGCTCCTGGCGGGCAGGACGTGCATGACCTCGAGCGTCGTCAGGTACTTCGCCTGCTTGTACCCGAGCTTGGTGGGCAGCTGCAGACGCAGCGGAGCCCCATGACCGCGGTCGAGCGGCCGGTCGTACATCTCGTAGCAGAGGAGCGATTGCGGCTGCCGGGCGGTCGCAATGTCGAGCGACTCGTAGTAGTCGTCGGCGCACGTGACCGCGATGAATCGTGCGCGCGGGTCGGCACCTATCAGATCGAGGAAATCGCCGAGTCTCGCCCCTCCGAACCGTCCGATCGCATCCCAGCCCTCAACGCACACGTGCCGGGTGTTCTGCGTCACCTTGGGGAGCGCCTGGATCTGCTTGAGGCTGTAGCGGCCCGCACGACTGACCGCCCCGCCGACCGCAAGCGACCACCGGTCGAGGTCGAACTCCGGCTCCAGCACGTCATACCCGTTGTACGGAAATCGATCGAACGGGACGACGTCGGCGTCGCTGAAGGTCGGCGCGAGATGGCCCCCGCGAAACAGCAGTCCCGACGTGCGATCGCTCAACGCCACACCCGCGTCGAGCAGTCGCCGCTGGACGGTGGGGACGGCAAATCCTCCGAGCAGCACCAGCGGGCTCAGCTTCAGCAGCTCGCGTCGGGTGACACGACGGTCGTCAGGATCCATGTGGCAGCGTGCTCCTTCGGCCTACGGACGGTTTCCGAGCTCCACGGACGCGACAACGCGGGCGAGCAACGATACCGCGTCTTGGCGGGATATACCCGCGGCGCGGCAATTTATTCCCGCAGTCCCGGGGGGATCCGGGAATAAACCCCGCGGTGTGAGACATCATGCTTGTAGAGAGGGTCCACGCAGGACGTCGATGGTACAGAAGCGACCGCCAGCCGCCGCCGAGCACGTGTGGGCCACCTTCGAGGCGGAAGCGCTGCCGCACGTCAACCGGCTGTTCCGTCTCGCGTTGTGGTTCGAGAGGAATCGTCCGGAGGCCGAGGACTTGGTGCAGGAAACGATGATACAGGCGCTCCAGTCGTTTCACCGGTTTCAACCGGGCACCAACTGCGGAGCCTGGCTCGTCACGATCCTGCAGCACGTGCGGAGCAACCGTCACCGGGCGCGCCAGCGGTCCCCGATCGCCGACGATCCCGAGGACCGGATCGCCTATGCGACGCCCTTCGTGCCCCCAGTGCCCCAGGATCTCACCGACGAAGACCTGCTGAGTGCGCTCGGCCGGATTCCGGAAAAATTCCGGGAAGTGATCGTGCTCTGCGACGTGGAAGACCTGACCTACAAGGAGATGGCGGACGCCCTGGCCATACCGCTCGGAACGGTGATGTCCCGGCTCCATCGTGGACGTGCGCTGCTTCGGCAGGAGCTGGGCGCCTCGGGGGCCGGGTCCGGCCGTCGGCGCGCCGAATCGTGAGGCACCCTGGTATGGAATGCCGTGATGTTCGGGAGATGGCGGATTCGTTCGTGGGTGACGAGCTCCTCACCGAGACGAACCATGAGATTCTGCGTCACCTGCAGACGTGTCCCGCGTGCTGCGCCGATGTCGCGGCCCGGCGCTCGCTGCGGGCGGCCCTCCGGCGGGCGTTCCACGACCGGCCGGACCTCGATCCGACGCCGGAGTTCGTGGCGCAGCTGCGGACCACCCTCGAACAGGCCGCGCTGACGGCCGGGCCGCGTCGGGCGTTCAGGGTACCGCGGTGGTGGGCCCTGGCCGCGATGGTGCTGCTGGCCGTCGGACTCGGCGCGACCTACCGGGGGCGCGAGTGGCTGGCGGCGACCGCCGCCCTGGCACGCGCCGCGGTGGGCGATCACCGCAACTGCGCGCTGGAGTTCCGGCTGGCTGAGCACCCGATTCCACTGGCGGAAGCCGCGCAGCGATATGGCGGCATCTATGGCGTGCTGGAGAGCCTGCCGGCGGCCGACGTGACGACGGTGGCCGGCGCGGCCCACGTGCTCGAGCGACACGCCTGTGTGTACGAAGGACAGCGGTTCGCGCACGTCGTGCTCAGCTACCGCGGGGCGCGTGTGTCGCTGCTCGTCACGTCAAGCCTCGGAGGCCTTCCGCTCACCCTCCCGGGTGCCGCCCGTGTCGGGCGACACGAGGAGCGCATCGACTCGCTGTCCGTCGTCTCTCTACGGACGGCCCGGTATGCGATCTTCGTGGTGGGCGATCTCGGGCAGGCGGACCTGGCGCAGCTGGCCGACGCGATCGCCGAGCCCCTCTCCCGACAGCTCACCACCTTGTAGAGGCCCGCGCTCTGACACGCGTGCTGCCCCGCACTCCTGGCACGGTGGCCCCGTTCACCGTCACCCAGTCTTCGCACGCTCCTTGCACCCCCGTGACAATTCCGGGTTACCCTCTCACCCTTCGTATGTCCCGGTCCGGGCGTCCTTTCCGAGGTGCTGAATGCGATTACTGTTCGCGTGTGTCTGCGCGCTTCTTCTGATTGGGTCACCGGCGTACGCGCAATTCGATTCCGCGGCGGTCGTCGGCACGGTGCGTGATGCCTCAGGCGCGATCGTTCCGACCGCCAAGGTCACGCTGACGGCGGTGGAGACCGGGATTTCCATGGTGCGGATCTCCGGCGCCGATGGCAACTACGAGTTCGGGGCGGTGAAGCCAGGCCGGTATGTCGCCACCGCGGAGAAGAGCGGGTTCGCGATCGCGGTGGCCGACGACGTGCAGGTTCAGGTGGGGGCCCGCCTGCGCGTCGACATGCAGATTGCGCCCGGTCAGCTCACCGAGAAGGTCGAAGTCACGGCGCATTCCCTCGTGGACACCGATTCGAGCCAGCGCGGCCAGGTGATCACCGGGGATCAGACCAGGGCGCTGCCCCTGATTTCGCGCGAGTATTCCGCCCTCGCGCTGCTGACCACGGGCGTGAAACTGGCCGGCTCATCGCTGACGACCGGGAACACACCCCGGGAAGGCGCGTTCAACGTGAACGGCCTGCGGAGCACCTTCAACAACTTTCTCATCGACGGCGTCGACAACAACGCCTACGGCACGAGCAACCAGGGGTTCTCGAACCAGGTGATGCAGCCCCCGCCCGACGCGATTGGCGAGTTCAAGGTGGTGACGAACAACATGAGCGCGGAGTACGGGCGCGCCGCCGGGGCCACGATCGACGTCAACTACCGCAGCGGCACCAACGCGTTCCACGGCAGCGGCTGGGAGTTCCTCCGCGACACATCGCTGAACGCCGTCGGGTTCTTCAGACCCGCGACGGGGAAGCCCACCCTGGACCGCAACCAGTTCGGCGGAGTAGTGGGCGGACCGATTGTCCACAACAAGGCGTTCTTCTTCGCCGATTACGAGGGGCTCCGACAGACACGCAAGCTGACCGGGTTCGCGAGCATCGCGACGCCGGTGCAGCGCCAGGGCATCCTCGGTGTCGATGTGCGCGATCCCCGGACGGGCACCCTGTACCAGGCCGGCGCGCCGATTCCCCTGACCGCGTTTGCACGAAAGGTCCTGGGGGCGCTGCCCGATGCCAACGTGGCGGCCAATACCAACAACTACACGACGCTTCAGGCCTTCACGGCCAACTCCAACAAGGCGGGGGGCAAGATCGATATTCAGGCGACCCCGCGGCTGTCGATGTTCGGGCGGTACGGGTTCCGGAATCTCATCACCGAGGACCAGCCGAATATCCCTCTGCCATCCGGGGGCGCCGGCAACGGCCACATCTATGTGAGGAATCGGCAGGCGGTCCTCGGAGTGACGTGGATTACCAGCGATCGTTCGCTGCTCGAAGCGCGGCTGGGGTACTCCCGGACCCAGGCCGGGAAGAATCCACCCGCCCTCGGCAGCGACAGCGCATTCGACCAGTTCGGCCTGCCCGGCCTGCCTGCGGATGCGCGCCTGGCTGGAGGCCTGCCGACACAGCTGATTACCGGCTATTCGGATCTGGGCAGACAGGCCACGAATCCCCAGTGGCAATACCCGACCGTCTACAACCCGAAGATCAACTACACGTGGACGTCCGGGCCGCATTCGCTCAAGTCGGGCTACGAGTTCCAGGGCATCGAGACCGAAGTGCAGGACGTCAACCCGCTCTACGGGCGTGACACCTACAACGGGCAGTTCACGCGGCCGGCCGGCGCGGCGTCGAGCAACCTCTACAATCTCGCGGACTTCATGCTCGGCCTCCGGGCGCAGTACGCGCTGAGCAGCGTGCTCGTCGCGAATCTGCGCCGCCACATGCACTTCGCGTACGTGCAGGACGACTGGCGCGCGTCGAGCCGCCTGACCCTGAACGTGGGCCTCCGGTACGAATACTCGACTCCCTACTGGGAGAAAGACAACGTGCTCTCCAACTTCGATCCCGCAACGAAGTCGATGGTGATAGCCAGGAGCGGATCGATCTACGACCGGGCCCTGGTCAATCCCGATCGCAACAACGTCGGGCCCCGCCTCGGGTTCGCATACACCCTGACACCGCGGACGGTGGTGCGCGGCGGATACGGCGTCAGCTACGTGCACTTCAGCCGCGCCGGCGGCGGCGACCTGCTGCCGATCAACGGTCCGCAGGTGATCAACGCCGTCGTGAACCAGACCGTGCCGACGGCGCCCGGGTTCGTGCCGGCGGAGCTCGGCTACCCGGCCGGGCTGGCCGATCCCTCTCGGTTCAATCCGCTGACGGCGAACATCACCTACATGCCGAAGGATTTCCATTCCAGCCCCGTTCAGAGCTGGTACATCTCCGTCCAGCGTGAGCTGGTGCACAACATGCTGCTCGACGTCGCCTACGTCGGGAACCGGGCAGACGACCTCCTCCTGTTCGCGAATTACAACCAGGCGGCCCCGAACAATGCCGCCGGCACGATTCCCCTGCAGGATCGACGGCCCATCCCGGGATACTCGGACATCACGCATCCGTTCAACGGCGGCAGGTCGCGCTACAAGGCCCTCCAGGCCAAGGTGGACTGGCGGATGCGCCGCGACGTGAAGGTCCTGAGCTCCCTCACCGTCTCGAAGGCCGAGGACAACGGGTCGCAGTCGCTCGAGAACTCCAACGGCAACAGCCCGTCACCCCAGGACTTCCGCAACCGGGGGGCGGACTTCGGCATCTCCAATTACGATCAGCCTTACAACAGCACGACGAGCTTCGTGTGGACGCTGCCCTTCGGACACGGCCAGCGGTGGGGCTCGCACGCCTCGACTGCGCTCGACGCCGTGATTGGCGGGTGGGAGATCGCGGGGATCAACTCGGTCTTTGCCGGCGAGCCGGTGACTTTCACCTACAATCCCGGCGCGACCTTCATCGTGTCGGGCATCGCGCAGGACTTCCGGGGAGCCAACAATTACCGCCCGAACGTGACCTGCGATCCGATGACGTCGGGGGGCAGTCGGACCCTCACCAATTGGTTCAACAAAGCCTGTGTGCTGATCCCGACCGACCCGAGCCAGCCGTTCGGTGATGCCGCCCGGAATTCCGTGCGCGGGCCGAACTTCTGGCAGGCCGACCTCGCGGCCTCGAAGAAGTTCGCGCTCGGCGGCCCCGCACGCCTCGAGTTCCGGCTCGAGGCCTTCAACGCGCTGAATCGCACGAATTTCCGCACACCGAACGGCAACCGCAGTGCCGCCGGCTTCGGGACGATTACGGCGACGTCGGATCCGCGCCAGCTGCAGCTCGGATTTCGTCTCCTGTGGTGACGCGGCGCCGGCAGGGGGACGGAAAGCCCTTTGCGGTTGACCAGGACAGGGCGCTAGGCCAAGCTGTATTGTAGAGCTGGGAATTTGTGCAGTTTCGCGCATCTGACCGAGCCGGCTTCCATCGGGGGGGTGCACAATGGAAGACTGCGGATCCCCTATGGACACCACCCTGGTCGTTGACGATTCGCCGACCATCCGCCGCATGGTCATCTCGTCGTTGCGCGAGGTGTGCACGGGCGGGTTCGTCGAAGCCGCGACAGGCCTCGAGGCGCTGGAGCAGCTCGCGCTCCATCCCCTGGCGCTGATGGTCCTGGATCTGAACATGCCCGACATGCACGGCCTGGAGGTCCTCAGGTTCGTGCGCAGCCACAACGCCTATCGCCGCATCCCCGTGATCGTGCTCACGACCCGGGCGGACGATGCCAGCCGGGGCGCGGTGATGGAGGCCGGCGCCTCGATGTACCTGACCAAACCCTTCACGCCGCAGGTCCTCGCCTCACGCGTGCGGGAGCTCGTGAACCCGGACGTCCCGGCCGCCGGGGACCAGGGCCTGCACAATGTCTGATCACGATCAGTTCATTGCGGGGTTCATGGACGATTACTTCGCCGAGTGCGACGAGCATCTCGCCTCGCTCCGGGACCTGCTCCTCGGTCTCGAGCGGACGGTGCGCACCGGCCGCCCGGACGATCGCGTGCTGGAAGAGCTGTTCCGGAGCTTCCATTCGATCAAGGGCATCTCGGGGATGGTCGAACTGCGCGATGCGGAGCTGCTCGCGCACGAAATGGAGAGTTACCTCCGGGCGCTGCGCCAGGGGGAGACCGCCTTGTCGCAGAGCGGGGTGGACGCGCTCATCGAGGGCGTCGACGCGCTTGAACGCGTGGTCAAGTCGCGTCGAGACAACGCGGCTCCGCCGGCAATCGCCGCCGTGCTCGACCGCATCGTCGCCGTCGCGGGGCCAGCTGGCGGCGCGGCGGGGACCGTGCGGGCTCCCGAGTCGCACACCGGGGACGCTCCATGGATCGTCACATTCGTTCCGTCCCTGGAACTGAACGCCCGCGGCATCACCGTGGACACCGTCCGCGCGCTCCTGCGCGAGCGCGGGGCCATTCTTCACGCGAGCCCCAGGATTCTCGAAACGGGCATCGCGTTCGAGTTCGGCTTCTCCGGGAACCTGGACGCGCAGACGCTGGAGGCGTGGGCCCACGACGGGCTCAGTGCCGCGCCGGCCGCGGTGACTGCCGGACCTTCCAATGGAGGCGTGAACGCGCCGAACGAGTCGGCCGGACCTGACGTGGACGTGGCCGGGTCGCAGGGATCGCTCGCTCCGGCATCCCACTATGTCCGGGTCGATCTCGCAAAGCTCGACGAGCTGATGCGCATGATTGCGGATTTGGTCATCAGCCGGGCGCGCCTGGCCGATACCCTGACGCGGCTCGAACCGAGGGTCCCGGCCACCGAATGGCGGGCCGTGCAGGAGAACGCCGC